>NZ_BPIK01000001.1:2287500-2506593 GCF_026004075.1 Meiothermus sp. | reverse complement strand
GCTCATCCTGCACCTCCAACAGCCCTAAAGCCTCGAGCCCGGCCTCCACCACCCGGCCCCGCTTGTCCGGGGGTAGCGCTTTGAACCGCTCGAGTACCACGGCAAGGGCACGGATATAAACCCGCTCACCAGTCTCTCCGTCCTCAAACAATCGCAACCCCCACCGGGCGGCTAGGGCCTCACGTGGGGGTCTTACCAGATGCAGCTTCTCACCCTTTGGCATATAGGGATTATACACGGTTGCCTACCAAAAAGCGCACTTAGTAAAGTAAGTACGCTTTTGTTTTGACCGATAAATCCCCCCTCCCAAGGGTCAAGAGGGGTGGTGTTTTAGGTCTTTAGCGCCTCAGCCACGATGAGGCGCTTTTGCACCAAGCGTAGGCATCCTCCTTGCGGGTGTGACTGTGACCTCCCCCTCGGGGCCAAAACGAACAATCAGCACCGCGCGTGGGTGTTCGCGGCGGGCCTGCTCGCACAGCGCCTCGGCTTTCCGTAGCTGCTCCGGGGTCGGGTGTAGCTCGCTATTCAGCGCGTACGAACGGTGAAGCGTGATGCTGCGTTCACCAGTTTGTTGTATCCGTTCAAGTCGCCTTAGTTTTTCCCAAAGTCCCACGTGTCACCTCCAACTCGAGAGCGAAGCATATCGCGGGTCATGTCTATCTCGGCCAACGCTTTCAGGGCCTCGGCCACAGCGCGGATTGCGGCGGGGTTGGTGGGGTCAGCGCTTTGTGCGGCTTGCCGGAGAAACCGAACAGCCGCACCGATAGCGGGTGCCAGCTCGTGTGCCCACTGCTCAGCAAGCCGCGCTTGCCGCTCCTGGACGAAAGCGGACAGACGCGGGTCGGACAGCAGCCGCGCACGATAGCGGCGCAGCGTCCTATCCGTGATTCCGTGACGCTGACACACACTCTGGTCGTCCGAGAATGCGGCCTCGGCCAGGATGGTGGCGGCGCGTTCGTAGTCAAAGCTCGGCATACTCAATCCTATTCTCCATAGGCCACACGGTGGCTATATCCACCTCACCGGGGTAGATACGCACCTCGCACACCTGGGGGTAGCGTAAGGAATCCTCCGCTGCTTCAGATTCGAGAAAGAAGCGCTTGACCACCCTCGCGCTTTGCCAGTTCGGGTAACGGTACGCGAGGGTAAAAGTCATCTCAGAGGGGTGGGCGTCAAACACCTCCGGAAGGCCTTCACGTAAAGCCCCCCAGGTGGGGAAGCTCCAAAACGCGGCGGTATTCGGCGGAATCGTGCCGCTATGTTCCGGTTCGCTTGCACCCTTCAACCCGTTAGCCACCCGTGCCAGCCGCAACACCCGGCGCTCCCCGGTGTGATGGGCTTCCACCTGGATACCGTGCGCCTCAGCGTGGTGCTTCAACCACAGACTCAGGCTCACCGGGTTAGCGGGCCAGGGCTCTACCCGGTAGGGCTCGAGGGCGATGTAAAGCTCGGTGGGGGTTCCTTCCCAGGGGCCAGCCTCGAGCAGCCCCAGCAGGGCAGCGGGTAGGTGGGGGTAGCGGCTCATATCACCAACACATCCTCCTCGTCCTCTGTCACCAGGGCCAGGAAGCCAGCGGCCTCATCCAGGGAAGCCAGCACCCTCACCCTTCC
The DNA here is from genome assembly GCF_026004075.1 of Meiothermus sp. NCBI lineage: Bacteria > Thermotogati > Deinococcota > Deinococci > Thermales > Thermaceae > Meiothermus > Meiothermus sp. The sequence continues at coordinate 2,504,982 of NZ_BPIK01000001.1, read as the reverse complement.
TTGCTGGTCGGTCAGGGACACCCTACCGTCAAAGGGGGGTAGAAACTTCAGCAAGTACCACACCCCTTTGACCTTGAAGCGGTATAGCCTCCCAAACCCCGCCTCGTCTACCATAGCCACCCTCGAGCCTCGAGGGGGTAGTTCGGGCACCCTCTGCCAGTGGGTAGGGCAGCCTGAGGGGTCGGGGTCGCGGGTAAGGCTCACACCCTTCTCTTCCCCCTCTTCGGGCAAAAGGAGGAGGGCCCGGCGGCGGGGGTCTTCCAGGAGGGCGCGGGCGGGCACCTCCTCCCCGTCCTCCAGGGCCCGGAGGAGGCGGGCCTTGTGGGGGCGGATGGCCTGGAAAACCTCTTCCGGGGTCTCCTCGGGGAGGAGGAGCCTCCCCCCCTCCCGGGCCAGGGGCAGGGCCTCAAGGGCCCGCAGGGCGGCCAGGAGATCCAGTCGGGTCATGGGCTCCTCCTTTGCGTGCCTCTTTCTTCCCCAAAGTGCGTGCACGATTCACTCAAAATCGGGTGGTAATGCCGTCCAGGACAGTAAAAACCATCGTGCACGCCATGTGCACGGATGTGCACACCCCCAGGAGAAACACCGTCCAGGACGGGGCAAACAGCGTGCACATTCCTCTTTACGTCCAGGACGGCATTCGCGGTGTTTTGTGTACGGGGGGTGGGCACGCTATACCTCCCTCCACCCCGAGCGTGCACGGGGGGGGTGCACGGTGCGTGCGCGCTCCTCGGTTTTTTGCGATAAAGAAGGCGCTTCCCCTTGTGCACGGGTTTTTTCCTCTTCCAGAGGGCTTTTCTCCTCCTCCCGTGCACGTTCGTGCACATAGCGTGCACGATGGTTTCCATCGTTCTGGACGTTATTTGTTGGGGTTTTTGGGGAAAACGTGCACGCTGTTTCGGAAGGATAGAGCACGCAGAGTTTTCCGGTGATGGGGTGGATGTAGCTACCCCCCTCTCCTAACTCCTGGGCCAGCTTTTCAGGCTCGGGAAGAAGCCGGAAGGATTCTTCTTCCAGGCGGGCCCCTTCCAGGGGTCGGATGGCTAACCGGTTACCGTCCTTGTTTATGTCTATTAGCTCAGCCGCCTCGGCCTGGTCTAGCCACTTGTGCACCGTCCGTTTCGCCCAGCGTAGGTGCTTAGCCAGTTCTTTGGCGTAAACCACCACCGACTCCTCAGAACCGCCTTTCTCTTGCGCCTTTTCCACCTTCAGAGCGTGCACCTCGCCCACGGCTCGAGCCAACGCCAGGGCCTGGGGGCTGATGGTGTGCACACTCCGGGCCATCGGGCGAGCAGCCAGGTGGTAGGCCAGGGCGTAGTCCTCGAGGGTAGCCACCAGGCAACCCCCCTGGGTCTCCCTCCGGGCGTGGTGTAGCCGGGTTATCACTTTTACCAGCGTCAGGTAGCGTACAAAATCCCTACGGAGCCGGGTCAAGTCCTCAGGCAGGTCTTTGGACTCAAGCAGCCGGGTGATGTGGGGGGCAAAGGGCACTATCACCTCGGCTTGGGGCAGGGCCTCGTAGAGCGCGTGCCAGGGGCGTAGTGTCTACCTCGGAGCGGGTACCCAGGGCTTCCCGCTCGGCTAGGGCGGCCACCACCCGAAGGGTGTGCTCTTTGCTGTCGTCCATGTAGAGGGAGAAGGTGCGGGTCTCGTTGTCCTCTTTCGTCAGCCCTTTGGTCATCGTTGTGATGAGTCCTGTAGGGCCTGGTCGGGTTATTTCTCGGGCTACGAGTTTCCCACTACCGTTTTTCTCCACGGTGAGATAGCGGATTTGCCCTTCTGACAGCAGGCTGCGGATCAAGTAGAGCACATCCGCAGCCTGCAAGCCGTCTTCCTCGTACAACACCAGGTGACGGTGGGAAAAGTCGAGGTCGGTGTACACCAGGGCCTTGCTGCTCATGGATGAGAGCTCGTAGTAACCCCTGGGGGGGATTAGCTTCAGCGCGTTTGAGACGAGAAAAGACTTGCCCGACGAACTCCGGCCTTTGACCAGCACCGAGATAGGAGTCTGAGACTTAGCGGATAGCAGGGCCAGATAAAGCAGGCCCCGGTTTTCCTGCTCTCCCACTACCCCTAACCCCCCTATGGTCTCAATCGCTTTGTGGAGTAGCGCGGGGTCTTTCGAGAGCTCCTGTGCGGCCTCAAAGGCCTCGGGGGTGAGGCTAGGGGCGGTCTCTTGCCGGGCCTTCTCCTCCCACGTGGTGCGGTAGCGGGCCCAGTCTTTACGCAACGCACCGACACTAACCCCGGTCTTCTTCTTGACGGCCTGGAATAGGGCTTCCGTCTCGGTGTCCAGCAGCGCGGCCTCGTACATGCCCTTGAACAGTTCGGGCAGCAGCGCGGGCAGGGTCTCCGCTCGGGCCCCTTCCACCTTCTTGAGCAGGTCGGGGAAGGTCATACCCACCTCCTCAGCCGTTTGTAGACACGGGCCCGGTAGGTAGAGGGTTGGTAAGCGTGAGCGTCCTCCAGGTAAAGGGGATGGGAGCGGCCCACCTCGAGCCCCCACCGCACCGCTGCTCGGGCCTCGGCCTCGGGTAGTCCGGCCTCGAGGGCAGCGGCTACCAGGGCCTCTTCCGCTTCCTGGGGGTCTAATCCGTGCGGCACCAATCCACCGGCGGCACGGGCGTAACCAATCAAGGTATTGTGCCGGGTACCCTGTTGAGCCGTTCTCACCGCCTCTGCGTAAGCGCCTAGCAGCGCGGTGAGCCTCCTGGGAGAGCCCCCTATCCTGACCTCCCTCGGTGGTGGGGGTGGGGGCTCGGGCAGCGGGCGCTTTCTCTCTCGTGGGGGGAAGAGTTCAGCTAACAGGGCCTCGAGTTCGGCTTGACGCTCCTCTAGGTCAGCGGGGTAGCCTTCCCAGCGCTCCCCGGTCACGGTGAAAAACCTCACGCGGTCGTACACCTCGAGGTCTACACCGGGCGCTAGATGCTCTTTTTTGCCAATCCCGGCTGGCAGCTTGCCCCTTAGCAGGATGTGGCAGCCCTTCCGGCTCGGGCTCCACTCGGTGTAAGAGTTCAGCCGATCTACGATGGTCTGAACCTCGAGGGGCACGCCCTCCCCGGCCCAGCCTTTCCAGTCCAAATCAACCCCCACGATGCCGCCATCCTTGGCGAAGACGAAGCCCACCCCATCGAAGCCGCCCCGCTCAAAGGCCTTCACGGCGCTTTCAAAATCAACCCATGTGGCAGGGTCGTTGCTCTTGGCTTTCACGCTGGAGGGGCGGAAGGGGACTTTGGTTTTCTCGCCACCCCGCACCTCGTAGCGCCAGAGCACCCACTGCTTCAGCGGGCGCAAAGAGGGGGGGATGCTAGCGGCTTGTAGGGGGCTAGGCATGGCGCACCCCCTTCACAAGCTCGTCAATCAGCCGGGAAGCCTCGAGCCGATTAGCGGGTGTCGGCCCACGGTAGCCCAGACTGGCGAGGTAGCGTAGCTGTTTCTCGGTCGGGGGCTGTTCTGCCATCCAGCGCTCTATGGCTTCCTCAGCCCGCCCCTCCCGAAAACGGCGCTTCTCCTCGGGGGACAGACTCTCCCACCACAAAGCCCAGCGTGCCCCGGCTAACAGGGCCTCGGGGTCAAGGTGGGAGAGCAACCGCAGGGTTTGCGCGGCCTCGAGGTGGCAACGGCGGCACGCCGTTTCAAGGGCGTAGCCCACCACCTGGTTAGGTTCGTTGCAGCCGGCGCGGACGGCTTCGAGCAGAAAGTTAGTGGCGGTGGCCCGCTGGTTGTGGGGGAAGTGCGAGAGGAAGGTCAGCTTGTCTTGTAGAATGGGCTTAGGGATATTCACAGCACACCCCCTAACGCTCCCCGCCCTGCATGGCGGGGTTTTCCTTGGGCAAGAGCCCCAGGCGCTCGAGCTCGTAGCGGGGAACCAGCAAACGCCTTCCCAGTCGAGTAACCTTTACCTGACCGCTCGCAATCAGGTTATAAACGTGGTTGGCGCTAACGCCAAGCATCTTCGCGAGCTCCCTTGGAGTGATTGCTAAACGTTCCATTTGTTACGTCCTTTCATCAGCAAACTTCCATTGCCGAAAACCAACAAAAAACCCCACGAGGGCGAAAAGACCTCTGTGGGGTTCGCGGAAGAAAGCCGATAAAGGCGGGTCTTTGTTGTGGCGGAGGGGCATAAAAATGCCTGCCCTACGGCAGGTTGGTACAGCTTTTGCTTACTTGGTATAGCTTTCGCCTATCTTAGAGAAAATGTAGTAAAAAGTGGGGAAAAAGTCAACCCCCCCCAATCCCGTACAAGGTCGTACTAAGGCGTGGGGTCGTTGTGTACCCCCAAACCGTACCCCCATTAACTGCTCATACCCCCAAAAGTTACCCCCAACAGCGAATAACCCCTTTGGGCAAAAATCCCGTTCTAAAGGCTAAATCTCCAACACCCTTGTACGCCTTGGTACGCTGCTTTTACTCTTCACACGCGTGGGGTCGTAGGTTCAAATCCTACATCGCCCACCAAGTCCAGGACGAGAAAAACCGGAGTCGCTAAGGCTCCGGTTTTCGCTTGTACCCCCACGCCATACCCCCATTGGGGCTCGAGCTAGGCTCGGTGACGGGAGCCGCTCAACAGGTCTTCCAAAGCCAACACCCCGGCCCTGCGCTCTTCCTGCAACAGGTGACGGTACACGCCAAGGGTGACGCTCGGGGTGGCGTGGCCCAGCTTGTCGGCTACCAGGGACAGGTCAAGGCCCCTGGCCAGCATCAGCGAGGCAGCGGTGTGGCGTAAATCGTGGATGCGTACCTCGGGAAACTCGGGGTGGTCAGCCCGTATGCGCTCCACCAGGCGGTGCAAAAAGTGGTTGGGTGCGTTCACGTCCAGCGGCCTGTCCAGCCCGAACACAAAAGCGTTTTGCAGGTCTTGGGGCCGGAAGCCCTCGCTGCACAGGGCTTCATAGCGGGCCTGAAGCCGTGCAAGCAGGTCAGCCGGTAGCGGAAGCACCCGCCTTGCCGCACGGGTCTTCAAGGGGCCTATATCGGCTTTGTTGCCTTGCAGGGTGTATTGCCGCTCCACCCGCAGGGTGGCCTCCTTGAAGTCCACGTCCCGCCATTGCAGCCCCAGCGCCTCCCCTTTGCGTAGCCCTAGCTGTACCAGCACCCGCAGCAACAGGGCCATAGTCGGGCTTTTGGAAGCCTCGGCATACTCCAGCAACAGCCGCACTTGTGGGGGCTCCAGGTGTTGCGCGGCCTTATCCCGCTCTGACGCTCGGGGTAGCCGTACCGCAGCGCTCGGGTCACGGTGGATGAGCTCGAGGGCCAGCGCTTCCCGCAGCACCAGCCGGACGCGCTCCAGCACCTTACCCAGGGTGCGGGGGCTGTGCTTTTCGCCAATCCGATCCAGCATCCGGCGCAGGTTGTGGGGGGTGAGTTTCTGCAAGGGGATGTCCCCCAGGTGCTCCAGGGCCAGGGCTAGCTCGCGCTGGTAGTTGCGCCTGGTGTTGGGGGCCTTGCCTCGGGTATGGCGCTCCAGTACCTCCTTGGCGAAGTCCCCGAAACGGCGGCGGTCAGGACGCGCTACCAGCCCCCGGCTGTGCTGTACCTGGTACTCGTGGGCTTTTTGCAGGGCCTCCTTCTGGCTAGGCGCATACACCGATACCCGGCGGCGGTGTATGCCGTCCGGCTCGGTTACATAAAAGCGGCATTCCCACAGCCCGTTAGGGCGTTGCCTGACGTTGCCTTGCAGGTTAGCGGTTCGCTTCTTGCTCATCCTCGGCCTCCAGCGCTGTAAAACCGGCTTCTACCACAGCCCCTCGCTCTTCGGGGGTCAGGCGCTCGAAGCGCTCGAGCACCGCAGCCTTGCCCCGAACGCGAACGGTGAAGGTGGCCTCACCAGGGCGCAGCCGGGTAACTCCAATGGCCTTGAGTCGTACCTCATCCGGCGGTGGTTTTCTCGGCATGTCTAATCTTACCACGTGAACGGGTGATATTTCCCCTAATGGCTATTAAGGGAAATTTCCCTTAACCCATTCTTACTTTTTGCCTTTTTGCTGTACCTGCGCCCTTACCGATTCGCAGTTTTTGCATGAGCCCCTTACCCATCCTGAGTTTTCTGAACGCCTAAAAAAGGGGCCACACGGTGGATACCTCCACCGCGCCGGGGTAGATACGCACCTCGAGCGCGTGAGGAAACTGTGCCGCCCAGCGCCCTACCGCCCCTGGTAGCCAGGTGATGGGGACGGCCTGGCTTACCCGGCTTTGCCCCAGGTCAAAAGCCAGCGTGACTTCCCCGCTCACCGCTTCGAGGATTCCCGGTAGGGCGGCCTCAAGCTTGGCCCAGGTGGGGAAGCTCAAAAATGCGGCGTTATGCGGCGGAATCGTGCCGCTATGTGCCGGAATCGTTGCACCCTTCAACCCGTTAGACTCCCGTACCAGCCGCAACAGCCGGTGCTCCCCGGTGTGGAGGGCCTCCACGGTGATGCTGTGCTCCCTCGCGTGGTGCTTCAACCACAAGGACAGGGCTACCGGGTTAGCGGGCCAGGGCTCTACCCGGTGGGCCTCGAGGGTGGCGTATAGCTCGGTGGGGGTTCCCTGCCAGGGGCCGGCCTCGAGCAGTCGGTGCAGGGCGGGGGGTAGGTTTGGGTAGCGGCTCATATCACTACCACATCCCCTTCATCCGCTTGTGCCAACCAAGCCAGCCAGCTTGCGGCCTCCTCGAGGGAAGCCAGCACCCGCACCCTACCCTGCTGGTCGGTGATGGACAGCCGGCCATCGAAGGGGGGTAGGAACTTTAGCAAGTACCACCTGCCGGCAACCTTGAAGCGGTACAGGTTCCCGAACCCCGCCTCGTCGACCATAGCCACCCTCGAGCCTCGAGGGGGCAACTCCGGCACTCGTTGCCAGTGGGTGGGACAACCCGAGGGGTCGGGGTCACGGGTTGGTGTTTGCACGGGAGAGTCTGCTAATCCTGCTAATCTGCTAAACTCCTCGGGTTTATCCCGTCCAGGACAGGATAAACCGCCAGTGGCGGATTCTGCTAAACTTTTGCTAATCCTGCTAATCGGGTTGCTAAACTCCCCCCCCTCCGAGGGGTCGGGCTCTGGATTAGCAAGCGGATTAGCAACTTTAGCAACTTTTAGCAAATCGGGCGAATCTTCGTCTTTGCGTACTGGACGGGGTTCTTGTTCCCTGTTTAGCAGATTAGCAACTTTAGCAGGGGTTGAAACCTGAAACTTAGGGAATGGCATGCGGGTTCACCTCCCATGCATCCCGGCGGGTCGCACCTTCCACTTCGGCGTTCGGGCGGTGGGCCAGGTAGCCATGTTCTTCAAGCAACCGCAGCACCTCACGGGCGGCTTTGGCGCTTCGTACCTCGGAGGGGCCAAACTGGTACACCTCCTGCAGGTACACCATCCGAGGGGTGCGGCCTTGGGTGCGGGCGATAATCCAGGTCAGCACTTCTTGCGCTTGCGCCAGGGGTCGGGGTATGCGGTAGCCTCCCGTCAGCCGCAGGGCCTCAGCCCCGTAAAACTGGGCCAGGGCGATACCGGATTCCAGGTGCTCCTTGCTAATGCTTGCCGCCTCGGGGTTGTGGTAGAGGGCCAGCACCCCGGCTAGCCTCAAGGCGTGCTCTGGCAGCTTCCCGGCGAAGCCCCTTATGGGGGCCAGGTCTCCCTTTAGGTTGGTCTCGATGTGGTTGTAAAACTGCACCCATAAGCCTTTAGCCTCCGGCGTTAGGGGTACGTTCCGCAGCACCAGCCCTTGCCTTCGGCTTTCGGGGTCGTTCAACAGAGAATGCTCTACCTTTTCCCAGACAAGCCCCAGCAGGGCGGCGTAAACCTGATAGGCGGGGGTGTCCTCCACGGCCTCTTCCACGTACCGGCGGGTTCCTGCTGTGCTCAAGGGCTCGGCGGTAAGGCAGCGCGAGAGGATGCCTTGGTCTCTGGCTAAGGTATCCCCTAGCAGGTTGCGGGCTACCAGCGGTTGCGCCAGCAGGTGTACAGCCGCACGGCGGTTGAAGAGCAGGGTCACCCCATCTCCCGACCTTGCGCGGTCTATCGGCTTGCCGTCCCAAAGCTCGGATAGTCCCGCGATGGTGCGGAGCCGGTGGTCTTTGGACATGGCGTGCCCCCCGAGGAAGCCTCCCCCTTCGTGGGCGAACAGCCCCGCCAAAGGCCAACCGTCCGCTAGCAACTTAACTAACCCCTCGAAGGTGGGCTCGCTCACCAGAAACACCCCGCTCCAGGGCTTATTCGGGGGTGAGCCCAGTTTCTCCAGGGCCTCTTCCTTTGCCTCCCGGCTTTGCTTTTTGTCACCAAGGATGCGCTTACGCTCCGCTTCCCAGGCGGCTACCTGACCTTCCCAGGCAGTGATAACCTCTTCCTGAGCCAGGTACAGGGTTTTTTGCCTTTCGCGTAGGGGTGCGGTGGCTATAGCGTCCACGCTGGACTTACGCTCGCTACTCTCGCCAATGGTGAGCAAGTACAGGCTCAACGGATGTACCCGACCATCCACCACCACGTTACCCAGCCCTTGCGCAGCCAGGCTTACAGCCGCCAGGAAGGAAGCGGCCACCAAAGCGTCGGGCGCTTGCACAATGCGCAGGGTCTCGCGTGCTACTCCCTCCAGCTTCCCGAGGGCCTCCAGCGGGAAGGGCTCGGGGGCCTCGGGGTCGCGAAAGAGGGGCAAGGGCTCGGGCCATACCTGCTCGGGTTGCACCTCGGGGGCATTGCTCAGCAACTCGCTAGCGCTCATGCCGCACCCCCCAGCACGTCTAGCCAATCCGTCCCTTCGCGGGGTGGAGTAGCTAACCGAACCCGTCGGCCTTCCGACAGCAACCGCCTAGCCAGCTTGCGGGCGGCCTCGAGGCCGGCCTTGTCGTGGTCGGCACAGATGACCACCTCGAGGGCCTCGGGGGGTAGCTGTACCTGCTCGAGCCCGATAGCGGAAACACACGCCCATACGGGCCAGCCGGTGGACTGGTGGACGGCAAGGGCGGTCTCAATGCCCTCAGCCAAGGCCAGGGGTTTACTGGCCTCGAGGGGATAAAGCCGGATGGCCCCACCCAAGGGATGCGAGCCCTTCGCTAGGCGCTTTTCGAGTCGTCCTGAGCCGTCCGGCTTCAAGAGGGTCATGTGCATCCCCACCAGCCCTCGCGGGCCTTCAACGCGGGCGAGCATGAAGCGTTTCTCTCCCCAGGTCGCCAGCCGAAGGGTCGGGGGTGGGGTGATGCTCAGCCCTCGGGCGCGTAGGTATGTCCTGAGCAAGGGATGATGAGGGGTTGCCTTGTCCCACCAACGCACCCACCTCTCGCGGGCCTCAGCGGGGGTTGTAGGGCGCTCGGGGGCTACAGGGCGGTAGTAGCCGGGGGCCTCCCAGGGCTTGCTATCCTTCGCATACAGGTCTCGCCAGGTGAGCCCGAGGGCCTCGAGCACCGCGTTAGCCGGACAACCCGCGAAACAATGCAGCAGCAACCTATCGCCCTTGAGGGCAACCGAGAGGGCCTTGTTTTTGCCCGAACCGTGAGCCGGGCAAGTAGCCGTCCACCTATCGCGTCCGACAGCCTGAACGTTGGCGAGCCGCTCGAGCAGCGCTTGCGGCTCGGGGGTGCTATGATTACTGAAGAAGCGTGGCACAGCCCACCCCCTAGCGCTCCCCGCCAGCCCCGGCGGGGTTTTCCTTGGGCAAGAGCCCCAGGCGCTCGAGCTCGTAGCGGGGAACCAGCAAACGCCTTCCCAGTCGAGTAACCTTTACCTGACCGCTCGCAATCAGGTTATAAACGTGGTTGGCGCTAACGCCAAGCATCTTCGCGAGCTCCCTTGGAGTGATTGCTAAACGTTCCATTTGTTACGTCCTTTCATCAGCAAACTTCCATTGCCGAAAACCAACAAAAAACCCCACGAGGGCGAAAAGACCTCTGTGGGGTTCGCGGAAGAAAGCCGATAAAGGCGGGTCTTTGTTGTGGCGGAGGGGCATAAAAATACCTGCCTTGCGGCAGGTCAGGTAGAGTTTGGCTACTCTAGCGTTAGAGTACCACAAAATGGAGCCCATTCCAACCCCCCCCAATCCCGTACAAGGTCGTACTAAGGCGTGGGGTCGTTGTGTACCCCCAAACCGTACCCCCATTAACTGCTCATACCCCCAAAAGTTACCCCCAACAGCGAATAACCCCTTTGGGCAAAAATCCCGTTCTAAAGGCTAAATCTCCAACACCCTTGTACGCCTTGGTACGCTGCTTTTACTCTTCACACGCGTGGGGTCGTAGGTTCAAATCCTACATCGCCCACCAAGTCCAGGACGCAAAAAACCGGAGTCGTCAGGGCTCCGGTTTTGCTTTATACTCCCAGGCTCATCTGAGAAGCCAACCCAGAAGGGTTCACCTTGCTGGATGCTGAACCTCGAAGCGCAGCGCCCGCTGGCTCGAGGCGGGGGTTCCACTGTCATAAACAGCATAATAAGCATTTCGGTAGTATCGTTCACTTTGACAAGCCTAAACGATCCTACCGAAATGCTTTTCTACTCCCTTTGGTCGGCTTGAATCCTTCACCTCTGACTACGGCCAACGGTGAAGGATTCAAGCTGAAACGGTATAAAACCCTTTTGACAAAACCACACTTTGTGCTTCACATGCAAACCTGTACAATAAATCGCTATGGCTGGGTTATTTTCGTTTCGCGGGGAAGACGTAGGCATTGACTTGGGTACCGCCTCGGTGCTCATTTACATGCGTGGCAAGGGTATTGTGTTGCGGGAGCCCTCGGTTATTGCCATGGTCAGCGACACCAAAGAAGTCAAGGCCGTAGGGGCCGAAGCCTACCGGATGCTGGGGCGTACACCGGGCAATATCGTGGCGGCCCGCCCTCTGAAGGATGGCGTGATCGCCGACTACACCCTGACCGAACGGATGCTTACCCTCTTCATCAAGAAAGTTTTGCCCCCTTTGCGCTTTTTTAGGCCCCAGGTGATGGTAGGGGTGCCCTCCGGGGTGACCGAGGTCGAACGCCGGGCGGTGGTGCAGGCCATCGTAGAAGCCGGTGCCAAGCGGGCCTATCTGATTGATGAACCCCTGGCCGCAGCCATTGGGGCCGGCATCAAAATTGCCGAGCCTACCGGCAGCATGGTGGTGGATATTGGGGGCGGTTCCAGCGATATCGCGGTTATCTCGTTGGGCGGTATCGTGCGCTCGACCAGCCTGCGCATTGCCGGCAACGAATTCGACGATTCCATCATTCGATTCATCCGCAACAAGTACAACCTGCTGATAGGGGAACGCACCGCCGAGGAGCTCAAAATCAAGATCGGGGCGGCCAAGCTGGCACCGGGTGAGCAGGGCATGGTAGCCGAGGTGCGAGGTCGCGACCTAATTTCGGGCCTGCCCAAGAGCATCGAGGTAACCGCCGACGATGTGATCGAAGCCCTCAAGGAGCCCCTGGAGAAGATTGTCCAAGGGGTGAAAAGCGTGCTCGAGACCACCCCGCCCGAACTGGTGGCCGACATCATTGACCGGGGCATTTTGCTGACCGGCGGGGGGGCACTGCTGCGTAACCTGGATCTGCTGCTACAAGAAGCCACCGGCGTACCGGTGGTGGTGGCCGAGAATGCTGTGGAGGCGGTGGCTTTGGGTACTGGCAAGGCCCTCGATATGCTGCACGTGCTGCGGGATGCCCTGGTCACCTCCGATAACGTACTGCGGCGGTAATCGAGGTCTCCCAGACGAGCTAGGTTGGCTCATACCCGGTTTCGTTTTTTTCAAAGCCGATACGGCCTTGGGTGGGGTTGACTGGGAGCTTAATTTTGGCTTCGTATGCTGCTCTCTGAAATTGCCCAACGTCTGGGGGGTCGCCTCGAGGGCCCCGATACCGAGATTACCGACTTGGCCCCGCCCGACCGGGCCAGGCCGGGCGAGCTGGTGGTGGTGCGGGAGGCCCGGTTTTTGCCGGCGGCTCTGGAGACGGGAGCGGCTTTGATCCTGGATGAAACAACCCAGTGCCCATCGGGTGTCAGCCGGATTCGCGTTGCCTCGGTGCAAAAAGCCTGGCCGCTGGTGCTGGCCCTTTTCAACCGACCCGAAACCTGGGCGGAGGTGGGCGTGCACCCCACCGCTACCCTCGAGGCGGGGGCGGAAGTAGACCCCACCGCTGCAATAGGGGCGTATGCGCTGGTGTGCCGGGGGGCCAGAGTGGGGGCTGGTGCGGTGGTTGGGCCCTACTGCTACGTGGGCGAGAACGTGGAGGTTGGCCCCCGGACGGTGCTCGAGCCCCGTGTAACACTCTACCCGCGCACCCGTGTGGGGGCGGGCTGCCACATCGGTACGGGCACGGTGCTGGGCGCTATTGGATTTGGCTTTCAAGACAACCGGCGCCTGCCCCATACCGGCCGGGTGGTGCTGGAGGATGGGGTGGAGCTGGGGGCCAACTGCGTGGTGCAGCGCAGCGTGGTGGGGGAGACCCGTATCGGCGCTTTCAGCAAAATTGGCGACCTCACCGACATCGGCCACAACGTTCAGATAGGAAAAAACGTGGTCATGGTGGGTAGCAGCGCCATTGGCGGCAGCGCCATGGTGGAGGATGGGGTGTTGATGGGGGGCTGGGTGGTGATTGCCGACCATGTGCGGGTGGGCAAAGGGGCCCGCCTGACGGGGGGTAGTGGGGTTTCCAAAGAGGTTCCCCCCGGCGAAACCTGGGCCAGCGGAATTCCTGCCCAGCCCATCCGCAAGCACTGGCGGCGTCTGGCCGTACTCGACTGGCTGGTGGGCGTTGAGCGTAGCTTGCGCCAACTTCTAAAAGGAATTCCACCGGAGAAGTGAGCCTCATACCGGTTCCGCCGGAATGCTTATCAAACGCGTCAGATACCTATGATGGTTCGAGGAACAGGCCTCCACAGCGGCGAACAGGGTACGGTGCGGTTTCACCCGGCCGAAGGGCCGGTGCGTTTTTGGGTTGGGGGGCTCGAGCTGCGCCCGCTGGCCTCGAGCGTGGTAGATACCGCTCGCTGCACGGTGTTGGGGGGGCATAACCTGCGGCTGATGACTGTAGAACACCTGCTGGCCGCGCTCTTTATCCGGGGCATCTGGGAAGGTCTGGTCATCGAGGTGACCGGCCCGGAGATTCCCATACTGGACGGTAGTGCCCAGGAATGGCTGGCGGCCTTGGAGGGGGTTCCGGCGCTGGGCCCGGAGGCGGTGCCGTTGAGCGGTGCTGTCCGCGTCGAGGAAGGGCGCAGCAGCGTGCTGGCCCAGCCGGGGGAGCGGTTTGCCCTCACCACCACCATCCTTTTCCCGCACCCCAGGATTGGCTACCAGCAGGTGCAGTGCCCCCCCACGCCTCTGGAGGCGCTGGCCCCGGCCCGTACTTTTGGCTTTCTGCACGAGGTAGAAGCCCTGCGGGCCCAGGGCCTCATCCAGGGGGCTTCTTTGGAGAATGCCCTGGTTTTTAGCGAGTACGGCCTGGTCAATACGCCCCGCATGCTGCACGAGCCCGTGTACCACAAGGCCCTGGATTTTCTGGGCGACCTGTACCTGGCCGGCAGGCCCTACCAAGGGCAGTTCGTCGCCCACCGGGCCTCGCACCGTTTGCACGTGGAGCTGGCCAGGCTGCTCGAGGCAACACCCAGGCTGTGACGTTTCTGAGCTTTCTCTAAAGCCCAGCCTGATGAAAAAGTGGTTGCAAATGGGTGTTAAGTGTATCATCCTGCTTGGGACGCAGGGTTTGTGCATCACGTTACGAGGATTCTATGGAGCTAAATGTAGGCGTTGTGGGTGTTGGTGTGATGGGGACGTACCACGCTCAGGTATACGCAGGATTGCCGGGGGTTCGGTTGGTGGGGGTGGCCGACCCCGACCCGTTTCGTCAGGCCGCCATCGAGCAGGACCTGGAGGTACCGGCATTTGCCAGCCCGGAAGACCTGCTGGGTAAGGTGCAGGCGGTTTCGATTGCTTCCCCTACCTCTTTTCACTACGAGCAGGCCCGCATGTTTTTGGAGGCCGGGGTACATGTGCTTTTGGAAAAGCCCATGACCCGCACCATGCAAGAGGCGCGGGAGCTGGTGCGGCTGGCCGAAAAACGCGGCGTGGTCTTGCAGGTAGGGCACATCGTACGTTTTTACCGGGCCGTGAACGACCTGATGAACATGGTCAAAACCCCCTGGGTGCTCGAGGCCCGTCGCATAGGCAATAACCGTCGGATACGCGACATTGGGGTGGTACTCGACCTGATGATTCACGACCTGGACCTGGTTCTCCTGCTGCTGCGGGAGAAGCCTTTGCGCTACAGCGTGGTGGGCCGGCAGGTGGAGGGGCTGGATGAGTACGCCCAGGCCGTGGTGGACTTCCCCTCGGGGGCCCGGGCGCTGTTTACCGCGAGTCGAATCTCGCCCCAGGCCGAGCGCTCGCTCACCATCACCCAGCCCGGCGAGGTGCTGCGGCTGGATTTCAACAGCGAGTACACCGAGCTCTCGCTGCACCGCTCGCCGCCTGTGCAACCCGACCCCGACCGCGTCGAGCCCAACGGGCGCACCCAGGTTCAGACCGAGCGCATCGCCATTCACAACGACAACCCCCTGCGGCGCCAGCTTAAGCATTTTGTGGATCGGATTCAGAAAGGGGAACCCTCGCTGGTGACCCTCGAGGACGATCTGCAGGCCCTCGAGCTGGCCCTGGAGCTTTCCAACGCCCTCCAGCCGGTGATGAGCCGCTGAAACCCCTTGGCGGCCCCGGCCCTTTAGTATTAAGCCGTGGACATTTACGAGATTCTCAAGCTCCTGCCGCACCGTTACCCGTTCTTGCTAATTGATCGGGTGCTGGAAGCCGACGAAAAGCGTTTTCGGGCCTTGAAGAACGTTTCGTTTAACGAGCCGCATTTTCAAGGCCATTTTCCTGGCTATCCCATCATGCCCGGGGTGTTGTTGATCGAGGCCATGGCCCAGGGTTCGGTGGCGGTGGTGACCAAACAGCCGGAATTCAAGCCGGGGGGGCTGGTGTTTCTGGTGGGGGTGGAGGAGGCCCGCTTCAAGAAGCCGGTGGTTCCGGGCGACACCCTGATTCTGGAAGGGGAACTGCTAGCCTACCGGCGGGGTTTGGGGAAGGTGAAGGTCGAAGCCAGGGTAGAGGGCGAGTTGCGGGCCGAGGCCACCCTAACCTTTGTGTTGCGCTCCGATACAGGAGGCGCTGTTTCGTGAGCCGGGTTGCCATCCACCCCACCGCGGTGGTTTCCCCCCAAGCCCATCTGGCCCCGGACGTGAAGATTGGCCCGTATGCAGTGGTGGAAGGCCCCTGTGAGATAGGCCCTGGGGTGGAGCTAGGGCCCCATGTGGTCATCCACCCGTATGTGCGGCTGGCCGCCGGGGTTCGGGTGGGGCCCCACTCGGTGCTGGGGGGCCTCCCGCAGGATTTAAGCTTCAAAGGGCAGGAGACCTGGCTCGAGGTCGGGGAAAACACAGTCTTGCGCGAAGGGGTGATCCTGCACCGCTCCACCAAGGAAGAAGCGCCCACCCGGATCGGCGCGGGCTGCTACCTGATGGGCCATGTGCACGTGGGCCACGACGCCCAGGTGGGCGACGGTGTGATTCTGACCCAGGGCGTGGCGGTGGCCGGCCACGTAGAGATTGGCCCTTATGCGGTGGTGGGGGGGCTGGCCGGTATCCATCAGTTTGTGCGGATTGGCACCCGGGCCATGGTAGGGGCCCTCTCCAAGCCCACCCGCGATATCCTGCCCTTTACCCTGGCCGACGGCAGTCCGGCCCGGCACTACCGTCTCAACACGGTGGGGCTGCGCCGGGCCGGCATCCACGGCGAGCGCTACCGGGCCCTCGAGCAAGCCTTCCGGGCGCTGCGCGAGGGCCGCCCCCTCGAGGGCCTGCCCGATACCGAGGAGGTACAGATGCTCAAAGCCTTCCTGGCGGGGCCTTCCAGGCGCCGTCTCTCGGGCTTCGTGCGGGGCGAGCCGGATTTTGAGGTCTGAAGTCGAACCCAAGATGCTGGACGAAATTCTGCTATTGACCAACGGCCCCGGCGAGCTTTCGACCTGGGTGCCGCCTGTGTTGACGCGCCTGCGGCAGCGGGTGCCCGGGGCCCGCATCGAGCTGTTCCTGATCCGCGACCAGTTTGCCGCCGGAACCGAGCAGACCAAGGCCGAAGCACTGCAACTGGACGCCCTCTCGGGCCGCTCCGCGCTTTTCCGCAGGCTCTTGGAGCGCAAGACGGGCCGCCGTGGGCTGGTGCTGATGCTGGGAGGGGCGCCCCGCGACGCGGTGCTGCTGGGCCGGGCCACGGGCTACCCGGCTTTTTCCTACACCTTCGATGCCAAGGCCCATCACCCCGGCTTGCGGGCGGTGCTGGTGGATTCCGAGCGCACCCGGGCGGCCATGCAGGCTCGCGGGGTGAACCCGGCCCGCATCGAGGTGGTGGGCAATCTGGTGGTGGATGCCCTCCAAGAGGCGTCGATAGTGCCTGCCCCCGCCGCCGAGGTGCTGCTGCTGGCCGGTAGCCGCCCTTTTGCGGCCCGCTACCTGCTGGGGTTTTTGCTGGCGGTGGCCGAGCAGATGGCTAAAGCCCGGCCCGACCTGCGGTTTGCCTGGGTCAAGAGCCGCTTGCTGCCGGAGGCGGTGGTGGCCGAGGCGCTGGAAGCAGAGTTGGTGAAAGATCTGGGCGGGGTGGGGGCCCGCTGGGTGGGCGATCGCCTGCAAACCACCGGGGGCCTCGAGGTTCTGGTGCTGGATGAGCCCCAGCGCTATGCGGCCATGCGCTGCGCGCAGCTGGCGATTACCATTCCCGGAACCAACACCCTCGAGCTGGCCCTGGCCGGCCTGCCCTCGCTGGTGCTCTTGCCCTTGCACAAGCCGGAGATGCTACCGCTGGAGGGCTTCTGGCACTGGCTTTTGAGCGGGCCGGGCCTCCGCAGCCTCAAGCAGCGCTTCGTCTGGCGGCTGGTGGCGGGCATGCCCCACCTGGCCCTGCCCAACCTGTGGCTAAACGAGCGGGTTTTCCCCGAGTTGCGCGGGGTTTTTAGCCCGACGGAGGTGGCCTCTGCGGGCCTCGAGCTGCTCGAGCCCCAGCGGGCCCAGGAAGTCCGGGCCCGGCTAAAGCGCCTGGACGCCCGGCCCGGAGCCGATAAGCTGGTGGAGTATGTGCTGGCCCACTGCTGATACCCGGCGACGGCTTAGAAATTCCGGCAGCGGTGAAACTTTTCTTCCATGAACCTTCTCCGGCTACTGCGTCCCTTTTTGCCGCAAATTCTGCTGGCGGCCGGGCTGGCTTTGCTGCCGGCGGCGGCCCAGGCCTGGCTGCCCACCCTGGTGGTCAAGCCGCTGTTCGATCAGGTGCTGTCGGGGCAGTGGGAGCGGCTCGGAGAGGTGCTCCTGGTGGGGGCGGGCCTGCTGGCGGTGCTGGTGGTGAGCGGGTATGTGCTCGAGGCCTTTATAGGCTACCTTTCCCTCAAAATTCCGGCGGTCTGGCGGGAGCGGGTGTTTGAGCGATTGCTGCAAGCCGACCTGATGGCCCTTCCGGCCTCCTCCGGCGGGCTGACCGGGCGGCTGGTGGCCGATCTGAAGGAGCTCGAGGGCTTTTTGTTCTACAGCCTGGGGGGGCTGCTGGTACAGGGGATTCTGCTGCTGGCTCTGCTAGCCCAGCTCTTGTTGCACTACGCCCAGCTCACCCTGTACCTGCTGCTGGTGCTGCCCTTCATGGCCTTGCTGCTGGGCTGGCTTGGGGCCTGGGTGACCCGCTACAGCCGGCGCACCCAGGCCGCTATGGAGCGCCTGGCCGCCCGCATGGCCGAGGGGTTCGGGCGTCTGGAGCTGATCCGGGCCCTGAACTTGCAGGCCTTTGCCCAGGCGCGCTTCCGACACAGCAACCAGCAGCAGTACCGCTTGGGGCGCACCCGCGCCCTGATTGCGGCCCTCAACCTGCCCCTAGGGCAGCTCGCTACCACGCTGCTGCTGGGCCTGCTGCTGGCCCTGGGGGTTGGGGCGGTGCAGCGGGGGCAGATGACCCCCGGCGATCTGACCGCGTTCCTCACCTTGCTGGGGCTGGCGGTGACTCCCCTGCAACTGCTGAGCCGCATCGGCACTGGGTTTGCCCAGGCCGAGGGAGCCGCGGCCCGCCTGGTGGAGCTGCTCGAGCTGCCCCCGGCCCCGGCCATGGGGCAGCTCCGACCCCAGACCCTGGCGGGGGGCCTCGAGCTCTGCAACCTTAGCTTCGCCTACCCCGGTAGCCCGGCCACCCTGCAAAACCTCAACCTGCGCATCGCGCCGGGCTCCTTCACGGCCATTGTGGGCCCCTCGGGGGCGGGCAAGAGCACCCTGCTGCGCTTGCTGCTGGGCCTGTACCGCCCCAGTGCGGGGCAGGTCTTGCTGGATGGCCTCGAGCTACACAGCTACGAGGCGGGGTGGTTGCGGGCCCGCATGGCCTGGGTTCCGCAGGAGCCCCTGCTGTTCGCCGGAACCGTCCAGGAGAACCTGGCCGCGCTGGCCCCTGGCGCCCGCCCGGAAGCCATGCAGCAAGCCCTGGACACCGTGGGCCTGGGCCGGGAAATTGGCCTGCAAACCCCGCTCGAGGACGACGGGGGCGGGCTTTCGGTGGGGCAGCGGCAGCGCCTGGCGATTGCGGCGGCCCTGCTACGGGAGGCCAAAATTCTTTTGCTAGACGAGATTACCAGCGCCCTCGACCGCCACAGCGAGGGGCAGGTGATGGCCGCCCTCGAGGCCGCCCGCCCGGGCCGCACGGTGATTGTGGTGGCGCACCGCCTAGCCACCGTGCAGCACGCCGATCAGATCGTGGTGATGGAAAAGGGCCGGATCGTGCAGGTGGGCAGCCACGCCGAGCTGATGGGTTTGCCCGGCCTCTACGCGGACTTTTGGAAAAGTTGACGATTGAAAGGATGGACGCCATGCAGGAATACCTGAAAAAAGCTCGAGGGGGCCGGGTGGTACAGACCCCCTTTCTGGAGGCCGAGTCGCTGGAGGAACTCCGCCGGCAGGCCCAGCAGGAGGGGCTGCGCCTCGAGGCCTTCGGGGGGTTGCCCATGGCCTCGAGGAAGGTGGCGGTGCTCTTCCCCGAACACATTCCTGCGGTATCCGACCCCACCGTGGTGGTCTTCCTGACCTTCGAGGGCGACCTCGAGGCCCTGGAAGACAGGCTGCGCGCGCTGCTGGAGCCGGGGCTGCTGGGGGATCTCGAGGAGACCCAGGACGGCTTTCTGCTGGCCACCCTTCCCAAAGGCCTCAAAACCCTGCAAGAAGCCGGCCTCCAGGCCAAAGAAGCTGCGCCCGAGCAGTTGCCCAGAACGCGCGAGCGCACCCGCAGCGTGGTGGTGCCCAGCCTGCGGGTGGACGTGGTGGGGGCCAAGGGTTTTGGGGTCTCGCGCACCTACTTTGCCCAGGGGGTCAAGGCCGGCAAGGTCAAACTCCGGGGCAAGACCGCCTCGGCCAAGGACGAGATAACCGAGGGCGACCACCTGATGGCCGAAGGGCTGGGCAGCCTGGTGGTCAAAAAGGTGCTGGGCCAGACCAAGCGCGGCAATGTGAAGCTGGAGCTCGAGGTGCACCGATAGCTACACCAGCTTTTCTTTCAGCCAGGCCGCGATATCGTCGGAGATCTGCTGGGCCAGCGGATCCAGGAGCATATCGTGCTGGCTCTGGTAGACCCGGTATTCCTTATGGGGGCCCCCAATCAGGGCGAAATAGCGGCGCACCGCGGCTTCCGGCACGGTGTCGTCGTGGGCGGCCTCGAGCACCAAAGCCGGGGCCCAGACCCTGGGTAAAAGTTCGGGCACCCGTTGCTGGAGCGCGATTAGCTGGGTCAGGGCCACGGTCGGAAAATTGGGGTAGTTGGGGCTCCGCGCCCGCCGCCGGGCCTCTTCGGCGGGGTCGGTGCTATGGGCCCAGGGTTTGACGTAGTGCAGCAGCGGGGCCAGGTAGGCCAGGCGGTTCTTGAAGCCCAGCGCCGGGGCCAGGGCCACCAGGGCGGCGGTCTTGTGCTCGGCGGCCAGCCAGCCGGCCAGCAGCCCCCCCATCGAGAGGCCCACCACCGCCCTGGGCTCGGGGAGTGCCAGATAGGCTTCTCGAGCGGTCTGGAGCCAGTCCAGCCAGCGCACACCGCGCAGGTCTTCGGGCCGGGTGCCGTGGCCGGGCAGGGTGGGCTGGGCCACGGTAAACCCAGCCTTGCGCAGGGTTTCGGGGAGCGGCCCCATGGTCAGGGTGGGGTGGGAGGTAAAGCCGTGCAAAACCAGAACGTTCGACATGGGCCGGCCCTAGCTTACCGCAGTGCGGCTTACTCCACCACCAGCACCCGAAAATCGTTGAGGTTGTTGGCGGTCTCGCCGGTGATGAGCAACCCCCCCAGGGCCTGGAAAAACCCGTGCGCGTTGTTGTCGTGCAGCAGGGCCTTGAGGTCGAGGCCCTGCTGCTGGGCTCGGCTCCAGGTGTCGGGCGCCAGGATAGCGCCCGCTGCGGGGGTGTTGCCGTCGATGCCATCGGAGTCGGCGGCCAGGGCCCAGACCCCATCCGGGCCCAGGTAAAAGCCCAGCCAGGCCAGAAACTCCTGGTTGCGCCCCCCCTGGCCCGAACCGCGCACCATCACGCTGGCCTCGCCGCCGGAGAGCAGCACCACCGGGGGGCGGAAGGGGTGCCCGTGGGTGCGGATGCTCTGCACCAGGTTGGCGTGAAAGCGGGCCAGCTCGCGGGCCTCGCCCTGGAAGCGGTCGGAGAGGATGACCGCTGGGTAGCCCTGGGCCTGCCAGAAGCGCTGGGCGGCCTCGAGCAGAACCTGGTTGCTGCCAATCAGCCGGTTTTCCACCCGCTGGAAGAGGGCCTGGCCCGGCTTGGGCGACTCGGGCAGGGCACCCTTTGCGCCTTGCTCCAGGTGGGAGCGCACCTCGGGGAAGTCCAGGCCGTACTTGTCGAGCACCGCCAGGGCCTGGGCGAAGGTGGTCTCGTCGGGTACGGTGGGGCCCGAGGCAATCACCGAGAGGTCGTCGCCCGGAACATCCGATAGATACAGGGCGTGGATGCGGGCGGGGGTGGCCGCGGCCAGCCGCCCCCCCTTGATGGCGGAGACGTGCTTTCGCACCGCGTTAATCTCCTGAATGTCGGCCCCCGAGCGCAAAAGGGCCTGGGTCAGGGCCTGTTTGGTGGGGAGGTCAATCCCCCAGGGTGCACACAACAGCGCGCTGCCGCCCCCAGAGACCAGAACCAGCAGAAGATCGCTGGTTTGCAAACGCGAGACGGCCTGGAGGATGGTTTGCGCGGCCCGCATGCTCTGCTCGTCGGGCATGGGGTGGCGGGCCGGTATGATCTGACCACGTTCCGCTTGCGGCCAGTCCCGGCCCGGCTCGGCTTTGGGCACCGCTATAAAGGGCACCTGGGGAAACCGCTCCTGGGCGGCGGCCAGCATGCTCATGGCGGCTTTCCCCACCGAAACGATCAGCGCCGGGGTCTCCTGGGGGAGGTGCTGGGCGGTGAGGTGGGCGGGGTGGGTTTGCTCCAGGGCCTGCCGAAAGCTGGCGATGAGCAGCTCGCGCATAAGAGGCATTTTATCCAGGGTGCGGGGTTGCTTTAGCGGCCCGGAAGGATGGGGCTTTGGGCGTAGGCCCGATCCAGCAGCTCGAGGGTGTGTAGCACCGGAATCTCCCGGCCCAGCTTGCGCAGGTGGCTTTGGATCTGGGTGAAGCAGCCGATGTTGCCGGTGACCACCAGCTCGGCCCCCGTAGCCAGGATGTTACGGGCTTTGCGCTCGCCCAGGGTGGCGGCGATTTCGGGTTGCTCGAGGTTGTAGGTACCCGCCGAGCCACAGCACAGCTCGCCTTCGGGAATTTCCACAAGCTCGAGGCCCGGAATGCTTTTCAGCAGTTGGCGCGGCTCGGCCCGCACCTGCTGGGCGTGGGCCAGGTGGCAGGCGTCGTGGTAGGCCACCTTGAGGGGTCGCTTCAGCGGGGGCACGGCTTTCAGGCCCAGCTCGACCAGGAAAACCGAGACATCCCGGACTTTGGCGGCCATCTGACTGGCCTGGGCCTGCTCGGGTTCCCCGTGGAAGAGCAGGGGGTACTCCTTGAGGCCCGAGCCACAGCCGGCGGCGTTGGTGAGGATGGCATCGAACTCACCGGCAAAGGCACTGAGGTTGGTGCGGGCGAAGCGCAGGGCCCGCGCGCGCTCGCCGGTGTGCATCGCCAGCGCGCCGCAGCAGCCCTGGCCTTTGGGGATCACCACCTCCACCCCGTTGCGGGCCAGCACCCGCAGGGTGGCGTGGTTGAAGTTGGGCTGCAACACCTGCTGGGCACAGCCGGCCAGAAAGGCCACTCGAGCCCGCCGTTCGCCCTCGGCGGGAACCAGCTCGGGCAGGGGCTGGTGTTTGGGCAGTTGGTCGGGGAGCAGCTCGAGCGGGGCTTGCAGCAGGGGCGGCAGCAGCGGCTTGATCGGCTTGCCCAGCCGGCCCAGGGTGGCCGCAGCACGGAAGCGCGAGGGGTAGGGGAGGGTCTCCTGAAGGCCGATGCGAAAGAGCTTCTGGAAAGGGGAGCGGTGGCGCTGGGGCTCGCTCCAGCCCCGGTAGGTGGCGATGAGCTCGCCGTAGGGCACGCCGCTGGGGCAGGCCGTCACGCAGCCCTGGCAGCCCAGGCACTTATCGAGGTAGGGCTGGGCTTCCTCCATGCTCAGGTTGCCCTCCAGCACCTCTTTCATCAGAAAAATCCGCCCTCTGGGGGAGTCCATCTCCTCGCCCAGCACCTGGTAGGTGGGGCAGGCCGGCAGGCAGAAGCCACAGTGCACGCAGGCCTCGATGGCGTGGGCCATGATTTCACCCTGGGGGCCGAGCTTTTCGACGTCAATCTTGTGCTGCATAGGTTTTCCTGGGGTTACTGGGGTGGAGTAGGGCTGAACCGGCCTTGAGGATCGAGGGCGGCGGCCACCCGCTGACCAAAGACCTGTTCCAAGTCTATTCCAATCTGGGGGCGAGCGGTGTGGCCCCTCAGAACCAGACCAGATAAGTTCTGAGATCGTAACAGGGTATCCAACTGGGCCAGCTCGTCGTTCCAGGCCAGGTATAGCAGGTTGCCTGCGCTCATGTACCGGCGGGGGACACTGCCCAGGGCCTGTTCCAGGGCGGGGATCTGCCGGGCAGAGGGGGCTACTTTAACCAGATAACCCGCGCCCAGCTCGAGCCGGTTCAGGTCGCGCCAGTACCGGGCTTCGGCCTCGCCTTGCAGGAGGTCGCCGGCCCTGCCCATAAAGGCTGTGAGCCGCTCCAGCCGGGCCGGAAGGGCTTCGGGCAGGCCCCCCAGGCGGAGGGCCAGGGTGGCGGGGGGCTCGAGGTCGAGGGCGTAGAGCTCGATGGACGAGCCCGCCAGCCGGTAGAGGGCCTCGAGGGCCGCTTCCAGCTTGGGGAAGGCCACCCGCAGGGTGGCGGTGGCTTTGGGGTAGGGGAAGACCTTGAAGGCCAGCTCAGTGAGGAGGCCCAGCCGCCCCAGGCTGCCCACCATCAGCTTGGGCAGGTCGAAGCCAGCGGCGTTCTTGACAACCTTGCCACCTGCTCGCACCAGTTGGCCCGTGCCGTCCACGAACTGCACCCCCAGGATGAAGTCGCGCACCCCCCCATAGCGCTGCCGCATGGGGCCGGAAAGCCCGGCGGCCACCGTGCCCCCCAGGGTGGCCCCCTGTTCCACCAGGGGCGGGTCGAAGGGCAGGTACTGCCCGTGCTGGGCCAGAAGCCGCTCCACCTCGGCCAGGGGGGTTCCGGCCCGGGCTACCAGCACGTACTCGCCGGGGTCGTACTCCTTCACCCCCGAGAGGCCGCGCATCTCCAGAACGGTCTGGTCTTCTGTTGGCGTGGAAAGGGCCGGTTTGCTGCCGCCGCCCCTGGCCCGCACCCGGCTGTGGGCCCGGATGGCCTCCTGCACCTCGGCGGGGCTGGTGGGGTAGAGCACGGTCATGGCAGCCTACTCCCTCGAGATAACCCCGGCCCGCTCCAGGGGGTGGGGCCCGGCCTGGTGCAGCGCAGGGGCTTCGCCGCCGGGGAACATCTTGCCGCGGTTGGAAAGCTCGAGGGGATCGAGGGCCAGACGGATGCGCCGCATGGCGGCCAGGTCGGCCTCGGAGAACATCTCGGGCATGTAGGCTTTCTTCTCCATGCCCACCCCGTGCTCGCCGGTGATGGAGCCGCCCAGGGCCACGCACAGGCGCAGGATCTCCCCCGCCAGCTCCTCGGCCCGCTCGAACTCCCCGGCCACCCGCCCGTTGTAGAGAATCAGGGGGTGCAGGTTGCCATCTCCGGCGTGGAAGACGTTGGCGACCCGCAGGCCATACCGCGCGGAGAGCCGCTCGATCTCGGCCAGGGCCTGGCCCAGCCGGGAGCGGGGAACCACCCCGTCCTGCACGATGTAGTCGGGCGAGAGCCGCCCCACCGCCGAGAAGGCGGCCTTGCGCCCTTTCCAGATTTTCAGGCGCTCCTCGGCGCTCTGGGCCACCCGCACCTCGTAGGCCCCCGAGCGCCGGATGACTTCGTCCAGGTAGCGGGCCTCGGCCTCCACCTGGGGGGTTTCGCCCTCGAGCTCCACGATCAACAGGGCCCGGGCCTCCCTTGGATAACCGGCTTTGACCGCGGCCTCGGCGGCTTCGATCGCCAGCGAGTCCATAATCTCCATCGCGCCGGGCAAAAGCCCGGAGGCCACCACTGCGGCCACCGCGTCGCCGGCTTTCTCCAGCGAGTCGTAGGCGGCCAGCACGGTGTGATAGGTCTCGGGTTTGGGCAAAAGGCGCAGGGTGATCTCGGTGGCGATGCCCAGCAGTCCCTCGCTGCCCACGAACAAGCCCAGCCAGTCGGGGCCGGTGTTTTCCAGGCTCTCGCTGCCCAGCACCACGGTCTCGCCGTCGGGCAGCACCACCTTGGCCGCCAGCACGTGGTTGGAGGTCATGCCGTACTTGAGGCAGTGGGCCCCGCCCGAGTTAAAGGCCAGGTTCCCCCCGATGGTCGAGACCGGCTGGGAGGAGGGGTCGGGGGCGTAGTAAAGGCCATAGGGGGCGGCGGCGTTTGAGACCTGGAGGTTGATAAAGCCCGGCTCTACCACCGCGATGCGTTCCTGTGGATCCAGCCGCAGCAGTTTGTTCATCCTGTTGAGGCCAATCAAAAGCCCCCCATCAATCGGTAGCGAGCCCCCCGAAAGGCTGGTGCCGGAGCCACGGGCCACATAGGGTATCCGGTGCCTGGCACACCAGCGCACCGCGGCCACCACCTCCTCGTGGCTTTCGGGCAGTACCACCGCCAGGGGCCGGGCCCGGAAGGCCGTAAGGGCATCGGACTCGTAAGGGGTCAGTTCGCCGGGTTTGTGCAGCAGGCGACTGGGTGGGAAGAGCTGGGCTAGCTCGTGTAGAGCAGGGCTCATGGAGTGCTCCAGCGGTCGGCCCTGGCCTTTGCATGCCCGGAAGATTTGCAGATGCTTCTAGCTCTAGACTGCATGCAGGCCCCCGTGTGCTTTGAAGCTAGCTGTACTTTGAAATTTTGTCAATATATAAAAATATTTTTTATGTATAAAAAATGGAACAGGAAAATGCGCCAGCGATAGCCTGCCAGTAAAAATTGCTGAATTGCGTACTCCACGGGAATGCCCGGGTCTTTATTTACCATTTGATAAAAGTTTTTTATAAGCTGTAAAAAAAACACTTCCTTACGATTGGACAAATAAAAATCTGCTGTAATGTAAGGCTGATGACAAAGAATAGCCGCCAAATGCCGAATGCCTGGGGCGCTGAAGCCGGGTCTTGTCGGCGATTGGTCCAGAGGAGGCCCCCATGGTTGAAGACCGCGAACTGATTGCCGCCCGTGCCGGGCTATCTGCCGAAGAGCAGATCAGGCTAGAAGACCTCGAGAACCAGGAGTGGCGCGAGAGCCTCGAGTACGTCCTGCGCACTGCCGGACGCGACCGGGTGGCGCAGCTCATGGAGATGCTCGAGAACTACGCCTACCGCAACGGGGTGGTCATCCACGACAAGGTCAACACCCCCTACGTGAACACCATCTCGGTGGAGCACCAGCCCCCCTATCCGGGCGACCTCGAGCTCGAGCAGCGCATCGCCAACATCCTGCGCTGGAACACCATCGCCATCGTGCAGCAGGCCAACAAAAAATCCGACGGTATCGGCGGGCATATCGCCACCTACGCCAGCATTGCCGAGCTGATGGAGATGGGCTTCAACCACTTTTTCCGCGGGCACGATAGCCCCGACCGCGATCTGGTCTTCTACCAGGGGCACATGTCGCCGGGCATCTATGCCCGCAGCTACCTGGAGGGCCGCCTGACCGAGGACGACCTGGGCAAGTTCCGCCGTGAGCTTTTGGGTGGGCCGGGCCGGGGCCTTTCCAGCTACCCCCACCCCTGGCTGATGCCCGACTACTGGGAGTTTCCCACCGTCAGCATGGGGCTGGGGCCCCTGCAGGCCATCTACCAGGCCCGCTTCATGCGCTACCTGGAAGACCGGGGCCTCAAGCCAAAAACCAACGCCAAGGTCTGGGCTTTTCTGGGCGATGGCGAGCAGGACGAGGTCGAAACCCTGGGGGCTTTGCGGGTGGCTGCGAGCGAGGAACTCGACAACCTGATCTTCGTGATCAACGCCAACCTGCAGCGCCTCGACGGGCCGGTGCGGGGTAACTCCAAGGTGATCCAGGAGCTCGAGAGCGTCTACCGGGGCAACGGCTGGAACGTGATCAAGGTGGTCTGGGGCAGCGCCTGGGACGAGCTGTTCGCCAAAGATACCGAAGGTGTGCTGCTCGAGCGCATGGAGCAGCTCGTGGACGGCGAGAGCCAGCGCTACGCGGCCTACGGCGGCAAGGAGCTGCGCGAGAAGTTCTTTAACACCCCCGCCCTCAAAAAACTGATTGAGGGCCTGAGCGACGAAGACCTCGACCGCCTGACCCTTTCGCGCGGGGGCCACGACAACCGCAAGATCTACGCTGCCTATAAAGCCGCTATGGAGCACCGCGGCTCACCCACCGTCATCATCGCCCGCACGGTTAAGGGCTACTGCCTGGGCCCCACCGCCCAGGCCAAGAACGTGGCCCACCAGGTCAAGAAGCTCACCCTGGAAGACCTGCGGGAGGCGCGGGATCACCTGGGTATTCCCATCCCCGACGAAGAGCTGGAGAAAACCCCCTTCTACCACCCCGGCAAAGACTCGCCGGAGGTCAGGTACATGCTCGAGCGCCGTAAAGCCCTGGGCGGCCTGATTCCCGAGCGGCGGGTGCGCGAATACCGGCTCAAAACCCCCGATCTGGCCTTCTTCGAGGAGTTCCTGGCAGGCTCCGGCGGGCGCGAAATCTCCACCACCATGGCCTTCGTGCGGATGCTGACCAAGCTGGTGCGCCACCCCGAGGTGGGCAAATACATCGTGCCCATCGTGCCCGACGAGGCCCGTACCTTTGGCATGGAAGGGGTGATCAGCACGGTGGGCATCTACTCGCCCAAGGGCCAGCTCTACACCCCGGTGGACGCCGGCACCGTGACCGTCTACCGTGAGTCCGAGACCGGCCAACTGCTGCAGGAGGGCATCAACGAGGCCGGGGCCATGAGCAGCTTCATCGCCGCCGGAACCGCCTACGCCCACCACGGCATTCCCACCATTCCCTTTTACATCTACTACTCGATGTTTGGCCTCCAGCGGGTGGGTGATCTGGTCTGGGCTGCCGGCGACCAGCGCACCAAGGGCTTTTTGCTAGGGGCTACGGCGGGCCGCACCACCCTGAACGGCGAGGGTCTGCAACACGAAGACGGCCACTCTCACGTGCTGGCCCTGCCGGTGCCCAACATGCCGGCCTACGACCCGGCCTTTGCCTACGAGCTGGCGGTGATCCTGCAGGATGGGATGAAACGCATGTACCAGGACGGTGAGGACATCTTCTACTACATCACCCTGATGAACGAGAACTATGTCCAGCCGGCCATGCCCGAGCCGCGCGAGGAAACCCGCCAGGGCATCCTGAAGGGCCTGTATTTGTTCAAGAAAAGTGAGCTTAAGAAGCCCAAGGCCAGGGTGCAGCTCCTGGGCAGCGGCACCATCCTGAACGAGGTGATCAAAGCGGCGGAGATGCTCGAGCGCGACTACGGCATCGCGGCCGATGTCTGGAGTGCTACCAGCTACAAGGCCCTCTACTACGATGCCATCGAGGTGGCCCGCCACAACCGCCTTAACCCTGGTAGCAAAGCCAGGCTGCCCTATGTGGCCCAGTGCCTGAACCCCACCGAAGGCCCCATTGTGGCAGCCTCCGATTACATGAAGGTTCTGCCCGCAATGGTCTCAGGCTTCCTGAACCGCCCCATCCACAGTCTGGGCACCGACGGCTTCGGGCGCTCCGAGACCCGCGAAGCCTTGCGCGACTTCTTCGAAGTGGACGCCAGGCACGTACTGATAACAGCTCTTTCGGCGTTGCGCGGTGAGGGTAAGGTCAGCGCCAGTACCTTTACCGAAGCCATCAAGAAGCTCGGCATTGACCCCAAGCGGGAGCATCCGCACAAACGCTAAATGTTGGACTGTTGGCGCGATATACGGGAGCAAACATGGCTGAATTGAAACTACCCGATCTGGGCGATAACGTAACCTCCGCTGTGGTGGTGGGGGTGCTGATCAAAGAAGGCGATACCATTGCGGCAGGCCAGCCGGTGTTGGAGCTGGAAACCGATAAAGCCGTGATGGAAGCCCCTGCTTCCGAGGGCGGCACGGTTTCCAAGGTTTTGGTCAAACCCGGCGACGAGGTTAAGAGCGGACAGGTAATTGCGGTGCTGGGGGATGCCGCCTCCAGCGCAGAGAAGCAGGAACTCAAAAAGGAGCCGGAACGCAAAGAGGAAAAAGCCGCGCCAGCGCCTGCCCCCTCACCAGCACCCGCAGCCACCCCATCCGCTCCTGCGGCGGCGCCCCGCCCGCCGGTTCCGCCGGCACCGGCGGGCCAGCGCAGGCTGATTCCGGCGGCCCCCAGCGTGCGCAGGCTGGCGCGGGAGATGGGCATTAACCTGCTGGAAGTGGTGGGCAGCGGCCCGGCCTACCGCATCTCGGAAAACGATCTCAAGCGTTTTGCGGCGGGGGAAGCTCCGGCGGTTTCGGCGCCACAGCCCTCCAGCACACCTGCGCCTGCCCTGCCCGATTTCAGCAAGTTTGGCCCGGTGCGCCGCGAGGCCATGTCGGGGGTTCGCCGGGCCACCGTGCGTAGCATGGCCCAGGCCTGGAGCACCATCCCCATGGTTACCCAGTTCGACAAGGCCGACATCACCGAGATGGAGGCCCTGCGCAAGCGGATGGCCCCCAGGGCCGAGCAACGGGGGGCCAAGGTCACCATGACCGCCATCCTGCTTAAAATAGCTGCGGCGGCCCTCAAGCAGTTCCCCAAGTTCAACGCCTCGATTGATACGGCTACCAACGAGATAATCTACAAAGATTACATCCACATCGGAGTGGCGGTGGACACCCCCACGGGCCTGCTGGTGCCGGTGGTGCGCGACGTGGACAAGAAGGGGGTGATAGCCCTGGCTAAAGAGCTGGGCGAGATTGCCGCCAAAGCCCGCGACCGCAAGCTGACCCCGGAGGAGATGCAAGGGGCTACCTTTACCATCTCCAACCTGGGCGGTATTGGTGGCACGGGCTTTACCCCCATTGTTAACTGGCCTGAGGTGGCTATTATGGGTGTCTCGCGCAGCAGCATGGAGCCGGTGTGGAATGCTGAGAAAGGCACTTTTGAACCGCGCAACATGATGCCCTTCTCGCTTTCCTACGACCACCGCCTGATTGACGGGGCCGACGCGGCCCGCTTCTGCCGCTTTGTGGCCGAGCTGCTGGAGGATCCCTTCTTGCTGGGGTTTGAAGGATAGGCGTACCCTTTGTGCAGTTTGCAGACAAAGGATTTGGTAAGTCCCCGTCCTGGCTTTGTCAGGACGGGGTAGTGCTAGATGCCCCGGACGGCGGGGTGATGTGCTCGAGCACCCTTTGCACCACCCCGTCGAGGTCGAGGTAGCTGGTGTCCAGGATAATGGCATCCTTGGCCGGGGCGCTCTGGCGTTTGTCGGCCTCGTCGCGCCGGATGATTTCGGCCAGCACCGTGTCGAAGGCGGCGCCCCGCTCGGGGACGCGGCGCTGGGCCCGTACCTCGGGGTTGGCGGTGAGATAGAACTTGTAGCGGGCCTGGGGAAACACCGTGCTGCCCATGTCGCGCCCGTCCACCACGAAAGGGGGCGGAATCTGGCGCAGCACCTGGTTGACGTATTCCCGGATGGCGGGGCGCACGGCTACCGCCGAAACAACCTGGTCTACCTCGAGGCTGTGCAAGGCCTCGCTCACCTCGTGGCCGTCCAGAAAAACCAGGTTCTGGGTGGCAGTGGGCTGGAGCTCGAGGCGGTGCTTTGCCAAGCGCGTCTCTATCTCCTCGGCAGAAACGTTCTCGAGCAAGCACATCAGGGCCACCGCCCGGTACAGCAGGCCGCTGGAGATGTAGGGAATGCCCAGACGCTGGGCCACCAGTTTGGCCACGCTGGTTTTGCCCGAGGCGGAGGGGCCGTCTATGGTGATGATCTCAGTCATGCGGTGGTGGGGTTGCTGGTCTTGTGCGGTGTTCAAGGCTAAAATCCTTACTTGTTACCTGCGAGTCGTTCTAAATCTTCCCAGAAGCTCGGGAAGCTGATGCTGGCCCACTCGGCATCCTGCACTGTGACCCCTTTGGGTAGGCCGCAGACCGCAAAGGCCATGGCGATGCGGTGGTCGTGGAAGGGTTCAACCAGGCCGCCCCCCGCCACGCGGCCGCCGCGAATCCGCAGCCAGTCGGGGCCTACCTCGACCGGCACGCCCAGGTTTTGCAGGTTTTTGGCGATGGCCGCCACCCGGTCGGACTCCTTGACCCGCAGCTCCTCGAGGCCCGGAATATAGGTCTCGCCCTCGGCCCAGGCCGCCGCCGCCGCCAGGATGGGCACCTCGTCCACCATTAGTGGGATGAGTTGGGGGTCTACCGCCACACCCCGGAGCTGGGAGGAACGGGCCCGGATCCAGCCCACCGGCTCGCCGTCCTGCCCCTCGGTCACTTCCCAGCTCAGGTCGGCCCCCATCTCTTTGAGCACCGTGAGCAGCCCGGTGCGGGTGGGGTTGAGGCCCACACCCTCCAAGGTCACCTCGGAATCGGGGGTGATCAGGGCAGCCACAATAAAAAAGGCCGCGCTGCTAAAGTCGCCGGGTACGGTCAGATCTTTGGCGGCGAAGGGTTCGGCCCGGCGGGTGCGAATCAGGCGTCCTTCCACCTCGATCGGCAGGCCGTAGTGCCTGAAGACCCGCTCGGTGTGGTCGCGGGTGGGGGCCGGCTCCAGCACCTCGGTGTCTTCTTCGGCAAAAAGCCCCGCCAGCAGAAGGGCACTCTTGACCTGGGCGCTGGCTACCGGCAGCTCGTAGTGGATGCCCCGCAGCCCGCCGCCCCGGATAGCTAAGGGGGCCAGCCTGCCGTTCTCGCGGCCTTCGATGCGGGCACCCATCTGCCGCAAGGGGAGGGTCACCCGGCCCATGGGCCGCCGCCGGAGCGAGGCATCGCCAGTGAGCACCGCGAAAATTTCCTGCCCCGACAAAAGCCCCGCCACCAGCCGCATCAGGGTGCCGGCGTTGCCGCAGTCGAGCACGTCGCCGGGTTCTTTGAGCCGAAGGCCCACCCCCTTGATGTGAAAATGCTCGCCCTGCTCGGTAATTTCGGCCCCAAGCTGGCGCATCACCTGCGCGGTGGAGAGGGTGTCGCCGGCCTTAAGCGGGTAGTAGAGGGTGCTTTCGCCCTGGGCCAGCGTGCCCAGCATAAGGCCGCGGTGGGTGACCGACTTGTCGCCGGGAACGCGAAGGGTGCCCTTGAGGGAGGGGGTGGGGGAGATGAGCCGTTCCATAAGTCCAACCGGGATTATAGCCTGTACGCGCAACCGGCCCGAGATATTGGGGCGTTGATTTTTTCCGCTGTGAGGAGGGGAGTTGGCGAATAGCGTACTCACTTGGCCGGGCGATTTGCCGTTATAGTGAGATGCTATGGACGCTGCACACAACGCCCCCGAGCCCCGCTACTGGGAGAAGATTCGAACCGTGGCCGACACCTTGCGCGAGCTCGAGGGCCCCATCATCGTGGTCTCGCACGTAGACCCCGATGGCGATGCCATTGGCTCGTCGCTGGGGCTCTTTCGAGCCCTCAGAGCCCTGGATAAAAATGTGACCTGGATTGCCAACCCCCCGCGTTTCCTGCGGTTTTTGGTGCGGGAAGACGAGTACAGCGACCCCATCCAGCAGGTGCCGGAGGGGGCCACCCTGGTGGTGCTGGACTCGGCGGAGCCCAGCCGGGTGGCGGGCGCGCCGGTGGAGGGATTCGTGATCAACATTGACCACCACGGCACCAACCCGCGCTTTGGCTACCTTTCGGTGGTGGATCCCTCCAAGGCTGCCACCGCCCAGATCGTCAAAGACCTGATTGATGCGCTGGGGGTCACCTGGACACCCGAGATTGCCACCCCGGTGCTGACCGGCCTGATCACCGACACCGGCAACTTTCGCTTTGCCAACACCACCCCCGAGGTGCTGCACACCGCCGCCGAGCTGGTGGGGCACGGGGTGCAACTGGCCGAGCTGACCGACCGCCTGCAGTGGCGGCCGGTGGGCTACTTCAAGGTGATGGGGGCGGTGCTTTCCACGGTGGAGTTTCACTTTGGGGGGCTGCTGGTGACGGCCCATATGCCCCCCGGGATTAACGAGGAAGACTCCGACGACTTTGTGGGTATCATCCGCTACGCCGAAGGCAGCCAGATTGCGGTTTTTCTGCGCGAACGCGAGGAAGGTGTGAAAATCAGCATTCGCAGCCGTGGGGGGGTCTCGGCCCAGGCGGTGGCGGTCAAGCTGGGCGGTGGAGGCCATGTGCCGGCGGCGGGGGCCACCCTGCGGGGGGTGACGCTGGAGGAGGCCTACCGAAAGGTGCTGGCGACGGTGGAGGAGGAGCTCCGGCGGGTGGGCTACCTGTAGCTTGACGACGCTTCTCCCAGCCCATACCATTGCATAGAACCTTACCCACCCAGGGTAAGCAGTTCTTCTATCCAGAGCAGCGGAGGGAACGGCCCGATGAAGCTGCGGCAACCTGCGGGGGTAATCGCCCATTACCGAGAAACCCCCGCGCTTGGTGCCAAATCCGCCCCGGTGTCGCTAGGCACAGCAAAGGCACCAGGGGAAAGATGGAAGAAGGGAACAAAGCCCTTCTTCGTGCAGGACAGAAGGAGGGTAGATGGAGTTTTCTAGTCTGGCTGTTTTGAGTGGGCTTCCCCCACAAGATCCCCATAACGCGGTGGGCGTGCCGATCTATGCGACGGCGGCCTATGGTTTCGCCGACCTGGAGGACGGCGCCCACAAGTTTGCCACCAACCAGGGCTACACCTATACCCGCCTCCAGAACCCCACGGTGGCGGCCCTCGAGGCCCGCCTCACCGCCCTGGAAGGGGCTTTGGGGGCGGTCTGCCTGGCCTCGGGGCAGGCCGCCAGCTTTGCCAGCCTGCTGGCCCTGGTGCGCGCGGGCGACGAGGTGATAGCCAGCCCCGGCTTGTTTGGCGGCACGGTGGGCCTTTTGAACCAGGTGTTTGGCCTGATGGGGGTGCGGGTGCACTTTGTGGCGCCCGAAGTGGCGGCGGTGCAGGCGGCTTTGAACGAGAAGACCCGGGCGGTTTTCGTGGAGGTGCTGGGCAACCCCTCGCTCGAGCTCCCCGACCTGCAAGGGCTGGCCGGGCTGTGCGAGGCCCACCGGGTGGCCCTGGTGGTGGACAACACCTTTGGCGCGGTGGGGGCCCTGGCCCGCCCCCTGGAGCACGGGGCGCACGTGGTGGTGCACAGCTTAACCAAGTGGGCCAGCGGCCACGGCTCAATTCTGGGGGGTGCGGTGCTCTCGCGGGAAACCGCCCTCTGGCAGCATTACCCGCAGTTCACCAGCCCCGATGCCCAGGGCAAAATCCCCTGGGAGCAGTTTGGGGCGCGGTGTTTCCTGGAGCGGGTGCGCCAGTTGGGGCTCTCGCTGGGCGGGATGGTGCTCTCGCCCTTCAACGCCTATTTGCTTTTTCAGGGCCTCGAGACCCTGGCGCTGCGCATCGAGCGGGCCAGCCAGACCGCCCTGACCCTGGCCCGCTGGCTCGAGTCCCAGCCCCAGGTGGCCTGGGTGCGCTACCCCGGCCTGCCCACCGACCCGGCCCACCCCCGGGCCGCCCAGTACCTGCGCGGGGGGTTTGGCAGCATCCTGACCTTTGGCATCCGGGGAGGGCTCGAGGGGGCCAGCCGCTTCCTTGCCAACCTGAAGATCATCCAGGCGCCCAACGTGGGGGATGCCCGCACCCTGGCGGTGCACCCCTGGACCACCACCCACAGCCGCATCCCCGAGGCAGCCCGCCGGGCGGCGGGGGTGGGCCCGGAGACCATCCGCCTTTCGGTGGGCCTCGAGAGCCCCCAGGACCTCCAGCAGATGCTCCTGGAGGCGTTGGCCAGTGTGGAGCAGGTGGGCCATGAAGATTAGCACCCTGCTGCAAAGCGGCCGACCGCTTTTCTCCTTCGAGTTCTTTCCGCCCAAAACCCCCCAGGGCGAGGCCGCCCTGTTCCGCACCCTGCACGAGTTAAAGCCCCTGAAGCCCGCCTTTGTCTCTATCACCTATGGGGCCGGGGGCAGCGAGCGCAACAAAACCGCCGAGTGGGCCGCCCGCATCCAGAACGAGGTGGGGCTGCCGGCCATGGCCCATCTGACCTGCGTGGGCAGCACCCGCGAGGAACTGCTGGCCCGCCTGCACGAGTATGCCCAGGCGGGGGTGGAGAACATCATGGCGCTGCGGGGCGACCCCCCCCACGGGGCACGGGAATTCCAGCCGGTGGCCGGGGGTTTCCGCTACGCCTCCGAACTCGTGGCCCTGATCCGGGCCGAGTTTGGCGATCGCTTCGCGGTGGCTGGGGGCGGCTACCCCGAGGGACACCCAGAGGCGGTGAGCCTCGAGGCCGACCTGCGCCACCTGAAGCAAAAGGTGGAGGCCGGTCTCGACTTCGTGGTCACCCAGCTTTTCTTCAACAACGCGCTTTACTTTGGCTTCGTGGAGCGGGCTCGCCGCATTGGGATTCGGGTGCCCATCGTGCCGGGCCTGATGCCCATCACCGACCTGGCCCAGGTGCGCCGATTCATGGATCTGTGCGGGGCCAGCATCCCAGGGCCGCTGCTCTCGCGCCTCGAGCGCGCCCAAAGCCCCGAGGAGGTGCTGGAGATCGGGGTTGAGCACACCACCCGCCAGGCCCAGGAGCTGCTCGAGGCCGGGGTTCCGGGCCTGCACCTCTACACCCTCAACAAATCGCCAGCCACCCGGCGGGTCATGCAAAACCTGCAGATAGTTCTGAGGTGATCTTTCTCCAAAGTCTATTTGGGAGCAAAATGGAGGGGCATGCAAACCTCGGCGACGGCTCCAGCTACCCAAAACCTAACCCGCCTCGGTGCTGGTTCGCGGGTGCTTATGCGCGGTTTGCTCTTTACTCCCTCCATCCCGCGTTACGCGGCCGCCAAGCTGTTGGGTAAGCGCTACCCGGCCCGGGCGCTTTCCTTGCAGCTAGCCACCCTACCCGAACCCGAACGGCCCGCGGGTTTTGAGCGCCTCAAGGTGCGGCTATCGGGCATTTGCGGGAGTGATCTGGCCCTGCTCTACGGCAAACAGGCCCCCACCCTTTCCGGGATGTTCTCCTTCCCGGCGATCCTGGGGCACGAGATTCTAGCCGAGCTGGGGGGGGTGCGGGTGGCGGTCAATCCGGTGCTGGCCTGCCTCGAGCGCGGCCTGCCGGACTGTCCGGCCTGTGCCCGGGGCGACGATCACCTCTGCCTCAACGTGGCCGAAGGCAACTTTGGCCCCGGTATGCTGGGCTTTTGCAAAGACCTGGGGGGCGGCTGGGCCCAGCGTATGGTGGCCCACCGCGAACGCATCTTTCCCATTGCCGAAAGCGTGCCCGACGAGCGCGCCGTACTCACTGAACCTGCAGCGGTGGTGCTGCACGGACTGCGGCAGGCCTGGGGCGAAAGCAAACCCCGCACCAAGCCAGAAATCCATCACATGAATTGGCGCATGAACTGGCCTGCTCAGGTACTGGTCATTGGGGCCGGAACCATCGGTCTGCTGGCCGTCAAAATGCTGCGGGTGCTGGGGTTTGAGGGGCCTTTGTGGGCGGTGGCTCGCCATCCCCGCCAGGCCGAGTTAGCACGGCAGTTTGGCGCTAATCAGGTTTTTCCCTCCACCCAGGCGGCTCAACAAGCGGCCGGAGGCCGGCGTTACCGGGGTATTTTGGGGGCCACCTCCTGGCGGGGCGGTTTTGAGGGGGTGGTGGAGGCCTCGGGTTCCCCCAGGGGTTTACAGGAGGCTAGCTGGGCTGTGCAGGAAGGGGGGCGGGTCTTGCTGCTGGGGGCCCCGGCCACCGCCTTGCACGACTTTTCGCCCTACTGGTTCCGCGAGGTGAGGCTGGTGGGCAGCTATGCCTATAGCTGGGACGACTTCGCCGAGGCGGTCAGGCTGCTGCCCGAGATGGAGGGTGTGGAGGCCATGGTCACCCACAAATTTGGCCTCGAGGCCTGGCCCGAGGCCATCAAAACCGCGGCCACCCGGCGGGGCATCAAGGTGGTGTTCAAACCGTAACTGCTTCCGCGGTGCCCGCTTGTCTTCGAGGCCGCCTTTTTTCTGTGTGGGGTTTTGCGCTACTCTAAAGTATGCCCATCCGTGAGTTCCGCATGGCCGACTACACGAGTGTACTGGCCCTCTGGCAAGACGCGGGCCTGGAGCTCAACCCCTCGGATAGCTTCGAGGGGCTGCAGAAGAAGCTCGAGCGCGACCCCGATCTGTTCTTGGTGGTGGAGGAGGACGGCCAGATTCTGGGGGCCTTGCTGGCGGGCTACGACGGGCGGCGGGGCTGGCTGTACCACATGGCTGTCCACCCCTTTGGCCAGGGGCAGGGCTGGGGTAAGCGGATGCTGGAGGAGCTCGAGGCCCGCCTCAAAGCTAAGGGCTGCCAGAAGCTAAACCTTTTAGTCGAGCCATCCTACACCGGGGCCCAGGATTTCTTCGAGCGGCTCGGCTACCGCCGCGATGACCTGATCTTCATGGAGAAGTGGCTGGGTTGAATCTGGCAACAGCCTGGAGCCTTGCCCTCTGTCCAGTAGGGTGCTGTAGAACCCCAAGCCGGTGCGGAACTGTACGCTGTTTCTTAGCAGACCGCGCTAGAAGCGCAGATCGATGTCTATAGGTTCCTGTGCCTTTCTTTTGCTTTCCAACGCCCCACCCACGATGGTGAGTGCGATGCCCACCATCAGGTACACGTCGCCCAGGCTAATTACGTTGGTGTAGCCCAGCACGTGCACCGGAATAATGTCGGCCAGAAACCATAGCTGTGTGGAGCCGGTCATCAGGGTATGGACGGCGTCGTACTGCTGCTGGAGTTTGGGGATATAGGACTCCAACCCCACCCTATACAGCGCCTCGCTGCTTACAGGCATATGCCCTCTATTGGCGAAAATAACTAGCGCGTTACACAAAAGCCCCAGCCCCACAAACCACAGCCCGCGCAGATGGGCATTGACCCACACACCATAGCCCACCAGCAGCAGCACCAGGGCTTTGGCGACTGGGCCGGCAATTTCGGGGGCCACCAGGCCGCGAACGGTGGCAAAGGCCAGGCCCCCTTCCAGCAGCGCTGCTGCTACGAAGGCCCAGGCCGACCTGAGCTCGAGGCTGGCGATATCGCGGAGACTTGCCCGGAGCCCGAGCGCAAGGGCAATCCCGATAAGTGCGCTGGCAAGGTATAGCGTCGTAAGAATTCCTCCCGATCCTTCCAGATGGGGTCTTCGTGCCACAGGGCCTCGAAGTGCTTGACCACCTGCGGGTCGAACTGCCGCCCCGCTTGCATGATTATCTCATTAAGGGCTTCCTGGGGCGTTTTGGCCGGGCTGTAAGCCCGGCCTGCGGTCATGGCCTCGTAGGCGTCGGCCAGCGCTACTATGCGCGCCCAGAGTGGAATTTGCTCCTCCTTAAGCCGACTGGGATAGCCGCTACCATCCCAACGTTCGTGGTGATGGGCGATGACACCCTGTACCTCCTTGGATAACCGGCTTTGCATGGGGTGGAGCACCTCGAGGCCTTTGGTGGGATGGGTTTTGATGAGATCAAACTCCTCTGGGGTTAGCTTGCCGGGCTTGAGCAGGATGGAGTCTGGGATGGCTACTTTGCCAATGTCGTGGATGCGGGCGGCATAGGTGATGCGCTTTACATCCTGCTCGTCGAAGCCCATCCGCTTGGCGATGCTGCCGGCGATGGCCGCCACCCGCTCGGAGTGCAGCCGGGTGAAGGGGTCTTTGGCGTCCAGGGCCGCCACCAGCACCTCGATGGTGTCGTCGAAGGCCGCCTCGATCTTCACCTTTTCGTCCCAGTAGAAGCGCGAGAAGTAGAGCAAAAGCATCATAAAGAGTACCGTAAACCCGCCCCAGCCCCAGATGAGGGGGGTCTGGTAGGCCTTGGCCAGCAGCAGGCCGATGGGGGCCTGCACCAGGTAACTCACCCAGAGCCAGCCGAAGTTTTCAAACCAGACCTTGCGCAGGCTGGCCCCGCTGGCCAGGTAGATTATGTAGGTGACGCTCCCGACGTTCACAAAAAAGTACACCAGCGAGGCGGCCAGAATCCCCGCGGCCTCCTGCAGGTAGGGGTGGGCGCCAAAGTGGGCCTGCGCCCAGCCCCAGGCCAGGCCGGCCAGGCCGGTGGCCAGGCCCGACTGGGTGCGGTTGAAAAGGTCTTTGTACCAGGTGTAGCCGGGGCGGCCGAAGTCCTTGTTGAAGCTAAATACAAACACCAGGCCCGCGGCCAGCCCGGGGGGGAAGAGGGTGATGGCGGCCAGGGCCACCACATATGCATGAGACATAGACGCGTTAAAAGGCAGCGTAACTGCCACACGCTTAGAAAGAATAATCAAGATGACCCAGAAGGTTATATCTAGAGCACTGGGAAGATGAGCACTGGGGCGCGGTAGTAGCAGGTAAATCAGTCCAACAAAAGCCCCTAACAGCACTAGCAAGAAGATCAGAACGCGCAGGGGAGGCAGCGGAAACAGGGCCTTCACCCCTGTAGTCTAGGGTAAAAACCAAAGCAAACAGGTGCGGTTTGCACCACCGCACCCGCGAAGGCGTTACGTAGTTACTGCCAATCCGCACCAGCACCAGCGGCTGCGGCCAGGGCAACCAGGGCGGCGATCAGGGTGGCGATCTTGAAGGCGAGCTTTTTCATAGTTTCCTCCTCCTAGACGGCGTGGAAGCGCTTTTGTTTTTTGACTTCCAACCTTGGACAAGACAATACACCACCCCTCCCTGTGTGGTCAACGCACACAGGGATACGTGCACTTGGTTTATAATGTGCCTACATTACAATACAGCTCAATTTTGCCTTGCCTACCGAAGTAGACGTCCTTTAGCTTAGGGGCTGCTTGGGGGCCAGGCTGTGATTTTTGCACATCAAAAAGCCCCCAGGCGTTACGTGGCGACCCTGTCTTTTTTCAGCCCGCTCTAGGAAAGGGCCACATCGAAGGTGGCCTGGTCGAGGGTTAGCTCGAGCCGGTGTTTGGCTAGGTTGTCTACGGTCAGGCGAAAACCTGCTTTGGGAGTCAGTTCTGCGGTTTGAAGGGGGGTGCCCTGGGGGTCAAGCAGCGTGACCTTGCCCGTGCTAAACGAAACCCCACCTTCGCGCAGCACCTGACCGACCAGGAGACCTTGCGCGCTGTCTTGTTTGTAGCTGAGGTCGAGGTAGTAGTCGGCAGCCTGGAAGAGCTTAGTCCAACCGGTGCCGGGTGCGGTACGCAGCCCTGGGTGGGTACCTTCGGAGGTTAGGATGAGAATGGCTTGTTGTTTCATATGCTCCTGCCTGTAATGCTTTGCCGTTGAGACGCTTTGACCTGCAATCTTGCTGGTTTAGGTGCAGAAATTGCCCAGTAGCACCTGATATGCCATTATAATCGAAAAGGTGAGGAGTTCCTAGAACATATGCCTAAAAAAACACCTGGGCAATACTTCCTCAGTAAGGGCGTACCACCGACCAAGCTGGCCGAACACCTCGAGCAACTTTATCCGCTCGAGCGCGAGGTTCTGCTGGCCAGGGCTGCGGGCGAAACCTTGCGGGCCATTGGTGTGCGGCTAAGCCTGACCCCCGAGGGGGTGCGCCAGGTTGAGATCCGGGCCCTAAAAAAGCTCCGGGAAGAAGACATCACCGCGCAAGCCCAGGGCCGCCGCTTTCGCCTGGCGGTTGAGCAGCGCCTGGGAATGCCGCTGGAGGAAGCAGTTAAGGAACTGCCCGAACCCCAGCCTATGCTGGTTCTGGCCTATGCCAAGGGCGAACCACTGGCAGATCTGGCCCCTACCCTGGGCCTGAGCATTACCGAGGCTACCGCCCTGCGCGATCGGGCGGTGTCACATTTGCTGGGGCAGGAACGGGGCTCGAGGGCCGGCAAATGGGCCGAGCTAAAAGCAGCGGTGGCTGCTGCGCTCATTGAAAGCCCCCTCACCTACGACGACCTCGAGGCCCGCTTCCCCATGTCCCGTCGGCGTTTGATGAAGCTAATGCAGGAGCTGGTCAACGAAGGCCGGGCCGAGCTGAGCGACGAATACCCTTTCCGTTTTTTAGGGGTTCAATCGGCTGACTAGGCGTTGTTTATTGCATCAAAACCCCCTTTATGCACTCTTTGCATAAAGGGGGTTTATCGTGCTGGA
Source organism: Meiothermus sp. (assembly GCF_026004075.1). Taxonomy (NCBI): domain Bacteria; kingdom Thermotogati; phylum Deinococcota; class Deinococci; order Thermales; family Thermaceae; genus Meiothermus; species Meiothermus sp. The sequence goes on along the minus strand of NZ_BPIK01000001.1, from coordinate 2,464,307 downwards.
CGTGGTGGGCGCGATTGGACTCGAACCAACGACCCCTACCGTGTCAAGGTAGTGCTCTAGCCATCTGAGCTACGCGCCCGCATAAGGCTTCAATCCGGTATTCTCGCCTAAAACAAGCGGAGAACCTTTGGAGGCGCTGACCGGATTCGAACCGGTGAATGGAGGTTTTGCAGACCTCTGCCTTACCACTTGGCTACAGCGCCGCAGTTGCTGCCCCTCGAGGGGTTCAGCAACCGTTAGGTTAGCACCTACGAATGGGGTGTGTCAAACCTTTTTCGGGTACGATTGAACCGTGCGCGAAGTGTTTATCAAGACGCCGGGAGGGTTTCGCTGGCCGTTTTCGAAGGGGCTTCTGGTGGAGTCCATGATGATGGCGGGCCTCAAGATGGAGCCGGCTATGTCGGTGGCCCACACCATCGAGGAACAACTGCGGGCCCGCAAAAAGCCAGAAGTTACTGCCCTGGCGCTCAAAAAAATGCTGATTCAAGAGGTGGAAAAAAACTTTGGCCCCGAGATGGCCGAACGGCTCAGGGGCCAGACCCAGGCCTTTGAAGACATTGTGGTTCGGGAGGGCTACCGCCGCCGGCCTTTCTCCAAGGGGGTGCTGGTGCGCAGCCTGGAGGATGCGGGGTTCTCTATGCGCGAGGCCCAGACCATTGCCCGCTCGCTGGAAAACCGCCTGCGCCGCAGTGGGGTGCGCTCGATTGATGCCGATGAGCTGGAGCGGCGTATTGCAGCCGAGATCGAAGAGCTATTTGGGCCTGCTGCAAAAAACCGCTATGCCGGAAGGCAGGCCTTGGCCGGAGAAATTTTTGTGGAGGAAGGGGAAGGTGAGCCGCGGGTGCCTTTCTCCAAAGGGGTACTGGCCCAGTCGGTAATGGCGGTGGGGCTATCGCCCGATGCGGCCTACCGGCTGGCCCGCGATGTGGAACGCCGCTTGCGCGATAGCGGTTCGACTGTGGTCAAGCGCGACTACCTGCGTAAAGCGGTCTCGGAAGAGCTCATGGAGGAAGCCGGGGAAGAGGTAGCCCGCCGCTATCACCTGCTACGAAGCATTCGACGGGCGGTTAAGCCGGTGCATCTGCTGATTGGAGGGGTGGCCGGGGTAGGGAAGAGCGTGCTGGCCTCGGCCCTGGCCTATCGGCTGGGCATTACCCGCATGATTTCAACCGATGCGGTACGGGAAATACTGCGGGCGACCATCCCCAAAGACCTGCTGCCCACCCTGCACACCAGCAGTTTTGAGTCGTGGCGGGTGCTGACCACGCCTCAGAAAGCCGAACCCAGCGCAGCGCTGGTAATGCAGGGGTTTCGTGATCAGGTCTCGAGGGTGGCGGTGGGTCTGCGGGCCATTCAGGAGCGCAGCGCCCGGGAAAAAACCTCGCTGGTGGTGGAGGGTGTGCACGTGGTGCCGGGCTACATGACCCACCAGTACCAGCACGAGGTCATTCAGATTCCCATTATGCTGGTGCTCGAGGACGAGGCCCTGCACCGCGACCGCTTTGCCCTGCGTGAACGAGAGACCGGGGGGTCGCGCACCAGTGGGGCTTATGCGCAGCACTTCGGCGAAATTCGCCTCATCCAGCAGCACCTGATTGAACTTGCTCGAGGTGCCGGGGTTCCCCTTATTCCGGCCGAGAACCTGGATCGGGCCATTGAAAAAGGCCTCGAGGTGATTGTAGACCGGCTGCAAGAGGCCTATTTCGATGTGGTGCAGGGGTAGCCTGGCTCATACGTCACATACCCGGGCCGGATGGGCAAGGTAGGCTCGAGGGGTGAGCGAGCAGATTCAGATCAAGGGACTTCCGGCCATCCCGCCCATGGGTATCGGCACCTGGCAGTGGGGCGACCGGCTGGTCTGGGGCTACGGCAATGGCTACCAGGCAGGCGATACCGAGGCAGCCTACCGGGCGGCCTTGCAGGGTGGGGTACGGCTTTTTGACACCGCCGAGTTTTATGGTTTTGGTCTTTCGGAAAGGCTAATCGGGCGCTTCTACCACGCTTATGAGCCCAAGCCCCTGGTGGTGAGCAAACTGTTTCCCTACCCCTGGCGCTTCTCCCGCAAAACGCTGTTTGCTGCGCTTAAAAAAAGCCTGCAGCGCTTGCAGATGCAGCAGCTAGATCTGTACCTGCTGCACTGGCCCTGGAAGCCGGTTCCGCTCGAGCAATGGGCGCTTTCGCTGGCCGAAGCCTACGAGCAGGGGCTGACCCGGGCGGTAGGGGTCTCCAACCATAACCTCCAGCAGCTTGAACGCGTGGCTAAGGTACTCGATCGGCACCGGGTGCCGCTGGCTGTCAACCAGGTGGAATACCACCTGCTCGAGCGCAAACCTGAACAGACGGGCCTTTTGCGTGCCATGCAGGCCGAGGGTATCGTGCTGATGGCCTACAGCCCGCTGGCTATGGGCTGGCTAACCGGCAAGTATAGCCTGGACAACCCCCCACCAGGCCGCTACCGGGCCCAGCGCTATGTCACCCGCAAGGCCCAGATTCCCGCACTGCTTCAGGCTCTTAACGAGATCGCCGAGTCGCTGGGCGCCACCCCCGCCCAGGTGGCCCTGCGCTGGTGCATACAAAAAGGCACCCTGCCCATTCCGGGTGCAAAAAACGCGCGCCAGGCCGAGGGAAACGCTGGGGCTTTGCGAATCTGCCTTTCCGAGGCGCAGATGGCCCGGCTGGATGCTTTGAGCAGTGGGGAAGGGTCGGGTTAGAGCTCGCCCACCTCGAGGGCCGCGGTCAGGGCCGCTCCCAACAACCCGGCCTCGCTCCCCAGCTTGGCCAGGTGGAGGGGTGGGGTGATCCAGTTCTCCATGTAGCGCTGGTAGCTGCGCTGCACCTCCTCGAGGTAGGCCGGCCCTGCGTTGAGGGCCACCCCGCCGCCCAGGACGATAACTTCGGGGTCGTAGCACTTGACCAGCGAGGCCAGCGCGATGCCCACCCAGCTTGCGGCCTGCAGCACGATGCGGCTGGCCCGGGGGTCGCCCTGCTGGAACAGCGCGAACAGCTCGCGGGTGCTCATCTCGCGCTTGAAGGAGGCCAGGGCCATGCGCTCCATGGCCGGGCCGGTAGCCAGGGCCTCGAGGCAGCCATCCAGCCCACAGCCGCACAGGGGGCCGCCCGGCTGCATGGTGATGTGCCCAATCTCGCCCCCCTGGCCGTTCACACCGCGCAGCACCTTGTTGCCCCAGACAAAGCCGCCCCCCACCCCGGTCGAGACGGTCATGTAGAGGGTGCTTTCGGCGCCCTGGGCGGCTCCCAGCTTGTGCTCGGCCAGGGCTGCGGCGTTGGCGTCGTTTTCCATGTAGACCTTGTAGCCGGTGGCCTGCTCGAGCAACTCCACAATGGGGAAATCGGTAAAGTTGGCGATGTTGGGGGCAAACTTGATCCGGCCCCGCTTGAAGTCGAGGGGCCCCGGCGTGCCCAGGCCGATGGCTTGCACGGCTACGCCCCCGGCCTCGATGGCGGCCTTGGCGGCCTGGGCCATGGCCTCGATTACGGCCTGGCCGCCTTCTTCCGGCGTGGGTACGGTCACCTTGGCCTTAATCACGCCCTCGCTGAACACCCCCGCCATAATCTTGGTTCCGCCTAGGTCAATTCCCACTACGCTCATGATGCTTCTCCTTGGTGGTCTCGCTCGAGAATCAGGGTGGCCTCGTGGTAGAGGGCCTCGGGCACCCAGAGGCTCACATCCCCGGTGTAGGTGCCCAGGTAGGCTTCGGGCAGGCTAAAGGGGGTCTCGAGGTAAACCGGAATCCGGCTTTGTTCCAACCGGGTCTTGATGCCCTCGGCAATAACCCTGGGTGCCGATACAAACAGCACGTACGGTACTTCCCCAATCAAGCGACGGGGGATGGCGTTGTCCTGGTCTTCCGCACCCATGTCGTGATGGTCGTTCATTGGCTAACAGCATAACAGCCACTTGCGGGAGGGGAGAGGTTTGTGGGGTGGAGGGTACGCCAAGCCCTAAGCTGTTTGGGACGCTCGACCTTGGCAATTACCTAAGATTTGCAAAGCTTCCCGCTAAGCTGGAGGGCGGTAGCTATGCTGGCGCAAGTACGAACCTATAGCTTATTTGGCCTCGAGGCCCAGCCCATCACGGTCGAGGTAGACGTTTCGCAGGGCATGCCTTTTTATGCGGTGGTGGGATTGCCCGACAAAGCCGTGGAGGAGTCGCGGGAGCGGGTGCGGGCGGCCCTCAAGAACGCTGGGTTTCCCTACCCCCAGGGGCGGGTGGTGATCAACCTGGCCCCGGCCGAGCTGCGTAAAGAAGGCACCCACTACGACCTACCCATCGCGTTGGGGCTGCTCTGCGCGCAGGGGGTCATTCCGCTCGAGGCCCTGCAAGGTTTTGCGGCGGCGGGTGAGCTGGGCCTGGACGGCGAGCTGCGCGCGGTGCCCGGTGCGGTGAACCTGGCTTTGGGGGCCTACCAGGAGGGCTACCAACTTCTGATGCCCCAGGCCTCGGCCCAGGAAGCCGCCCTCATCGAGGGGGTGAAGGTGTTCGGAGCAGCCCACCTGGCCCAGGTGGTGCGCTTCTTGCAAGGCCAGGAAGACCTGGCCCCCACCCGCCCCAGCCCGGAGTCTGAACCTGCTGAAGTGGCCCTCGACCTGCTGGACGTGAAGGGCCAGGCCAAGGCCAAGCGGGCCCTGGAAATTGCCGCAGCCGGTGCCCACCACCTGCTCATGACCGGTACCCCTGGCTCGGGCAAGACCATGCTGGCCAAGCGCATAGTGGGGCTGCTCCCACCCTTGCAAAATCAGGAGGCGCTCGAGGTCACCCGCATTCATTCCGCCGCCGGACGGCTCTTGCGCGGCCTGATCCAGACCCCACCCTTCCGCAGCCCGCACCACACCGTCTCCGATGCGGGCCTGATCGGCGGGGGCACCATTCCCAAACCGGGTGAAATTTCCCTGGCCCACCGGGGGGTGCTCTTCCTGGACGAGTTCCCCGAGTTTTCCCGCGATGCCCTGGAGGTGCTGCGCCAGCCCCTGGAGGACGGGGTGGTGACCATCTCGCGGGCCCGGGCCAGCTTCACCTATCCTGCGCGGTTTTTGCTGATTGCGGCCATGAACCCCTGCCCGTGTGAGGTGCAATCTGCCCGAACCGGTAACGCACCTCAACCTCGACCTCTCCCTTTCCGGGCCGCACGGTTACTCCCTCCACCAGCTCTCGTGCCACGGCTTGCTTCTCTTCCGGGGTAAGGCGGTCTATCCGATCACGCAGGCGGGCCGAGAGGCTCTCCAGGGAGTGGAGGGCTTCCTTGCGCTGGCGCTCGGCGATGGAGCGCTGCCGGGCTGTTTCCACGCTCGCCTGGACTTCCCGGACGCGGGCGTCCAGATCTTCGAGGCGGGCGTAGTAGGTTTCCTTTTCCACCCCTCCCTCCAGATAAAGATCCAGCAGGCGGGCCCGGGCTTCGAAGAGGGCCTGCAAGCGTCTTTCCAGCAGGGAGACTTCATGGCTTTCCGGGGACTCCTCATTTATGAAAGCCTGCAAGGCCTCGCCAGGGTTGAGCAGGAAGGAGCGGATGTCGTGCCAGATCCTCTCTTCCAGGTCTGCCCTGCGCACGTGCGGAGCGGTACATCTCATCTCAGGAATGGGAGACGCCTGACGGTTGGTTCGCCCCACGCACGCGTAGTAGTCGGCTGATCCGACGTAAGCGCGCCCGCACATCCCGCAGCGGATAAGCCCCTTTAGCAGGTACACGCTCCTCGCGTTGCGGGTAGCGAAGAGAGCGTTACGGGTTAGCTGCTCCTGTACAGCTTCGAAAAGGGTAGGTTCCACGATGGGAGGCACTGCCACCTTCACCAACTCTGGCTGGGGTTTGGTGGTGCGCTTACCATAGGTGTACTCGCCAATATAGGTGCGGTTCTTGAGGATTCTCAGTACCCCACCACCGCGCCAGACTCCGGCAGTGCGCTTACCACGTACCCCTCGACCGTCTCGACGGTACTTGGGGGGGATTCCCAGTCGATTGAGTTCCTGGGCTACCCGCTCGGTGCTCCAGCCCCGTTCGGCCACCCAGGCAAACATCTGCTGCACCACCGCCGCCTCCTCGGGCAAAGGAGCCAGGCGACCGTCTTCGACGGTGTAGCCATAGGGCACGATGCCACCGAGGTACTTTCCCATCCGGGCAGCTTTGTGCATGCCCAGGCGGCTGCGTTCGGCAAAGGTGTCGCGCTCCCACTCAGCGAAGACGGCCATGATCCCCAGCACCGCCTTGCCGATGGGGGTGGTGGTGTTGATATTCGGCTCGGAGTAGCTCATGAGTCCCACCCCACACCGCTCCAGCCGCTCGATGAGGTCGTAGGCCAGGCGCACCTTGCGGGCCAGGCGGTCAAGGCGATAGACCAGCACCACCATAAAACGCTTCTCCTGAGCATCCGCGAGCAGGCGGGTCAGGGCAGGCCGATCCTCCTGGGCTCCTGAGTAGCCGGGGTCGGTGTAGGTTTTGACCACCTCATACCCCAGAGCTTCGGCCCAGCGCGTGAGCACCTCCTGCTGAGCCTCGAGGGAGTAGCGCTCGACCTGCTCCTCGGTGGAAACACGGGTATAGAGAGCGCAAAGCTTCATACGTGACGGAACTCCCCGTGGATGACACCCACCGGGACAGGGTACATAGCGGCTTTCTTACCGGAGGGGGGCTGGAGAGAGCCGTCCGGCAGGAGCCAGTACACCGCCCCCATCCCGCTGACTGGCCGCACCAGCCGGGGCTCCGGGGGTAGGCGGTACAGCAGGGGTCGTCGGATTTCCTCGACGAAACCGAGCAGGGCGATGCCTCTCTCCCGGGCGGGTTTCCGCTCCACCACCAGCACCGAGCCCTCGACCAGGCTGAGATCCTCAGATCGAAGTACGTCCTGCTCCAGTATGGCCAGGAAGAAGTTGGTGTAGCTGGGCCGGGTGGGAAGCAATCGGGTGTCGAAATGGCTGCGCGTGGACGCTTCCTCCCCAGCACAGGCCAGGGTCAGCGATGAGTAGTAGGGCAGCGGGGTGATGCCGGGGGCGGAAGGGGTGAACTCCTCGGTCGGGCCCTCCCCCAACAAAAAGTCTATGGAGGGGAGGTGAAGCGTGCGCAACAACGCGTGCAAACGGCCCACGCTCACGTCCCTGAGGTCGTGATTGCCCTGCTCGAGTTTGGCGATCAGGGAAGGAGATACACCAGCAGCCAGGGCCAACGCCTCACGAGAGAGGCCCAGCTTTTCTCGCCTGGACTGCAATAGTCGTCCCCAGTCAGGTGTGACGTTCTCAGGGGTAAGGGAGGCAGTACGGAAGCTTTTCTTAGGCATGGGAGTATTTTATTGCATGTAATATATTGTCTTATAATAGGTAATATATTACTATCAAAGCTATGGAGCGCCCCAACATCATTCGCCGGTTGAGGAAGCAGGCAGGCCTCAGCCAGGAGGCGCTGGCGGTGGAAGCAGGGATCACCGTTTCGCTGCTGACGAAGTACGAGCGGGGCGAGGTGCGACGGCCCTCGCTGGTGTGCAGCCGCAAGCTGGCCAGGGTGCTGGCACTGCGGCTGGGTGTGAGCGAGGAACGCCTGCTGATACGGATCGCGGAGGAGTTCGAATGCCAGCCCAGCGACGACGCATCCGCTTAGTGCGTCACTACAGCGAAAGTGACGATTTCTCATCATTTGTCCGGCGAGCCCTGGAAATTGTGCTAGCGTCAGGAGATAACCAGGGTGCACAGGGCGCACCAGAACACTATGCAAATGGAGAGAGACCTGTTCTTGCTGACACCCCGCCACAAGAGCCTGGTGCTGAGCCTCCCCGTGGGCGCGATTGGAGAGTTGCTGTGCTCTGCCCAGGAGATACTGAGTCTGCTGCCGCAGGAGAGGCCCCAACCTGAGATCGCCTTCGACCTGGAGGGGGTGGGAGCGTTACTGCACCCCCTGTCCCTGCTGCCCGACCGGCTCCAGGACGTGCTGGAGATGGCTGGCAGGACCCGTTCCGCCTCGCGGGCTACCGGCATGGAGGCAGCCGGGTGGCGGCTGGTGGTGGCGGGTAGGGGGCTGGCCTGGCTCGAGGTCAAGGTCTGGCGCGGGGAGAGCCTGGAGGTGCTCTGCCATGAGCTGGAGGAAGACACCGATGACGAAGGACGCCCTGACGCGCTCCATCGAGAGGGTTGACCTGCCTGCACTGGTGTGCGAACTCTGGCCGGAGTCGGGGGCCAGGCCGGGGCGAGCCGGGGTATGCCGGGCGGTGTGGCGAGGCGACACGCACCCCTCGCTTTCGCTATTCCAGGCACGGGGGATGTGGTTCTGGAAGGACCATGGCAGCGGGGAGAGCGGAAACGCCTTTCACCTGCTTCTCAAGGCGGGGATGAGCAAGGATGCAGCAGCGGAGTTGCTCAAGAACCGGGCAGGTAGCGGTGAGACTGTGGCCCATGAGGCCAGCATCAAACACCGCGCAAGCCTGCGCCCCGTTCGGGGCCTTACCCCGGCGGAGAAGAGGGCCCTCGAGGCGGCCCAGCAGCGCCTCGACGAGGAGGCCATACGCGGACGGGGCATCACCCTCGAGCAGGCCCGACAGGTGGGGTTGGGCAAGAGCCGTCAGGGCGACCTGGTGATCCCCATCCTGGGGCCCACCGGGGAGGTGCAGGCCATCAAGGCCAGGCTGCGCGAGCCCAGGGAGGGTTTCCGCTACCGCTACCTGACCCCCGAGCGAGGGGCGCCCGCCTGGTACTCCCCCGGTTTCGGGCAGGATGCAGGCCGACCCGTGATCGTGATGGAGGGGGAGCTCAACGCCATCACCAGTTGGTTTGCCCTGGAGGGTCGGGCCGACCTGCTGGGCATTCCCGGCGTGGAGGGCCGGGTGCCCTGGGAGGGCCTGACAGGCCGCCGGGTCTACCTCTATGCCGACGGAGACCCTGGCGGGCGCAGGGCGATAGGGCGCTGGAAGGAGGAAGGGGAGGCCGTGAAGGTTGCGATGTTTGTCCTGGAACCCCTGGAGGGCGGACTCGACGCCTGTGAATACGCCGCCCGGTGGGGGCAGCAGGGTTTGGCCGGGCAACTGTTGCAGGAATAAAAAATACACCCCACCCCGCCAGGTGGGATGCAAAGGAGTTCTGTATGGTCAAGAGTATACCACCCGTACATCAAGACTTTATAAGCCCGGTAGAGCTTGAGGAGGTTCTGCCCGGCCATCCCCGCTACCGCATCCAGCAAGGGCGCATTGAGATGGCCCGGCTGGAAGGGCGGGGTGAGCATCGGACTGTTGTCTACGTGCCGCTTTGCAACTTTGCCTGTCGCATCCGGCGGGAGGTGCGCTACACGGATGGGGTGCAGGACGAGCTGCTGTTCGAGCTCGAGGGCTCCACCGCAGCCGGCCCCCTTCCGTCCGCCCGGGTGCGCTCGAGCGAGTTTGCTGCGATGCACTGGCCGGTGCGGGAGTGGGGGGCCCGGGCCATCGTGACGCCGGGACATGGGGTCAAAGACCATCTTCGCGCCGCCATCCAACACCTGAGCACCCCTGAGCAGGCCACGGTCTACGCCCACACCGGCTGGGTTCGGCAGGGCGGGGATTGGGTGTACCTGCACGCCGGGGGCGGCATCGGGCCGGAGGGCAGCGTGGAGGGCCTCGAGGTGGATCTCCCCCCCGAACTGAGCGGCTTCGCCCTGCCCCAACCGCCCACCGGCGAGGCCGAACCGGAGGCGCACCGGCGGCTGCTGGCAATGCTGGAGGCAGGCCCCCGGCGGGTCACCTGGCCCCTTTTGCTCTATGCCCTGGGAGCACCCATCAACCACCCGCTGGGCAGCCTGTACGTTGCCGGGCTGACCGGGGCCCGCAAGACCAGCCTGGCCCTGCTGGTGCAGGCGTTGTGGGGGCACACTGCCCCGCACCCGCCGACGAACTGGGAGGGCACGGCGAACGCCCTGGAGGCCCTGGCCTTCGCGGCCAAGGATGCCCTGCTGCTGATTGACGACTACGCCCCCACCGGACATGAGGGCAAGCAGAAGGAGCTCCAGGGTAAGGCCGCCCGGATTCTGCGCAACCAGGGCAACGCCACGGGGCGGGCGCGGATGCGCTCGGACGGACGGATGCAGCCCGACCGGGCCCCCCGGGGCAGCCTGCTGGTCACCGGCGAGGATCTGCCCCCCGGCCACAGCGTGCGGGCGCGGTGCCTGATCCTCGAGCTAACCCCGGGCGAGGTGAACCTGGAGGCGCTCACCCGGCTGCAAAACCAGGCGGCGGGGTTTCCCCTGGCCCTGGCCGCCTGGGTGCGCTGGCTGGCCGGGCGGCTGGAGGGGGTGCGGCAGCAGGTGCGGCTTCGCACCGGCGAGCTGCGCTCATGCTATCCAGCCGCCCACGGACGCACCACCGACGCCCTGGCCCGGCTTCAGGCAGTGTGGGAGATCGTGCGGGCTTACTGGCTCGAGGTGGGCGTCATCTCCCCGGCGGAGGCGGAGCGGTTCACGCGGGAGGTGGAGGCCGTCCTGCATGAGGTGGGGGAGGCGCAGCAGGGCTACCAGAGCGACATGAACCCGGTGGAGCGCTTCATCCCGCTGGTGCTGGGGCTCCTGAGCAGCGGGCGGGCCCACCTGGGCAACCGCCATGACGCCCAGACCCCCCCTGCCGAACCCGAGCGGTGGGGCTGGCAGGCCCGGGCGGACGGGTGGGTGCCCCAGGGGCCGCTGGTGGGCTGGGTGGATGCCCAGGGCATATACCTGGAACCCACCGCCGCCTACGCCGCGCTGAACCGTCTGGCGGTGGAGAGCGGGGAGCCGCTTCCTACCCCCCGCACCCTGTGGAAGCGGTTGGGCGAGCGGGGGGTGATCCGCTCGCAACAGCGGGGTGGGCGGGTGCGCTACGGGGTGGGGGTGCGGATTCAGGGCACGACCCGTGACGTGGTGCAAATTCCAGGGGGTGTCCTCGCCAAAACTCCCAACAGTCCCAACATGGGGCAAAATACTGTCCTGGACGACACAAAAGACGTTGGGAGAAAACCGGCTGTTGGGAGTTCAGTTTGTCCCAACGGCGAGGGGGAGGTGGGGGCGTATGAGGTGGAACTCTAGTGGGGTGTCCTATCGCCAGGAGTCCCAACAGTCCCAACAGGTTGATGGATTTGCGTGCTGGACGACGAAAAAGCGTTGGGAAAAGGGGCCGCTTGCAGAGGCAAAAACGGCGATTTTCTCCCAACGCACCGGAATCACGTCCAGCATGGGAAAAAAGGCTGATGAAGTGGGAGGTGGGGGGAGGACTGGCCCTACATCGGCAGATGGTGGGAAAATGCTGTTCAGGAAGTGGAAAGGGCGGTTCGGCGGGAAGAGGTGTTGGGAGTGTTGGGAGTTCTGAACGGAGGGTGCGATGAGTCCTTGGGGGGTGCTGCTACGGATGGTGCCGGAGGTAACGGCGAAGCTAAAGGGGCTGGGGTGTCGCAGGCTGCGGTGGTTGGTGGACGGGGAGGTGGTCTACTGGGCGCTGCTGGTGCCGGAGGAGGCCGACCTGGAGGCCCACGCCCGGTTTCCGGGGATGCCGCAGTGCAGCCTGGAGGGTTGGTTGCGGGAGTTGCTCGAGCGCTTCGAGGCGGGCTGGCCCCAGGCCCGGGTGGTGGAAATCCTGGGGGTCTGGCCTGACCGGTTGGAGCGGGTGGTGCGGGTATTCCCAAAGGGGCCGGGGGTTTCCCTTTCCGAGGAATGCTATGCTGATCCGTCCTCGGGCTAAAATCGTGGCGCTCTCGCTCAGGATGCCGCCAGGGGCTATCGTGGTAAGGGCTTGCCACGATGCCGAGCTTTTCCTCTCGAGGCCCGTGGAGGCCGGGGGGGAGGTGTGGCGGGAGGTGCGGGTGCGGGAGCGGGAGGGCTTTCGTACCCTCTACGAGCTTGTGGCCGAGGGCAGGTTCGAGGAGCGGCTGTTGAAGAGCCGGGTGCAGTTCGAGAAAATACAAGAAGGTTCCAGGGTCTACTATGTGTGGCGGCTGGGCCGACCGCGTGGGGTGAGCGATAAGGAGGTGGACGGGCTTGATCTTGAAGCTGAACGGGATGATTGGCGAGCGTGAGGTGTTCCGGTCGTATCGGGGCCTGGGTGAATGGTTTGTGCGCCAGCCGAATATTCACACCTTCCAGGCGGTGCACCGCGCTGAGGACGGCAGGGAAACGGTGATCGGAAGCTACGCCAGCTTTGACGAGGCTTTCTGGGCGGCGGATCGGGCAGCGGATGAGGCCCACCAGGAGTTCGTTGGGGAAGCGGAGGATGGCCTGCCGTTCTAGCGGGCGATCCTAAGATAACGTCGCAACAAGCTGAGGCCGCCCCGGGAGGCCGGGCGGTTCATTTTTTGGTGACAGAGTGTGTTGGCATTCTCGGTAACAGGATGTTGTCATATAATGCCTGTATGAAGGTAATAAGTTATTGCAAACAACTGGCCCTGGTGTTCATGCTGCTCACGCCGCTGGCGATGGGCCAGTCGGTGCTCAAGACCTACTACGCCGATGACCTCACGCGGGTTCCGGGGGTGATCGAGGTCAGCCCCGGCTTTACCACGGTGCTGGACTTCTGGGACACGGTGAGCACCCTGGCCTCGGCCAAGGGCGAGCTTCTGCGGGTGGAGAGCGCCGGGCCGCGCATCCTGGTTTCGGCCACCCAGAAGGCCGGGCAGACCGACCTGGTGGTGGAGGTGGCCGGGCGCACCCTGCTTTTCACCCTCAAGATCGGGCCGGGGGTGGGGCCCCGGCGCTATGTGATCGAGCTTTCCCGGCGCAGCAGCGTGAGCGCACCGGCGAGCGCCTACGTCCCACCGGCGAGCCCGGCCCCGAGCAGCCCGGCCCCGCAGGCCGCACAGCCGCCGCAGAGCGCACCTCTGAACCCGGAGGCGGTGCGGTTTACCACCACCGCCCAGGTGCCCTCGGATGGGAAGGGCACGGTGACGATCTTCTTCACCCTGGAGAACCGGGGAAACCGCACGCTGGCGGCGGACCCCGGAAGGCTGGTGATCACCCAGGGCGGCAACCGGCTCTCCTACAGCCTCAAGCGAGAGCCTCTGAAGACCCTGGTCAACCCCGGTGAGGCCCTTTCGGGCCTCATCACGCTGGAGGGGGCCCGGGCCGGGGAGATCGGGCTGGAGTGGGGGTTGGTGGAGATCGGCAGCGGGCGGCAATTCGCCCTCAAGCGCTCGGTGATGGCGGGTACGCGGATCGAGCTCGAGGGGCGATGAGTCTGGCCGAGAAGCACCGGCGGTTCATCTGTAGTCTCCACCTACGAGGGCCGATGCTGGTGGAGGAGGTGCTTGAGCGAATACCTCGCGCCACCTTCTACGATCTGGTCAAGCGGAAGTATCTGGTGATAGTCCCTACGGTCATTGGCCGGGCGGTGGTGGTGGGCCCCAGGGGGCGGGTCGAAGTGCTCTCCATGACCCGCTTCTACCGCCCCAGGGCCACGGCGGTGGCGGATGCGGTGCTCTTGCGGCGGGCGATTCGGATTGCCGAGCGGGAGGGCTGGCGCTTCGTGGGGCGAAACCCCCGGGGGCGGATCGCCTTCATGGGCCGCAACGGGGAGCGGCTCATGCTGATTGCCAGCTTGCGGGCGTACAGCACCCGCAGCCTCAGAAACACCCTCAAGCGCATGGGATGGTACAGCCGCAGGAAGCAGGGAGAGGCCGAGGGGGTGCGGGTGTACCACCCCTACCCCAGGCGGTTTGACCGGATGGTGAAGGAGGGGGGGCTGGAGGTGAGGGCGCTGAGCGAAATCTTGCCCCCGGATGTGGATGCTGAGGAGTAAGGGAGGGGTAAGAGCAGGCAAAAAAGAACCCCCCAGAGAAAAGGATCGTCTCTGAGGAGAAGAAGGACTGAGGGCTACTCAGCTACTCGGCCTAGAAACCAACCTCTAGCGGTTGGGATGAGAATCTCATCGCCCGGGAGGAACTCGTGTTCCTCCACTATTACCGGCTCGATGGCGGAGACGCTCACTTCCTCTGCAAGGTCGGCGGTGGAGCGGTCAAAGATCGCTCCACGATCCAGCAGTTTCCTGCCAGCGCTGTCGCTGAGGTCGGTAAATCTGATGACCTTTACACCCCTGGCGTTGAGCAGCCTGAACGTGGTAACCTTGTACACGCAGTTTCCTTTCCGACGAAGAGGCCCGGGCCGCCAAGCACAGGGTCTCTTCGTCTTTTTGGACAAGAGACCTGTTGCCGATGTGCCTGGGCCGGGTCTTGCGGAGAGAACCCGTTCCAAGGTCACGCTTTCAAGGTACGCTGAGGCAATCCCTCGCCTATCATGGTAAGAGGAGGAGGAAAGGCAATGCAAGTTGCGGATAAGGTGGTGCTGGTAACCCTGTACCCTGACCGGCCCATGAGCGGGGCCGAGGCCGAGGAGTGGGCGGCGGGCAGGCTGCAAGCGCAGCTTCCGCTCGAGGCGTTTGAGGATGGGAAGCCCCTGCCGCCGGTGGCGGTGGTGCAGGAGGGACAGACGGTAGGCTTCCTGGAAGGGGCAAGGCTCCTGACGGATACCCACGCAGGGTTGCGGCTGGTAGGGGTCGCGGGCCGGTGGGAGGGACAGAACGTGAGCGGGATGATCAACCTGGATGGCTAGAGGGGAGCTAGACCAGCTTCACAACCACGCCCTCAACGAGGGGGTGAAGATGATGGGTGAGCGGTACGGCCTCGAGGCGGCGGACGGGGCCATCATCCGCCCCACCCTCGAGGCGGCGATGGAGGTGCTGCCCCTACCGCACCAACGTTTCGTACAGGAGCACCTGGACTACTACCGGCGGCGTTTTTCGGTCATGGAAAAGGAAGGGGCAGAGGCGGTGCTGGTGGTGTGGAGCCTGGAAGAGCCGCTGGTTCGGATGATGGGCCTGGGCCAGATGCCTGACCTCGTGCGGCTCCCCTGGGTCGGGAGCCGGCCCCTGCGGAAAGACTTCCGGGATGCGCCGGTGCTCACGCGGCAGGAGGCCCTGCGACAGATTGCCCATATCCTGCAAGCAGAGGGCTTTACCCCACAGGAGGAGCCGGTGCTGCTGCCCCCTGAATCCGACCAATTGGCAGTCGAGGTAGCGGCCCGGCTGCGGCTGGTGGCCGAGGGGCGGAGCCTGGAAGACACCGCCCGGCTGCTGGTGGAGCGTAACCGGGCCCGCTGGGAGCAGGAGGGGGAGGCCCCGCAGGCGGTGGCAGTGGTGGACGTGGGAGGCCCCCTCCCGGTGATGCTGGCCTTTGACGATCCCCGCCCCCTCGTGTGGGGAGGGGCGGTGGCATAGGCCTGCACAGCAAAAAAGAACCCCCCGGAGAAGGAGGGGCAATGCAAGTTGCAAAGGATCTCAAGGCCAAGCTCTATCTGGCTGCCAGCCGGGCTGCTTTTCAAGAACTACAGCAGATCAAAACACAACTGACCGCGTAAGGTGAGTTACTAAATAGGAGGAATACAGTGCGAGTGGCAGTGTTTCCCAGCTTCCTGACAGGTGACCAGATTGAAGCATGGCTCGCTCGAGGCGTCACGGCGGAACTTGACCGGGCCACTGTGAGCGACCCTTCTCCCAGGCCGGTGAGGCTGCCCGTTTATAAAGGCGAGGAGGCCGGGGGTGTTCTGGAAGGGCGGCTGGTAGGTCTTGAAGAAGGTGTCCTGGTTGTCGAAGGAACCTATGAAGGGCTGCCGGTGCGGGTGGCGGTATCCCGGGAGGAGATAGCCCGCCAGTTCGACCTGGAGGATACCCCACTCTACCTGTGGCGGCCCCTGCAACTTCCCGAGGCGGCGTGGGCAGCGTGGCAGGCCGACCTTGCGCGACTTGGCCTGCTGGACAGGGCCGGGCTTCTGGGGGCTGCCAAAGATGGCGGCCCGCTCTGCCGCGCCGAACCCACCCCGGAGAACGCCTGGGTCTTCTGGCTGGCAGCCTGGCGGTTTGGAAGCCGGGTAGGGCTCGACCTGGGAATGCGGCAGGAACCCTTCGAGCGGGCTTTTGCCGCACTCAAAGAACGCCTGCCGGAGCTACCCGAAGCGCTGCTCGAGCGCAGCCGGGAGGCTCTGGGCTGGGGGAAGGAAGAGCTGCGGGAGCTTCGGGCAAAATAGGGGGCGCATCGCCTTCATGCGCCGGGACGGAGAACGGTTGATCCTGATAACGAGCTTGCGAGCGTACAGCACCCGCAGCCTCAGAAACACCCTCAAGCGCATGGGATGGTACAGCCGCAGGAAGCAGGGAGAGGCGGAATGGGTGCGGGTCTACCACCCCTACCCGAAGCGGTTTGACCGGATGGAGCGGGAGGGGGGTCTGGAAGTAAGACCGGTGAGCGAAATCTTACCCCCGGAAGTTAATGGTGAGGAGTGAGGGGGGGCAAGAAAGGGCAAAAAAGAACCTCCCGAAGATAAGGACTATCCTCGGAAGGGAAGGACGGACGAGCTAGGCCAGCATCAGCATCCAGCGAGAGTTCCGGCCAGGGCGCTCTGGCAGGGGCCAGGCAACGAGGTCGCCTGAGCGGACAGACTTCCCCACCTCACTCGCCTCGATGCCACAAAGGCGGAGGAAGGGCAGGACCCGGGGCGCTGCCTTGACCGGGTAGAGGCTGGTGAGGCTCAGAAGTTTTTCTTCGGTGCATACCTCAAAGAAGGTTAACTGAGCCCGCAGCTCCGCCGGGGGCTCTTCGGCAAGGATGACAAGGCGCATTGTTGCTCCTTTCTTGCGCGAAAAGCTCCCCCTGGCCCAGGGAACCCTCGCGCGAAGGCGACGGATTCCCTGGAACGCCGGACGGCCAGAACCGGTTTTCAATGTGCTCGAGCTGACCCGCTCAAGTAAGATGATAGCAAAGATGCGAGCAGAATTAACTGACCTCTTTGATCGCAGCCTGTCCAGCGGTGTGCGGATGGTGGCCGAGCGGTATGGGCTCGAGGCGGAAGCAGCAGACGGAGCCCTCACCCGGCCCACGCTGGAAGCTGCCCTGGAAGCAGTCCCCCCACCGCACCAACGCTTTATGCAGGAACATCTGGACTATTACCGGCGGCGTCTATCGGTACTGGAGAAGGAGAGGGCGGAAGCGGCGCTGGTGGTGTGGAGCCTGGAAGAGCCGCTGGTCTGGCTCACCGGTATAGTCGATATGCTCGAAGTGGAGCGCCTGCCGTGGGTGCGCGGCAGGCCCTTGAAGGAGGGCTTCAGGGATGCACCCCCCCTGCTCACGCCGGGCGAGACCCTGCGGCAGGTGGTGCACATACTGAAAGCCGAGGGCTATACCCCGCGAGAGGAACCGAGGCTGCTCCCCCCAGAACCCCATCGCCTGGTGGAGGTGGTGACGCCCCGGCTGCGGGTCATTGCCCAGGGGCGAACCCTCGAGGAGAGCGCCCGGCTGGTGGTGGAGCGGACCATGACCCGGTGGAAGGAGGAGGGGGAGTGCCCCCAGGCGGTAGCGGTCGTGGACGTGGGCGGCCCGATTCCGGTGATGCTGGCCTTTGACGATCCCCGCCCCCTGGTGTGGGCGGAGGCGGGGGCCTGAATCTTGCCCCCGCCCGCGTGACCCCAGGCTCCCGAAGGGGGCAAGGGACTACCACCAGGGCGCAGCCAGCACGAACCGTCCATCCAGCCCGAAGGGGGCCAGCCTCTCCCGCAGGCTGGCGGCCTTCCTTTCCGTGGGAGCGCCCCAATACTGCCCCACGAAGCGCAGGGCAAAGGTCTGCACCTTGCGCTGGAGCAGGCCCAGGGAGTAGCTTCCCGCGTCGTATTCAATCGCAAAGGGGCCCAGCCTGCTGTACCAGTAGGCATCGGGTTGCTCACGGTAGTGGATGCGGTGGGTGTCGGTACGCCAGTCGCCCACCGCAGCCCCCAGGAGGTGGCGCATCTCCCCCACCCCGGCCAGGTGGCGCAGCAGGGGCGGCCCCAGGCGGCTGACCCAGAGGTAAGGGGTGTAGAAGCGTACCTCCATGAGTCGGTTGGCGTGGTGCGAGGGGTTCAGCACCGCCCGCACTACGAAGAGGCCCATCCCATCGGCTTCCTTTTCCGAGGGCACCACCCCGTAGTGACGCACCAACTGGCCCTCACTGAGGGCCAGGTCGCAGCGTATGGCGGCACGGATGCGCTCGAGGATCTCCCGGCGCTCACTTCCCCGTAGCGGCGTCTTGACCTGGAACAACAAGGATCACCACCTCCGTTCCTTTCTCGGCCTGGGCGACCCGTACTACCGCCTTCTTGTCCTGCTGAAGGGCAAACAGGTTGGCCAGGCTTCCGGCCATGAATAGTTCGAGGGGGGGCGTTTGCGAGGACTGCGCCACACCCCCGCCCGGCAGCACAGTCACGCTCTTGGCCTGGGAGGCGGCGGTGACGTAATCGCTGACCCCGCGCAACGACCCCCGGATCAGGTCGGCGGCGATGGAGGGGGCTTCCTCACGCACTTTAGCTGCCACCCCTAGCGTCCCCTCGGCGTCGAGGAGGGTTGCGCTGACCGCGTACTCCCGGCCATCCTTGATGACCCGGGTGAGCTTCCCCTTGAGGCGGCGGGTCTCATCCAGAGTGACCTCCCCCACCCAGGTCGAGCCGTCCTCGGCGTCTATCGCTACTGCCCCCGGCGTCCCCTCGGCGATGAGCACCCCCACCCCCAGGCGGCCCTTGAGGCGGGTGCCCAGGGTGTAGGGAGCCGCTGGAGGGGTGGCCGCAGCCGCCGGGGCGGAGGGCTGGGCCGGAGGGAAAGCCGGGGCCTGCGCCGGGAAGCCCGGCACCGAGGAGGGCGCAGCCGCGCTTGGAGGCGTCCCCACCGGGGCCTGGGCCTGGGGCCCTCCCACCAGGTAGAAGCTACCACCCTGCCCCCCCTGGCCTTCCACCGAGCGCACCGCGAAGGTGGATTGGGTTTCCTTCTTGAGGGTCAGGCTGCCGCCGGTGCTGCTGGCGCTGGCAGAGGCGGACGGCACCGGCTGGCCTTGCAGGCTGGCCGCCACATCCTCGGCCACGCTCCCGGTGATGGGGCGGGAGGAGGGCCCGGAGGCGGATGGAGCCGCCGGACGGCTCAGGGTGAGGGGCTGCGCTCCCTGGCTCCCCCCACCCGTGTAAAGGGTGAGGGGCTGGGACGACGCAGGGGTGGCGGTGTTGGTGTTGGAGCCGGTGGTGGGTGCGGTGGTGCTACCACCGGATGCAGGCTGTACCGCCCCAGGGCTGGCGGCGTAGAGGGTGAGAGGCTGGGGCGGGGCCGGTTGCGTTACGCCGCCGGTGGTTGAAGTACCCGTCGGAGGGGTGGAAGCCGGATACCCTGAAGGAGGGGGTGGCACCTCAGAGTAGCCCGAGGGAGGCGGGGGCACGCTGGAGGAGTCCGAGGCGGACGACTGAGCGTTCCCCTGAGCGTTCCCCGGCTCGCTTCCGGGAGCGGTGGGGCTGTCCTGGGCAGCGGTGCTCCCGGCCTGGGTCTGGGTGGTTTCCGGTGCGGAGGGAGCCTCTGGAGCGGGGGTCGGTTTGGGTGCGGTTGCCACCGGCAGCGGCAGGCCGCCCTGGGCGGCCTTGGTCTCCCGGGTGGAGAGGGCAAACCACAGGGAGGTGGCTACCACCAGGCCCAGAAAGCCCACCGCAATCTGCTTGGGGCGGGAGGGCACCCACTCCCCGGTGAGCTCGTCGTAGCGATCCAGCAGCCGGTGCTTGAGGGAGAGGAAGAAGCTACGTCGTGCCACCGCCCGGGCGGTCTCCTCTTCCGGGGTGGGCAGGTCGTCGAAGAGCACCCCCGACTCGAGCAGATCCGCCAGTTCAGGATTCTCTTTACGCAAGCGGAGCAGCAGTTCGTCGAAGGCCGGGTCGGTGGGCGGAGGGACTGGATTTTTCAGCGCAGCCTCCACCTGCTTTTTTACCTCTGGGTCAAGGCGCATATGGTAATATTATATTGCCCACAATGGGTAATAAAAAATCGTTGAGGTGAGAGAATGCACAAAGCGGCGATTTTGGCTAAACGGTTGGCGGCTCTGCCGGAGGTTCGCGGGTTGCTGATGGGGTTGGTGCTGGTGGGGATGGGCAACGTGGCCCACGCCCAGGCTGAACAAGCGTTCAACAACCTGACCATCGCCATCTGCAACATCTACAACGCGATGAAAGGCCCCTTCGGCCTGGCGCTGGTGATCATCATGTTCGCCATCGGCGGCATCAGCTTGATGATCGGCGGGAAAAAGGCCGTGCCCCTCATGATCGGGGCGGCTATCGGCGGGGTGATCCTGGCGGCGGCCCCTTCGTTTGCGCGGATTTTCGTTTCCGGTACGGGCTGCGCCTGATGCGTCGTCGGGTGTACCGCCTCTACCAGCCCATCACCATCGTGGGGCTGGAACTCTGGCAACTCCCGGTCATCGGGCTGGGGTTCGTGATCGGCCTGCGCCTCATGGAAGGGGTGCATCCGGCGGCAGGGCTCCTCTCGGGGGCCCTGACCGGCTACCTGGCGCTGACAGCAGCGGAGAAGCTGCGGGAGCGCTATCCGGGCGCTTCGCTTCTGCACGAGGCGCTGTGGCTCACCCAGAGCGACCGCTATACGCCGGGAAGAGACCGGGAGACCACGCCGCTCGTCATTGGCCATGACCGCGAGTAATGTAAATCTCTTCAACCGCCCTCGGGAGCGCTCGCTCACCGAGGAGTTTCCGTATTGGGAGATCCACGACGGGGCGATGTTTCTTGAGGATGGGCGGTGCGAGGTGGGGGTGGAGTTGTTGCTCCGCCCCACCCTGCTCCTATCCCAGAACGAGCTCGAGGGGCTCCTCTACATGGTGCGGAGTGTGCTCAGGAACGGGGTGCCGCAAGGGGCGCGGGCCCGGCTGGTGGTGGAGGCGGCCCCGGCTCCCCAGGAAACCGTGGAGGCGTATGGGAGGGCCTTCGACCCATCCCACCCCACCGCCCGCTTCTTGCAGAACGAACGCTACAAGTTCTGGAGCGACCTGTGGGCCAGAGGGCAGGTGATGACCCGGCGGGCCTTCCTCACCGTGCTCTACGGCAACAAGCGCCCCCGGCGGCTGCCGTTTGGCAAGGCTGAACTGGCCGAGCGGGTCAAGGAAGGGGCCAAGATCCGCGAGCGAATCCGCATGATCGCCAAGGGGCGGGGGGTGGCGGTGCAGGAGATGGACTCCCAGGAGGTCTTCGGCCTGGCCTACCGCTACCTCAACCCCGGGATGCGGCAGGCCGGGGTGCCCCGCTACCGCCCCACCTGGCAGCGCTACCCCCGCAGTGCGGTGGAGAAGATGCCGGGACTCAAGCCCCCCACCCTACGCACCCAACTGGTGCGGAGCGAGGTGGACAACTCCTACCGCGACGCCCTCTACATCGGGGGCAAGTGGGCCAGCATGTTCACCCTCTACACCATCCCCGACGAGACCTACACCGAGATGGGCGACGTGCTGGCCCTGGCCGGAGGGGGTGAGTTCTACCTGGTGGTGGATGTCTACCACGAGCCCTACGAGAAGGCCCTGAAAGCCCTCAAAGCGCGGGCCAGGCGGTTCTACGCCGCCAGCGCCAACACCGAGACCTACGTTGATCCCAACATCCTGGTCGGGCAGCGGGAGACCGAGGGGGCCATCCAGCACATCTCCCAGACGGGCGACCACGTGTACCGGGTGGGGGTAGCCCTGATCCTGATCGAAAAGGAGCGGGAGGCCCTGGAGCGCCGGGCGAGTCAGGTGGTGGGGCGGCTGTCGGAAATCCCCGGCAACCCTTTCCGGCAGCTCAAGAACGGCCTCTTCGAGCCCTGGAAGAGCCGGGCCCCGTTTAGCGGGGGGATGAGCGACGAGGTGGTGAGCCTGCTGGAATCCAACGCCGCCGACCTGATCCCCCTCACCGGGGCCTGGAAGGGGCACGAGAAGCCGGTGGCGCTCTTCCACAACCGCTTCCTCTCCCTCACCCGCATAGACCCCTTTACCCCTACCACCAACAACTGGAACGGGATTATTGCGGGCGGATCGGGCTCGGGGAAGACCTTTTTCACACAATACATTCTTTCCGAACTGCTGCGCCGCAACGAGGTGGACGTGGTGATCCTCGACCGGGGACGCAACTACGAGGCGCTGGTGGAGGCCTTTGAAGGGGCCTTCATTGACATCCGCCCCGGCGGGGAGACGGCGGTCAATATGTTCGACCTGGACGAGGGCGAACACACCCCCAGCCCGGAGAAGCTCCAGGACGTGCTGCGCTTTTTGCGGGCCATCCTCCCGGCGGGGGACGACCGCACCGAGGAGGCGGTGGAGAACGCCATCCTGGAAGCGGCCATCGAGCAGACCTACAAGCGGGCCAGCCCCGACCTGCCCCAGCCGGACGGCACGTACCGCAAGGTCTACCAGGGGGCCCGACTCTCTGACCTGGTGCAAACCCTGGTGCTGCTGGACGAGGTGGGCAGCCGCCCGGCCTCTCCCTCGGAGAAGGAAGTCGCCCGCAAGCTGGCCTTGCGGCTTCAGTCCTGGGTAGGTGACAGCCCCAAGGGGCAGTTTCTCGACCGGCCTACCAGCGTCCCCCTGGCCCGGGCGCGGGTGGTGTGCTACGAGCTCGAGGGCCTCAAGGACGACCTGGAGGTGATCGGCACGCTCCTGATCGCCGACCTGGTGTGGAAGCGGGCCAAGAAGGGGCAGGGGCGGCGGGTGCTGGTGGTGCTGGACGAGGCCTGGAAGGTCTTCCAGAGCCCCTACGCCTCCGCCCTCGTCGAGGAGCTCTACCGGCGCTTCCGCTTTCTGGGCGGGGGCATCTGGAGCATCACCCAGAGCCTCGCAGACTTCGCCGGGGAAGGCCCCAGGGCTCTTTTGCAAAACACCAGCTTCCACTTCCTGCTGCGCCTTTCGGGCAGCGATGCCGAGCACGCGGTGATGCGCGACGTGCTGGGGATGCCCGACCGGGCCATTGCGGTACACGCCAGGCTGACCGGGGTGAAGGGGGTCTACTCGGAGGGCCTGGCCTGGATTCGCACCGGCGAGGGCCGGGAGGGCGAGGTGATCGTGGTGCGGCCCAACCCGGTGGACTACTGGATGTTCACCACGGACAAGGGCGAGGTGGCGCGGCGGCGGGCGGCGGTGCAGCGCTACGGCGACGTGATTCGGGCGGTGCGGGCGCTGGCTTATGGGGAGGAGAAAACATGAGAAGGCTGTTTTTGAACCTGCTTTTCCTTCTTCCGGGGATAGGGCTGGCGCAGAACTACTACATTGACCTCTCCCCGACCCCGGTGAGCGTGGCACCGGGGAAAAGCGCCAAGTCCACCCTGGCGGTGCTGTCGGAGGGCTTCACCGGCACGCTCGCCATCGGGATCACCGGCCTGCCTGCCGGGGTGACCTACAGCCCCACCAGCATCACCGTGAGCGACCCCCGGAAAAACGCCACGGTGGAGGTGGTGTTCACGGCAGCGGCCAACACCCCGAGCGGCTCGAGCCCGGCCCGGCTTACGGTGGGGGCAAAGACCATCTTCTTCAGCGTGGTGGTAGATCCGGCGGCGGAGCCGCCCTCGCAGAACCCACCGGCCCTGGAGGCCCTGTGGAACCAGGTGCAGCAGTGGGGCAGCACCGCCTGCGCCACCGTCAATGCTTTCAGCCTGGAGAGCGTGCGCTGGGTGTGCACCCTCTACCGCACGCTGGATCGGGCGGTGGGGATGTGGGATGAGGTACGGCAAGACTTTGACATGCTCAAGCGAGAGGGCTTCATTACCGGGGTGAGCTACCTGGTCAACGGGCTGGGGGCGGAGATGGGGCTGGCCAGGGGCAACGTCGAGGCGGATCAACTCGAGCAGGATTTCCTTGCCATCAGGCGCAGCTACCGTCAGATGGTGGCGAAGGTGTCCAACTGGATGACCCGGGTGCGGGAAAAACAGGTGGACGCCATCAGGAACAACCCCTACCCCAACGGCAGCCCCTCGTGGTGGGCGGTGGAGGCCATCAAGCTCAACCCCAACCTGCTGATGGCCGAGCTCGGCAGCCTGCAACGGAAGGAGCAGCTTCTCCAGCTACGAACCAAGGTAGAGGCCAACAACGCCGCAGCGGAGAAGCAGGTGGAAGCCGCCACCAACCAGACCCAGGATGACCTGGCCAAGGCGCTCCAGGTGACCAACCCCCTGCCTTCGCAGGAGGGGGAGGCCGAGCAGGTGGTGCGGCGGGCGCGGGAGGCCAACTCCACCCGGGAGGTGCTGGAGATCCTGGTGGACGCCCAGGCCAAGATCATGCGGCAGAACCTCACCAACACCCAGGACGTGGTGGGGGCGGTGCGGCAGAGCGCCGCCCAGCAGGCCTACACCACACGGCAAATCGCCAACCTGATTGAGATTGAGCTCGAGCGTCGCGCCGACGAGATCGAATCCTGGAAAGCCGAGGTTGAGCGCACGATGGCCCAGGTCAGCGAGGAAGCCGAGAGCCAGACCGCCAACCTGCGGATGCTGGCAACCCTCTCCCGCACGGTGGCCTGCCCGGATGGGGTGCTGGGGCCGGGGGCGGATGGGAACATCACCTGCTTGCGTCCATAGGAGGGCTTTTGTGCGCTGGATTCCTGTTCTGTTGACCCTGGTGCTGCTGCTGGTGAGCGGGCCGGCCCTGGCCGAGCAGCCGCAGGTGCCGCCCCCCAGCGGCACGGCACAGCAGCAAAACCTGCTTCAGACCGTCTTCGACATCTCGCGCTGGCTCAACAGCATCAGCCGCGACATAGCCCGGCTGGAACGGGGGATTTCCGCCCTGGCACTGGCCCTGGTGATGCTGGGCTTCGTCTACGGCATCGTGCAGGGCATCCTGGGCGGAGGCCTGGAGGCCATCAAGGGGGCCTTCGTGCGGCTGGCGGTGGCAGGGCTGATGCTCTCGCTGTGGACGAGTGGGTTCGTGGGGAACACCCTGGATGCGGCCATGACCGCAGCGCGGGAGCGGGGCACCGACTCGGTGGCGGCTACCCTGTCCGATGCGGGGGATAGCCTCGATGCGCTGGCGATGCGGGTGGTACCCTTCATGGGTGCGGTGGGGGCGGTCAAGGTAATGACCGCGAAAACCGCCGAGAATGCGGCCAAGAACGCTACGACCCGATCCGTCGCCTCGGGCACCAGCGCGGGCTCGTCCAAGGTGCTGCAATACCTCAACTGGGCCACGCTGCTGCTCATTCCGCTGATGCTGTTTTTCTTCATCCTGATCGTGGTGGCCTCGTTCACGGTGGAGGTGGGGGTGGCGCTGTTCCCGCTGGCGGCGGCGCTGCTGGTCTTCCCCAAGGGCTCGGCGGCAGACTGGTTTGGCAAGTGGGTGGCGGCCATGATGGGGGCCCTGCTCATCGTGGTTCTGCTGCCGGTGGGGTTCAAGGCGGCGGTGGAGATCGGTATCAACCGCCCGGTCAACCAGGTCAACGCCTACGTGGATCAGGCAGTGGATCGGCTGGAAGCGGTCAAGGAGAAAAGCGAGGATGCGCTGGAGCAGGCCAAGCAGTCCCAAAAGTGCCTTATTGTCGATCCCTTCTGTGCGCTGGAGGCCAAGTTCGATGCGGTACGCACCGACCTGAGCCTGGCCTTGCAGGCCTTGCAGACGGTGATCACGGCCTGGCTGCTGGGGATCATCCTGCTGCTGGCAGGGATGGCGGCGGCGGCCTACATCCTGTTCAACGTCGAGCGGGTGGCGATGAGCTTCGTCGGGGGCTTCGTTGCTACCGGCGTGCGCCAGATGCTCGGCACCTCGAGCCTGGGCGGACGGATCTACGCCGGGCGTGCAGGGGGCGGTGGAGGAGCCGGTACGGAGCGTACCGTTGTACTGCCAGGAGAACGGGCCCTGCCCGCCGGTGGAAGCCCTGGGGCCCTGCCCGCCGGAGGCGGATCGCTGCCCCGCCCGGCGGCCTACGAGATGCAGCCCTATTCTTCTTCTATCCAGCGCTACGGGGATGACGTGATTGAGGGCGAGTGGAGGCCGGTGCGGGAACTGCCCAACCCCTCGCCACGGGGTCTGCCTCCAGCGTCCAGCGATAGCTAACGTGAGGGAGATATGTTGAACGTATCGGACTTGATCGAAGGAAAGCAACTGGTAGGACGTTGGTTCACCCACCAGAACCACGACTGCGTGGTGCGGGCGGTGGAGGCGGTGCTGGAGAGCCCGGGCCGGGCCGGTAAGGAGGTGGGCCTGTGGCAGCTTGAGGTGGATGGACGGGTGCTCGAGCGGGTCTACGGCACCCTGGATGCGGCCACCCGGAGGTTGGCGGAGCGGCTATGAGCGTGACCCGGCGGCAGTCGTTGCTCGAAGTGCCCACCTCCCAGAAGCTCCTGCGGTTTCTGGGAGGTCTGGTAATGCTCTCCACCCTGGCCCTGGCCTTCGGGGTTGGATGGCAGGCCGCGCTGGAGGTGGCCCAGGGGATGCTGCGGGCGGGGTGGGGAGCCGCGCTGAAGGCGTCGAGCCCTGCCGAGCTGATCCTGCGCTGCTACGGTGACCTGACCGGCAACTGCACGGAGGTCATGAACGGCCTGTGGCAGAAGGCCCTGCCCCTGGACACCCTGCGGATGGTGGTGGCCGGGGGGTTTGTCCTGGGGATGATCCCCTTCCTGATCCGCCCGCACCGCCCGCGCAAGCTGCCGGGGCAGGGGCGGTGGGCCAGCGCCAGCGACCTGAAGGGTTACTTAGGGGAGGGCACCGGCTGGTACGGGCTGTTCGAGGGGAAGCCGCTCAGGGTGCCCTCGATGGAGCGGCGCACCGGGACGCTGGTGGTGGGCAAGCCCGGCGGGGGCAAAACGACCGGCTACTACCAGCCCAACTTGCTGCTCGACGCGCGGGACGGCTGGAGCGCCATCGTGTTTGACCTGAAGTGGCCCGACGAGGGCGGGCTGATGGAGGCGATACGCTACTACAGCCACTTCGGGCGGGCGGTGTATGCCTACACGCCCTTCGCGCCGGGCTCGGCCCGCATTGCCCTGCTGGAAGGTGCGGAGAACCCCCAGGAAGCCAGCAACATCGCGGACATCATCGTGCCCCGCCTGGCCGACGGGGGGGCGGAGTTCTACGCCAACCTCGAGCGGATGCTGCTGGCCGGGCTGATCTGGATTGAGGGGCAGGAAGGGCGCTACTCCCTGCGGCACATCCTCGACCTGCTGCGCCAGGGCAAGGAGGAGATCAAGGCCTATGCCGAGGTGCGCCCGCACCTCAAGGAGCGCATCGGGGCGGTGCTCCAGACCCGCGAGGACATCATCGCCGGGGTGGTGGCGGGGCTGGCGGGGAAGCTGGCCCTCTTTGAGAACGATTACCTGGACGCCGCGAGCCTGCCGGGAAGGGGAGCGATTCCCTGGGAGCGCTTCTTCAGCGAGCCCAGCCTGCTGTATATCGGGATTCCCCAGGAGCACCTGGAAGGGGGCAAGGCCACGGCCCTGCTGTGGTTGGTGAAGCGCATCCTGGATCGGGAGATCCACAGGGCAGCGGCCCGGAACGGGGGAACACTCAAGACCCTCACCTCGGTCTACCTCGACGAGTTCACCGCCTTTGGCAAGCTCCCCGGCATCGAAGACAACCTGAAAACCATGCGCTCCAAGGGAGCGGCCTTCCACATCAGCGTCCAGAACCTCGCCAACGGGCGCTCGGTGTACGGGCGGGACGTGTGGGAGAGCATCCAGGGAACGTTCGGGCAGCAGGTGTATCTGCTCGAGCGGCTCTCGGAAGAAGACCGCAAGTGGCTGGCCCGCACCCTGGGTTACGAGACGGTGGTGGGCTACTCCAGGAGCTCCTCCAAGAGCGGCTTCCTCTCGGGCAGCGAGGGGGAGGGCGAGCGGGAGGAGGCCCGCTTCCTGCTGTCCGCCGAGGAGATGCGGGAGGTCAAAAAGGGCGAGACGGTGGTGATCCTCGACGGCAAGCCGCCGGTGCGAACCTACCTGGGGGGGATGTGGGAGAAAAAACACCCCCTGCACGGGCTGTACGAGAAGGCCCGCAAAGCCGTCCCGACGCGGACGGTCCCCACGCAGACGAGCAGGGTCCCAGCCCCCTACACCGAACCCCAGCCCCGGCCTGCTCCCTTTTCCGGGGAAGCAGCGCCCACAAGGAGCCGTCCTGAGCCTGAGGTCACCGAACCTCTGCCAGAGGCCCAGGAGGCCAGCGACCCGCGCAGCCTCGAGGCATACATCCGCCGCCTGACCTCTGTGATGCCGGTCTTCCAGCGTTACTACCACAAGAAGACCACCACGGGCCTCCGCTTCGTCCTGCCCGAGGGCTTCCCTCCGCCCGAGACCGCCTGGGTGCGGGAGGGCTGGCTGGAGGTGAAAGGCAAAGAAGCGCTCTCCCTCAACCTCACCAGCAAGGGGCTGGAGGCGCTGGAGAAGCCCTTCGTGGCGGCCCTGGTGCGCTGGTGTCGGGTGCGGGAGTGGGCCCGGCGGCAGGGAGTGGACGGCCAGGCCGAGGTCTTCATGAACCCCGAGGAGGCCGAGACCGTGATCAGGGAGTTCGCCAGGCGGCTCCCCACGGAAGAGGGGCGGGTGCGGGTGGCGGTTTCGTTGGAGGCGCTGGGCGATGAGACTCGAGGGGCTTGAGGCACGGGAGTTCTGGCGGCTCCTGGAGAACGCCACCTGGGTGGTGTGGGACGAGATGTTGCAGCACTGTCTGGTCGGAGTGGCCGGGGAGGGCTACCGCCTGTACCGCTACGGGAGGGAGTGGGTGACCCTTCTGGCCGAGGGCGAGGAAGCCGAGCGGATCGCGCGGGCGGTGGGGGTGGCGGATGCGGCGTAGCCTGGGAGTCCTGCTCTTTTTCGCCCTGGTGGTTGCCCAGGGCGAGCCCGTGCTATCGGAAGCCGAGGTGACCCGCCTGGTCGCCACCGCCCGCAGCGAGGTGCTGCTGGAGATGGCGGTCTTTGACGACCGCTCAATAGCCGAGGGCTACCGGGTGGCGGTGGCGGAGCGGGGGGCCAGGGGCTACATCCTCACCCGGGGGGACACCGCCGAGATCGGGGCCTCTTACCTCCCCTGGGCTTCCATCCTCCAGGGGACGGGGGCAAGATTGATAGCCTACACACGTGGCGACTACGCCGTGGTGGATCGCCGGGTGGCGCTGATCCGTGAGGTGCGGATGGGGTTGCCGGTCTACCGGCTGGAGGAGAACCCTGCCCAGGTAGCCGCCCTGGTGCGGCAGTTCGTGGACGCCTACGCGGTGGGCCGCCCCTACCGCATTGACGGGCTGGTGCAGCGCCTCGGCGCACGGTTTTTGAGGTGAGTATGGAGCGATTTGTACGCATTGCAGGTTGGGTCGGGGTGATCGTGGGGCTCTCGGGCGTGGTGCCGGGGGCGTTTCTCCTGCGGGGGAGCATGATCGAGTTCGGCATGGTGCTCTTGCTGCTGGGGGTGCTGGTGCTCTGGCAGGCCGCTGCTTTGGAGGAGCTACGGGCTACCCGAGCGGCGCTATCCCGGATGGTGCTGCTGATGCAGCGGATGAGCTCGAACGACGCAACCCAGATATCCGGCTACCGCATGGTTCCGGGAGATGTGACCGGCAGCTACGGGATAGTGGCGGAAGAGGAGAACGATGCTGCTGCAAACCGGTAGGGGCTACATCATCCCTCAAGGAGAGATCACCCTGGAAAACTGCGGCCACTCCGAGCGGCTGCTGTGGTTGGCTTCCTGGGCGGCGACCCGCTTCGGCCTGTGGGGCGAGTTCGTAGACGCGGCACAGATTCACGACGCGGGCAAGCTGTACCTGCCCCGCTACGACCTGCTGCGGCGTCCGCTCAAGGCGTCCGAACTGGAGGTGCTGCGCTCTCACGTCGCCCTGTCCTGGCAACATGCCTCGAAGAACGGATACAGCCGGACGGCGCAGGACGTAGCCCTGATGCATCACGAGCGCTGGGACGGGAAAGGGTACATCCTCGGAAGGGGAAAAGAGGAAATCCCCCTTTCCGCGCGGGTCATGGCGGTGCTGGACGCCTACGATGCCATGCGATCCGGGCGGCCTTACCGGGAGGCATTGAGCCCGGTGGAGGCCCGCCGTGAAATCCGGCAGGGGGCCGGGACGCAATTTGACCCTCAAATAGCGGGGCTGTTCCTGGAGTACCTGGAGGTGGAATGGCCCGACTGCTAGCCCTGTTGGTTCTGGCCTCGTGCTCGTGGGGGCTGGCTTGCGGTCGCATCCCCCCTGACCTGGCGGGGTGGGCGGCCTACTACGCCAGGGGGTACGGGCTGGACCCGGATTTGCTCGTCGCCCTGGTGTGGGTGGAGAGCCGCTTCTGCCCGGATGCGGTCTCTCCCGACGGGGCGGTGGGGCTGGGGCAGATTATGCCCGCGACGGGCAGGGCGATTGGCATCTCGAGGGAGCGGCTTTCGCACCCCCAGTGGAACCTGTGGGGAGCGGCGCGGCACCTGCGGCAGCTATGGGACAGCTTCCGGGACTGGCGGCTGGCGCTGGCGGCCTACAACGCCGGGTCGGGGGCGGTGCGTAGGTACAGGGGCATTCCTCCCTACCCCGAGACGCAGAAGTATGTGAGGGACGTGCTATGGGTGTACCGGTGGTTGAAGCAGAACAGAAAAGCCTAGTGCGGGTACACGAGCGCTTCCCCGAGGAGTTCGCCCGCCTGATGGAACGCCTGCCGCCGTGGGTGCGGGTGGAGGTGGAGGGGCACCGGGACAGCCTGGACGAGATCGTGCTGGATCTGGGCAAGCCCCTCATCTACACCGCAGCGGATCAGGTCTACGTCCTGGAGGGGCGCACGGTGAGCAAGGACGACCTCTCCTACCTGACCCACCGGCTGGGGGGGTTCAAGGAGAACAACCGGGCGGGCCTGGAGGGCACCCTGCACCGCATTTCCCGCATCCAGGACGCCTATGGGGAGACGGTAGGGGTGACCATCCGCATCGGGCGCTTCGTGATGGGGGTGGCCGAGGCCCTGCGGCCCTGGCTCGAGCAGACCGGCTCCCTGCTGGTGGTGGGGCCGCCCCGCACCGGCAAGACCACCCTGCTGCGGGACATCGTGCGTATCCTGGCCGGGCGCTACGGGCCACGGGTGGCGGTGGTGGACACCAGCAACGAGATCGGGGGGGACGGCAAGCTCACCCACCCCGGCATCTCCCCTGCCCGGCGCTTGCAGGTGCCCGACCCGCCCTCCAAGAACCAGGGCTGGGTCATCTACCAGGCCATCGCCAACCACTCACCCGAGGTGGTGGTGGCCGACGAAATCGGCTACAACGAGGACGTTTTCCAGTGCCTTACCGCGAGCCGCCGGGGGGTGCGGGTGGTGGCCACCGCCCACGGCGAGACCATCCTGGACCTGCTGGAGAACCCGGTGCTGCTGCCCATTTTGGGCGACCCGGTGGAGGGGAAGCGCAGAAGCCGCCCGTCCTTCGCCATGTGCCTGGAGGTGCGGGGCAAGGGGAAGTTCGTGCTGTACCCCGACTTTGCCGAGGCCCTGGACACCCTGCTCGCGGGAGGTGAACCCGAGGGCTTGCGACTGGGGAGGTGGGATTGATGCGATGGATGCTGGCCGTTTTCATTCTTCTGGGGTTGGGGTCTGCTTTGGCCCAGGACCCGCGCTACCCCGAGACCACGCGCTATCTGGTGAGCGCACCGGACTACCGGCTGGACCGACTCACCCTGCTCAAGTGGCCCTTCATAGAGGTCATCCGGGCCGACCGCTGGAAGGAGCACCAGGCCGCGAAGGAGGGGGGCAAACCGGCGGTGGCCCACGAGTGGCGCTTGCCGATGAGCGACCTCGCCACCACCCAGGAGGTGGCCCGCGACCTACGGAGGGCCTGGCAGAGGTTCGAGGAGCGCTACTACTGGCACGCCATCACCCGGCTCAACAACCCCGCGCTCTACGCGGTGTACTGCTGGGCCGGGCTCAAGGGGCCTGACCTCAACCCGCCTCTGCCGGAGGTGCGGGTGGACACGCCCTCGGGGATTGTGCCTCAGGGGTTTGATCCCGGCCTGGGGTGGCCGCAGCCCGCCGCCCAGGGCCAGCACATGCTGGATGCCTACTGGCCCATTCCGCAGCTAGACAACGAGGAGTTTTGCGACGACCTCAGCCTGCAAATCCTGCCCCTGATGTACGTCCCCGGCTTCTGCATTGACATTGACGCTATCGGCTTCTCCTGGTGCACGCCGGGGTACGAGGGGGGTGAGCCCCTGTGGTTCAACGACGCCGAGGCGCAGAAGCGGGTCTCGGACGGCATCGCCCACGCGGTGAGCGCCTACTACCCGGACTACCAGAAGGATGTGCTCACCGCGTTGCGGCCTCGAGTACCCACCGACCTGTCTAACCCCACAAAGCTCAGGGTCTTTGCCCCCATGCCCTGGCAGGCGCACGTCCTCGAGGGGGGCGCGGTGGTGACGCCGGTGATGCGAACGCTGGACGGGCTCACCCCCCAGAACCTCGTGAGCGAGGCCCAGGGCATCGTGAGCACCTTACGGCAAGCCCTGCCCCGCCTCCCGGAGGCCGAACGGCTGGCGGGGACGGCGTACTACTACCAGGCGGTGCGAGGCCTGGCCCGGCTGCCCTTCCTGGCCCCGGTGAGCAACCAGCTTTCCGGGCTGATCGGCGGGATGGACGAGCAGGTGATGGAGCGGGCCCTGCTGGCCCTGGCCGCCGCCGACGAGGGGAGCAAGCTGGTCGGACGTGACCTCTTCATCAACAGCAAGAACGCCCCGGGGGCCTGGCGGCTGGAGGAGCTCAAGCGGTGGTTCCCCCCTTCCAATCCCTACATCTACGAGCGCTTCGGCTACCTGAGCTTCTTCCAGGTGTGGAACCGGGCCGAGGTGAGCACGGTGCCGGACTTCCGTGCCGACCGCAATCCGCTGGGGGTGGCAGCCTCCCTGGGGATGCGGGCCCTTTTCTACTGGTGGGTGCCGGTGCGGATCAAGGTCAGCCTGCTGCCCACCCCGCCCTTCATCTCCCTCTCGGGGGCGCTGGACTGGCCCCGGCCCATCCCGGTAGCGCCCTACGTGCTCCCCTTCGCAGGCGAGCGCACCTATTGGGGCTGGGTGAGCGTGCCCGAGGGCTACGAGATTCCCAGGGTCAGGGGAACGCCGGGGCTGGGGGTGAGCGGGGTCAGCATCCCCGGCTTCGGGCCGGAGGTCTACAACATCCTGCTGAGGTGAACGATGCGCTGGATCTACCTACCCGTGCTCTGCCTCTTCCTCGGAGGAGGAAGTCTGGCGATTGATGCGAAGGACTTCAAGACCGCCTACGACCTGTTGCGGAACGGGCTGTGCAGCCTCAAGATCACCTGCCTGCTGCCAAAGGACATGATCTACCCGGCAGACTGGCAGAACGACGTGGAGGCCCGGCTGTCGCGCTCGAGGGAGGTGCTCCTGATCGGGGACGTGCAGTCGTTGCAGCCGGTCATCGGCTACCTGGACGGCTGGCTCAGAACCAGCGACCCCACCCGCAAGCAGAACCGCCCGCAGATCTTCGCCGTCGTGCCGCAGGAGCAGATGGTGTGGTTCCGGGGGTGGACGACGAACCCCGAGCTCGCCAGCTTCGTGAAGGTGGTGGCAAGCAGCAACGAGAACGAGCCGCTGGGGGTGGTGGGGCGCACCGGGCTGCCCCTGGTGATCCTGGATAACCAGGCGGTCTATATGCCCACCTGGTGGCAGCTTGAGGGCCCGACGTTGCGCCAGGTGCTCACCTGGGGGCGGTTGCTGGTGGATCAGATCAGGTCGGCCAACCAGCGCAGGGGGGAGGTCAAGTGAGGCTGCTCGCACTGCTTCTTCTTCTGGGGATGGGGCTGGCCCAGCAGCAACAGCAGATCCTCTTCCAGACCCCCAGTCTTGCCCAGGCGGTGGGATGGGTAGGCAGCGTAGGGGGGCAAGACGCCCTGGTGATCGGCGACCTGCCCGACCCCGCCTTTGCCCGTGTCCTGCCCAGCCGGACTCGAGTCCTGGTGAGCGGGAGCCTGCCGGGGTGGGTGCGTACCGGGATGGAGGTGCGCTATCTCAAGGGCTTGCGGGGCCGGGGAATGCTCCTGATTGACCGGAGGTACTTTGTGGTGAACAGCAAGGGTTTGTGGACGGTACTCGCCAGCCCGGAGATCGGGATGCAGGTGGCGTACTACCTCGAGCAACTCTGGAATCTGGGAGGCCGCACATGAGACGTCTGGCATTGGCGGCGGTGGCTTTCTGGGGGCTGGGGTGGGCCTGCACCCTCAGCATCGAGACCAATCCCCAGGGCGGGGTGACCGGCCCCACAACCGTGACGATTACCGTGCGGGCCGGGGCCACAGCGGAACGACTCACCCTGTCGCTGAAGCAGGAGGGCCGGTGGGGGGATTGGGTCACTTCCTGGCAATGGAGCCAGACCAGCACGGGCAGCGTGAGCCTGCCGGTGAACTTTTCCATGAACGGTCAGTACATCCTGACCGCCAGCGCCGACCTGTGCGGCCAGCCGGCCATCGCCCAGAGCCGTTTCACGGTGATGATCCCCTGGACAATCGGGGGTGGGGCGCTGGGCTGGTTGCTGTGGCGGGAGGCGGAGGCCACCAACTACATCAAGGGGTTGGCCAACGACGTGAACGGGGGCCAGCCCATGTTCATCGAGGGCCTGGTCACCGGCCTGGCCGAGCCGGTGCGGGCCATCTTGCGGGATTACCTGGTGAAGGGCTACCTCAACCGGGATCAGCGCTACCCCCCGGCGTGCTCGGGCCTCTGCTACGCCATTGCGCCGGTGCAGATGCGGCTCTATGCGGTGCAGGGGGTGGGCGGGCTGTTCCAGCAGGGATGGGCCGGGCTGGGCCTCTACGGCGGCCTGCGGGACAGCCGCTCCTATGAGCTCGGGACGAAAGGGGTCGCCGGGGTGCTCATCGTGCGGGGCTACCGGCACGACTACATCCTGCTGTCGGCCCGGGGCGATTTCAGCGATGCGGAGATCACGGTGGTGGAGATGCCCAAGGGGGGCAGTGAGCTTTTCCGCAAGGCGCTTTCCCTCAACGCCTTGCAGCAGGGGGCGCGGGAGGTGATGCCATGAGAGGATGGTGGTTGATCCCGCTGCTGGGGGTGGGCCTGGCCCAGACCACCGGCGGCAGCCTGAACGACCTGGCCGGACTGAGGGGCGTGCTGAACGCACCGGGGGAACTGCACCTGGTGGTGCCCCAGATCACCCCCTGGGCGCTCAGGCTGCGGGAGTGGCGTACCGCCGGGGCCACGACCTTCTACATCCCCCAGGAGGAGGCCCGCAAATACTGCGGCAGCGCCAATGTCCCCATCCGGGTACTCCCCGGCAGCGTGAAGCAGCCGGTGGGCTTCATCGTGGGACAGGGGGGAAGCCTGGAGGGCATCGCCCTGCGGGGGTTGGGGCTCATATACGATCCAGGGTGGGCCGAGAACGACCACATCGCCCTGTGGATGGGCCTCTCGGGGCCGAGGACGGGGCGCACCTGGGTAGAGGGAAGCTGGACGGGCAGCCTCAGCGCACGGGTGGAGTTCCAGGTCACCGAGCGCTACCTGGGCGACCCCCAGAGCGGCAGCTACCTGTTCAACCACGTCTGGAACGGCCAGGTACAGGACGTGCGGGCGCAGGGGTATGACCCCTACCGCATCTACAACGGGGAGACCCTCTCTTTGGTGGAGGGGAGCGGGACGGTGCGGGGGGATTGCACGCTGCGCTCCATCACTACCACGGTGGAGGTGGGGGTGGACACCAGCCGGACAGGGCGGTACACCGGCACGCTGGGCAACAACCACACCTTCAGCTTCGACCCCGGCACGGGGACGGAGACCTTCCGCTCGGTGGAGTACGCCGCCACTTGCGGGTGGTTCGGTTGCGGCTGGCGGGGGTACTACATCTACGACCTGCAAGGCCGCTACCGGGGGAGCGGTTCGGGGACGCAGTGCGGGTGGAACTGGTGCACCGAGGCCAGCATCTCTCCCCGACTGTTCGAGATCCGCAAGACGGGCGAGGAGGTCACCGCCCGCATCCGGCCCTGGCTCGAGCGCACCGTGTGGCAGCCCCAGGGCACCTTCCCGGTGGAGCCGGGGGGCTTTGTGCGGGTGAACGGGACGGCCTACCAGATTCCGGGGCTGGAGGGTTACGGCAGGAGGCCTCAGGGAGTGGGCATCGAGTGGATGCGGGGGGAGCCCTACGTGAGCTACCTGGCCCAGGCCAGCGGCATCATGGGCGGCGAGGTCTACCGGGGGCAGGTGGTGGACTTGCAGGAATATTGTACAAAAATGAGGTAATATGTTATTGCTATGCCTTTGCGAGAAAAACGTTGGTTGTTGGCAAAAACCGCTGTTTCTGTTTGGAGTGCCAGTCTAGGGCTGGCCCTGGCGCAGCAGGCCCCCTTCAAGGATGTTCCTCCCACCCTGGAGGACATCCGTTTTCTTTACCAGAAGGGCATCGTGCAGGGCTACCCCGACGGCACGTTCAGGGGGAGGGAGTACATGACCCGCTACCAGGTTGCCGCCATGCTCTACCGCACGTACCTGGCCTTCGCCGACGACGTGGCGCGGCGGGTACGGGAGGCGCTGAACCAGGACGCCCAGGCCCGGCTGGAGGAGGCCCTGGCCGCCATCGAGGACTTGCGGGAGGGCCTGCGGATTGTGCAGGAGGCGATGGGGGACTACCCCGAGGTCAAGGCCAACCTGGAGGAGACCCGCAAGAACGTGGAGGGGCTGGCGGAGGAACTGGCTCAGGTGTCCAGCCAGATGGTGACCCGGGAGGAGATTGGCGAGATCATCGGCTCGGTAGGAGCTCTGGAGAACCTCATCAAGCGGGGCGAGGATGGGCTGCGGGCCCTGACCGCCCGGGTGAACGCCCTGGAGCAGGTGGTGCGCGACCTCGAGCAGCGCTCCCAGGCCGCCCAGGGGGAGTTGAACAAGAAAGTCTTCGACCTTGGCGGACGGGTGGACGCCCTGGAGAAGCAGGGGAAGAGCCGTCCGAAGCTCACCGTGGGGGGTTCGGTCGGACTCTCGAACGGCGAGCCGGACGGGGAGGTGTTCGTCCGGGGTGAGGCGAACGGCGTCCGGCTGGACGGTCGGCTGACCTCGGACGGGGTGCAGGTGCGGGCTGAACAGGGCGGCCTCACCCTCGAGCACCGCGCCCAGGGCGGGCTGTCGGAGAGCCGGGCCGGGTATCGGCTGTTCGAGGGGGTGGCCCTGGGGCTGGAGTTGGGGTACGGCGACTCGGCCTTCGGGGTGGTGCGGATCGTGCACGAGCCGGACGGGGGCCTGATCCCCGGCGTGGTGGCGGAGGCCGGGGTGGGGGCCGGGTTTCACGAGGGCAACCTCTCCCGCAACCTGCTGTTTGTCCGGGCGGGCTACCGCTTCGGGGCGGTGACCCCCAGCGTGGGCTACTACCGTTACCAGGGGGAGGAGCCCTACAGCCTGCTGGAAGGGCGGCTGGACTGGGGGGCCGACTTCGGCAGCCTCGGGGGGTACTACCGGCTGGTGGCCTTCCCCGGAAGCGGAAACAGGGGCAGCGAGTGGGGGGTGCGCTTCACCTCGAGCTCCAACCCCTTCGTGGAACTCGGGGTGCGGGGTACGGAAGGGCTGGTGGCCGGTGAGCCGGGCAGCTTCAGCTTCCGCTACCAGAACGCCACGGCCAGCCGGACGGACTTCACGGTGCGGGTGGGGTACAGGCTGGAGTTCTAGGAGGCAGCGGTGAAAAAGTCTGTGCTTCTCGGGGGGGCCTTGCTGGCCCTCTTGGTCTCTGGATGCGACGTGATCTCAGGGGTGGCCGGGGAGTTCCAGCCTGCCGCCCTGGTGGAGGTGACGGGGGCGCTCGAGGGGGCCTGTGTCCGACTCGAGGCCATCAAGGACAACCGGACGGCGGGAAGCTGGACGGGCTGTACGGAGCCGTACAGCTTCCGGGTGGACCTGCCGGACGGGGCGATCATCCTGGTCGGACAGGCCGGACGGGATGGGCTGGTCTACCAGGAGGGCCGGACGGAGGCCAGTCTGAAGAAGGGTGGACGGACAGCCCTGGCCCTCTCCCGCAAGCGGGTGAGCGTAGAAGTCACGGCGGCCTGGCTCGACCCGGCGAAGGGCGGTCTGGCCGAGGCGTGGATGCTGCCCCAGGAGGCGGTGGGGGTGCCCACCTACGCCGACCCCCCGCCAGCGAGCCTGGAAGGGCGGGTGCTGGTGGCCCGTGAAGTGGTGGCCCAGGGATGGGCCACCCTCTCCGTGCCCACCGGACGGGACGTGGCCTTCCGGCTGGTGCAGGGAGAGGCGCAAGGGATCACGAGGGTCAGCCGCCTGGAGGCGGACGGGAAGGTGGTGGTGCTGTGAAGGAGGAACAGGAGCGGATAGAGGCGGGCAAGCGAGTCCCGGTCCTGGTTGTACGGACGAGCGAATGGACGCTGTGGGTACTGGCGGGCCTGGTCTACCTGGGGTATGTGGTGATGGCGGCGATGGAAGCGCCCACCCTGCCGGTGACCGTGGGGCTGGCCCTGCTGCCCGCCCTGCGGTTGCTGCCGGACAGGATGCTCATTGGGGTAGGGATCGGCGTGGGCTGGTTCCTGGGCGGGCTCGCCCTCACCCTGAGCGCGTACACCCTGGTCGGCCTGTTGCTGGCCTCGCAACTGCTGGCCCTGGCCGCTGGCCGGAGCGAACGGTGGGGCTGGATCATCGGGATGGTGGTGGGCTATGTGGCTGGAATCTGGTGGGGGGTGTCCCGATAGGACACCCCGGACAGGTCAGGGTGGACACCCTGGAGGACAGGTCGGGGCTGGACACCCGAAACTGCTGAAATGTGCCTATGTATTACAGACTTCCCCACCCCCCGGACACCCCCTGTCCAAACCGCTTGAGGACGAGAAAAATCACAGATGGCGGTGAGTCGAAAATGTCCAGCGAAGATAGCGAAAAAGACGTGCAGGCGAGAGAAAAAGGCGCTGAACCCCCTGTGATGGACAGGGTGGAGGGACAGGATGGACACCCCCTGGACACCCCCCCTGTCCTGTCCGTGGACACCCCTGAAGGACAGGGTGGACAGGGTAGGGACAGGGTGGAGGGACAGGGTGGGACACCCCCAAAGGACAGGGTGGACACCCCCCTGTCCGGCAAGACCCGGACACGCTGGAAGGAGGCGTACCGGAAGGTGTTTGGGGGGGTGGATGGCCTCTTCGAGGCGCGGGTGCGCCGGGCGATGGGCTTGATGGAGCGGGGTGAGGCCAGGAGCCGGGTGGAAGCGCTGGAGGCGGTGCGCCCCTGGAACCCGGACCACGAGTCCGATCCCCTGATCGAGGGGCCGGGGGGTCGGCTGGTGGAGGTCGGGCGCGTCTTGCCACCTGAACCGGAGGGCGAACAGGAACAAGGGGGCAAGAGTGCCCCCCCAAGCCCGGATGACCGGGCGGACAGCCTGACTTCCTCTTCCGAGGATTCTCAGAACCGTATTCGGAAGAAGTGGATGGAGGCTTACCGGACGGTGTTCGGGGAGGAACCGGACGGGGCACTAGCCGAGGCCCGGATACGGGCGGCCATGAACTTCTATGACCCCGAACGTTCGGTCGGACGGCGGCAGGCCCTCGAGGCCGTCCGGGCGTCCGAAGAGGAAGCCGCCGGTCGGACGAGGGAGCTCACGGAGGTCCTGGGGCCGGACGATCCCCTGGTGGGACGGGGTTCACGCCCCGTACACCGGACGGACGAACCGGACGAGGAACCGGAGTTGGGTGGGACCGCGTACCTCCCCCTGCCGAGCGAGGAGGCCCTGACCCTGGGGGCGGCGCTGATGAAGATCGGACGCCTCGAGGCCGAGGTCGAGGAGCTTCGCCGGGCAGTGGCCCGGCTGGAGGCGGGCCTGCACCGCACCGAGACCCGGCTGGGGGGGATGGCCCCAGGGCTTCGGGCGTTGCGGGAGGCCGCACGGGAGGCCCGCGACCTGGCCCTGAAGGTGAGCCATAGGGTAGACACCCTCGCGCCTGCTTCCTCTTCCGAGGAAAAGTCCGCGCCTCCGGGCAAGAAGGAGATACGGGAGCTCCGGGCACGGATGGACGAGGAGCGGGGGCGGATACTGCTGGAGGTGGAGAACCGGCTGGAGGAAGCCGAGGAGCTCATGCGGCGCTCGACGGAGAGCCGCATCGCGGCGCTGGAGTCGTGGGTGCGGCGGGTGAGCCGGTATCTTGGAATGGGTAAGAAAGGAGGACTGTTCGGAAGATGAGAAAGCCTATTTTGATCGGACTGGTGATCGCGGCAATGGGTACGGGTTTGGGTCTGGCGCAGAGCAGCGATAGGGCTTTCCATGTAGCCCCGCCGGGCATCCCCCTAC
This sequence comes from Meiothermus sp., assembly GCF_026004075.1. NCBI lineage: Bacteria > Thermotogati > Deinococcota > Deinococci > Thermales > Thermaceae > Meiothermus > Meiothermus sp. Next base: position 2,424,319 of record NZ_BPIK01000001.1, on the reverse strand, counting down.
CCTTTGCCAAGCCCCTGGCAGAGGGCGCGTGCAAGGGGTTGCTGGATCGCGCCGTCAAGCTTGTGGGCGCGGGGCCAAAGGATGTGGGTTGCTACAGCTTCTCCCGGAGAAAGGGCGACACCCTGGTCAATCAACTCGCGAGCGGGTGGGCGCTTAGCCTTCCGGCCACGCCTGTGCGCCTGGTTGCTGCCTACGAGGTGGAGGGAATCTTCGTGGCGTCCTTCGTGGATACCCTGAACCCTTCGCGCGGCTACTACCTGGCGGCGGGTGAGGTTGACCCCTCCACGGCGCAGGTGGTGATCTGGAGCATCTCCCGATGACCCTCGAGCACGTCGCTTTAGTCTGGCAGAACGGGGTGGGCTTCGGCTTCAAGGCCGGGGTGGGGGTGGGAATTGCGGTGGGCCTGCTGCTGGCCTGGCTGTGGGGCCGGTGGGCGGGGCGGAGATACCGCTAGGGCACACATAGAAATACAGGGGGCTACGGCCCCCTTTTTTGTTTTCCCTTAAGCACCTAACCCCCCTTGCGGGGGGCTTTGGTGCAGGAAGTAAAACCACGACAGCTAGGCTGTCTGGTGCCTTCGCAGGCAGGCTCAGTATACAACGCACTGCACTTTATTGATCGTACATGGTAATCTGTTCCCAGGAGGTAAAACCATGTACGACAGCATCCGGCTGATGGTCGGCGGCCTCGGGCTTTTGTCGCGGGAGATGGTCATGCGGAACTACATCGCTTACAAGCACGGGGATGGCCAGGCTTTCGAGGCCCTGGTGGCGCACTACGGCTACCTGGCCTTCGAGAAGGCCTTCCGGCTGTTCCACCGCCTCGGCGACGAGGCCCGTGACCTGGCCCAGGAACTCCTCTGTGAAGTGGTGGAGGTGCTGAAGAAGCCCCTCCCCTCCGGCTCCAAGAACCTCACCTTCTGGGTGAACGTGGCCCTCGACCGCAAGGTCCGGGAGCGGCTGACCCAGGACGGCGTGGGCACGTACCGCGAGAACCGGCTTCTCAAGAAGCTGGTGGCGGTGCGGCTGGAGCTGGAAGGGGAAAAGGGACGCGCCCCCACCCACCCCGAGCTGGCGCAGGCCCTCGGGGTCGATGAGGAGACCCTCGAGCGCCTTCTCGCTGTGGAGGAGGCAAACCGCATTCTCAGCCTATCGGCTCCACACCCGGAGACCGGCACACGGCTGGAGGAGATGGTTGCGTCAACCGAAGAGGAAGACGTGCTCGAGGAGCTTGAGGAAGCCCTGGAGAAAGCCCGACTGGGGCTCGGGGCGGCGGAACTCTCTACCCTCGACCGCTTCCTGGCGGGAGAGGAGGTCTCCCAGGCCAATCTGGACGCCCTGGCGGCGACGCTCAAGGCCCGCATGGTCGCATAGCAGGCAAGCCTTTTTGCCTTCCGAGGATAGTCCTTGTCTTCGGGAGGTTCTTTTTTGGGCTGGTGGCTAGTTCATCGGGCCGCGCTCGCGGAAGTAAGCCCCGTTGCTGTCCCATACCGGCACCAGACGCCCGTTGAGACACCCCTCGAGGAACTCGAGCATCCGTGGGGCAGTCTGGCATTCGATAACCACCGTATCGCCTGAAACATCAAGCAGAGGCTCTTCCCCGAGTGACGCAGCCATGTGGCGCAGAAAGCAGGCCAGGTCCTCCGGGTGATCGGTGTCAACGAAGCGAACTCGGGTTCCTTCGTGAATTGCTTTAGGCATAGCTCCATCTTAACGCAAAATGGCCGGGAAAGCCCGGCGCATCTGCGGTCAGGAGGGGAAAAGGCTTCCCCTTCCACTTTTTATGGTACTCGAGGGGGATTGAAGCGGTCAAGATTGAACAATACAATATTGTCGTCAGGAGGTAAAAATGGAAAAGGTTTTTGTCTGTCCAGATCTGCGCACCGGCGAGAAGCTTGCGGAGTTGCTCTACCTGGGCTTCAAAGCAGGTGGACTCGTCGAATGGGAAGGAGACCAGGGTTGGCTCAAGCCCGCCTATAGGATCACTTTCCGCAGTGAAGCCCTTCAACGGGGTTTTGTGGAGTTTGTGAGGGCTCTCTTCCCTTCGGTCGTCATCCTTGACTGACCCTTCCGTCCTTCTTTGCCTTCTGGGGATCGTCCTTTTCCTCAGGGGGTTCTTTTTTGCCTAGCGCAGCAGGCGTGGGTCGAGGAAGAGCGGCTGGGGCTGGCCGACCCTCACCTCGCTCATCGCGGGGTGGCGGGGGTTGAGCAGCAGGTTGAACTCGCTGGGGACCACCGCCGAGGGGACACGCAGGGCCAGGGAGCGCAGGCTCAGGGCCCACTCGCTGCCCAGCCTCTGGGTGGACTCGGGGTAGGGCTCGGGCAACTGCCGCCAGTCGGGGGGCAGTTCGCTCAGCTCCTCGACGTGGGGATCGGGGATCTCCACCTCGATGGCCACGAACGCGGCCAGGTGAGCCCGGTCGTCCACGTGAACCAGCACCTCCAGGATGCCGGTGGAGAGGTGTTCGGCCAGGTACACCACCGGGACGATCCCCTTCGGGACGCTCTGCGAGCGTACACCCAGGGGGACCCCGAGGCGGTTCCAGCGTCCGGGGCTCTTGGCTGCCCCTTCCCCGGTGAAGGCGGTGTGGGCGTAGCTGCGCGAGGCGATGCGCCAGGCCCTCACGTCACCAGGCCGTCCTCCAGGCGGCCCAGGAGGTGCTCCACCGCCTGGAAGCCAGGTTCAGTGTCCAGGTACGCGAGGGGGCTCGAGCCGTGCAGGAACACCTTGGGGCTGTTCATCCAGGAGGCCGCCAGCTGGGGCGAGCCGAAGAGCTCCTCGGCACGGCGCAGCAGGTAGATCACCCGGTACAGGCGGTTGGACTGCTCCCGGTTCAGGCGTCCCAGGCCCTTGTAGCGGTGGACGCTGCTGCGGGGGATGCCGGCGGCTTCCAGCACGTCGTGCTGGCTGAGGCCGTAGTGCCGGGCCACCTCGGTGATGAGTTCGACCGGCAACCCCTCCCGGACGCTCGCCACGTCAGTGGGTGAGCCGTCGAAGCGGAGGGGGAGCACTGTTCCCATATGGGACATTATGGCGTTCCACCTTGAACAAGTCAACGCTCCAGCCCCAGCCTCCTCGCCGCCCGCAGGGTGCGGGGGGCCTGGGAGAGATCGGCCTCGAGGTAGTCCCGCCCCCGGCGGAAGCGGGCGTCTTCCCCGTAGCGCTTCGCCAGCACCCGGAAGTAGTCCGCGCTGAAGTGCAGGAAGGCGGTGGCCGCCTCCCCATCGAAAGACAACCAACCCGTAAGTCCTGACTGCGCGGCGCACAGGCAGGTCGTAGACCCCATGGCTGAAGCCAGGGGCTTGGAGCCCGTCTATGACGAGGCCAAGCGATGGAGCCCATGGACAAGGCGCTGATGTCGCTACGTTGCGAACAGGTTCAAGACCCACTCCGGGGTGCTTCCCCAGCCCCGGACCCTGGCAGTCCCGGTTGCAGACAAGCTTTGGGGTGTGCGCGAAACGGATCGGGACGTGCACCGGTTCGCAACATGGCCGAGGGGAGCGGTACGGGAGCGTCCGCCCATATCCGTCACCAGCCCCGTAAGGGGTCCCGAAAGGGAAGGAGAAAACATGGTTTTCGTGCTGGACAGAAGAAAAAAGCCGCTCATGCCTTGCAGCGAGAAGCGTGCTCGGTTCCTGCTCACCCGAGGCCGGGCGTTTGTAGTTCTACCTATATTGTTAAGAGTCCCGAGTCATCTAAATTCGAGGCTATGCTGGAAGTTAACCGCCGATGCAACAGCATCGAAGAGCTCAGGCATGACCCTGAGCTTCTTGATAGTCCAGTCGGTCGTGTTTTTCCGGGCGTGAATCATTCACTCCGGGCGGTTCGCCCCGACCTACCCCCAACTTCAGCAGATATCGTGATTATTGGAGGCGGGATTATTGGCAGCGGCATAGCCTGCCACCTCTGGCACGTACCCAGCCTGCGGCGCCGGATGATCCTGCTGGAGAAACACTCCTTCCTCGCTGGGCAGTTCTTCCAGGCCATGAACGCCACCGGGCAAAGGGTCATGCGCAGCCCCTACGAGCACCACATCGCCCCGGACGGCGACATGCAGATGCTAGACTTCGCTCGTCTTCACCTCGACCAGTTGACGTCGCTCGAGCGCGAGCAGGTCTGGCTGGGCCTCTCGGGCCAGCGCGCCGTAGTCCCGCTCGACGTGTTCATCGGCCACTCGACCCACATGATCGGGGTACATCAGCTCCGCAAGATCGCCTACCGCGCGCGGGTAATCTCGGTTAGACCTGACCCGGGGCGGGACGGATATCTGATCGCTACCGCCGAGGGGCCGGTCATCCGGGCCAAGACAGTCATCCTGGCAGCGGGCAACCGCGAGGCTGTGTGGCCGCAGGTTTTCTCGGAGGCTGCCCGCCGCTATCCCGCGCAGGTGTGTTCGGTATACGCGAAGCCAGCGCTCAACCCGGGCCAGACGATCGCCGTCGTCGGTAGTGGGCTCAGCGCGGCCCACACCATCCTCCGGGCGCTCGAGGCCGGAGCACGGCCCGTGTGGATCCTACGCCGCGAGGAGCGTTACCGGTGTGCCGATTTCGACACGGCTTATTTCCGAACGGAGGGTATTGCGCGGTTCCGGCGGCTGCCTAGCCTGGCCCGGAAGGTCGGTACGTTGCTGGAGGAATCCCGTGGCAGCATCATGCTGGAGTTCCTGCCGCGGCTGGGCAGCCTAGAAGAAGCGGGCGTCTTACGGGTTCACCGTCATGCCACGGTGTTGGCTGTCCGAGCATCAGCCAGCGGCCGCCTCGAACTCAACCTGTCATCGGGCGCCGATGAGCATGTGGACTTGGTGATTTTGGCGACCGGCCTATCCCCTGACACGCAGCTTCTGCCGGATGAGGTCGAGCTCCTCGCCGATCGTTACCCGGTCCTGGAGGACGGCACGCTTGAGGTCAGCGGCCACCCAGGCCTCTTCGCAGCCGGGCCACTGGCCTCTTTGACGCTTGGTCCCGCCGCCAAGAACGTGGATGGGGCTAGGCTGGCCGCACAAGTGATCATCCCGGCACTCATCGAAAAATTCAGTGGCAGCCGTCCAGCTTCCTTCACGGTTCGGGGGAATTTCGCCGTCAGTTTCCCGCTGAAGGCAGGTGTGCGATGACCCAGCACCGGTCAGGCGCTTACTACCTCCCCGAGGAAGAGTTGGAGCGCGCCATGGTACTCATGCGCTACGGAACGTCCGAGCTCCACGCGGTCTTCGGGCTCTGCCACGTCGCCCAGGATCTGACCGCACAGCTGTGCTGGATCGAACGCGCAAGCCATAGCGAGCGGGCTGCTGAGCTGTTGGAGGATCTGGAGGCAGAGGGGCAGCGCGAGGCCGACAGCCTGATCCAGCTCTTGAAGTCCGCAATCTGTGAGGAATGGGGCTACTGCAGGCGCCGTGTGACGGATGGGCTCGGCGATCCCCGCCGCCTGGTTCAAGAGCTTTCCCGCCTCATTTACAACTACTTATGCTTAGACGAAAAGGGGGTGAGAGCCGTAGATCGATCTTGGGTACTCCTGGCAGCGGTAGTGCTTGCGAGATCAGACTTGGGAAAACTCTGCCGCTGTGCGGGTTGAGAGGAGTTAGGGTCTAGGTTTCCTTGCAGACACGACGGAGGGAAAGATGCTGAGGTCGAAGGACTTGCACATGGCGGCTACCATCGACATGGAGAGCCGCACCATCATGGTCTCAGGGGCGATTGATGTCAACCGGGTCACTATCGTCATGCGGGTGCCGATCCCGGAGCCCGGGGAATACACGCTGGTCAAGGCGGAGACCAACCTGACCGATGAGCCCTGGCTGTGCTGGCAGATCACCCTCGGAGAAGGGGTTTCGCTCCCGCTGCAAAACCCTACGAATCTGCTGCTTTCGCGCCAATTCCGCAAGGCCAAGTACCTGGCGGACCGGGGCGCGATCCTTTTCTGGGATGGCGAGGTCCGTCCGGGCGACGCCATCTTCAAGATGGCGCGGCTGAACATCTCCGGCAACTACATGATCCTGTCGCATAACCGCGGGGGGTTAACCGACGGCATCTTTGACGAAGACGAGGACGAGTCCGACGATACCGGGCTTGAGCAGGACACCCCGCGGATCGACCTGCCCGGGGCCTTGGACCGCTACTACGAGCACATCACGAGGCACGGCTTCGGTGACGATCTGCCCAAGATTGAGGTCGAAACACCGGTAAGGATCGTGCAGCCTGGGGAAATCGACATCCTCTCCTTCACGAACCTCCCCCAAGCCCATTCGGGCGGCATCCGGCCGCGGGAGCGAGCCTGAAGGAGTGCTGGTGCCGTTCAGAGGAGGCCTTATGGCCTCCGCTTTTGTAGGATCAGCCGGCTTATGATTGTCCTGGAGGGGGTTTCCAAACGCTACCGGGTGCTCGAGCCCGGGCGTGGCCTCGGGGGCTTCGTGCGGAGCCTGGTGAAGCCGCGTTACCGGGAAATTACCGCCCTGGACAACATCAGCCTCACCGTCCCGCAGGGGCAGGTGGTCGGCTACATCGGACCCAACGGGGCAGGCAAGTCCACAACCATCAAGATCATCGCGGGGATCGTCCGCCCCTCGGCGGGTCGGGTTGTTGTGGCGGGCCGAGACCCGTTCCGCCAGCGCACCGCCCACCAGCTGGAACTCGGGGTGGTGATGGGCCACCGCACCCGGCTTTTCTGGGACCTGCCGGTGCTGGAGTCGCTCCGCTACCACGCCAAGGTGTATCGCCTCAGCCAGAGTGGATTGGATCAGCGCATCGGTGCCATGGCCCGGCAATTCGGCATCGAGGGGTTGCTCTCGCAGCCGGTACGCCAGCTGAGCCTTGGACAGCGCGTCCGGTGCGACTTGGCCCTCGCCTTCCTCCACCACCCCAGGGTGCTCCTGCTCGATGAGCCTACCATCGGCCTGGACTTCGACAGCAAGGCGTTGCTGCGGTCCGCTATCCGTCAGGTGGCCTCTGATCTACAGACGACCGTCATCCTGACGTCGCACGACTTGGACGATGTTGAAGCCTTGAGCGATCGTATCGTCCTGCTCGACGAGGGCCGAGTCCTCTACGACGGAACCCTCCGACAACTCCGAGCCCAGCACGGCGTACTCCCCGAGCTCCGGCTAAGGCTCGAAGCCGGGGCGGATCAGGTGCGCGCTTGGCTTGAGGGGCTGGGCGGAGTACGGGAGGTCTACACCCACGACGGCTGGGTGTGCGTCGCCCATGAGGGGGGAGGAGCCCCTGCGGCTGTGCTTGCGCGCCTTCTTCCACAAACCCCGGTCAGGGAGATGACCACCCACGAACCCTCGATCGAGGAGGTACTCCGGCGGGTCTACCGGGGAGCAAGGTAGAGATGATCCCTTATACCGCCAACCTCCGTGTCGGATTTCAGCTGGCCCTCGCATACCGTAGAGCGGCCGCGGTCTGGGTCGTCGGAGAGCTGGCGCTCCTGGTGGCATTTTACTTTTTGTGGCGCGCGGTTTTCCTTTCCGTACCCGCAGGGTCATTTGCGGATCGGGACTTCGCTGCTTTCTACTTGTACTTATTGACCGCGCGACTCGCAGCGCGATTCACCGGCGGGCCTGCCTGGGGGTTCTTTGCCCAGCGCGTCCGTGTGGGAACCGTTGTGTACGACTTGGTACAGCCGGTCGAACTGGAGTATGCCCTCCTAGCCCGGTGGTTAGGGCAGAAGGCCGGACAGTTGGTCATGGCGCTGCCGGCCTACGCCACCGCAGCGTTCGTCTCCGGGGCCTGGAGCGCTGGCGAGTGGCGGTTGGGGTGGTTCTTCCTGAGCCTGGTGGTGGGTTTTGCCTGTGCCTACTTTTTCGAGTTCTTGATGAGCCTCTCGGCTTTCTACACTAGCGCGCAGCAGGGGATCAACGAAGCCAAGGCCCTGGTCGTGGCGCTCCTGAGCGGGGCATTTTTCCCCATTGACCTGCTGCCGGATCGCTACGCCCTTCTAGCCAGTCTGCTGCCTTTCCAGGCCTTTATCTACCTTCCTGCGCGCATGCTGCAGCCGTCCATGCCGGAGAGCGAGATCTTCCGCGGACTGGCGGTGCAGCTGTTCTGGCTCCTGGTGCTTGCTGCAAGCTCCCGCTTCCTCCTCGGACGAGTACGCCAGCGGTTCAACGTGCAAGGAGGATAAATGACCCACTACCTCGCCCTCGCGCTGGCCGCCCTGAGGCTGCAATTCGCGACCTGGAAGCAGTACCGGGTGGACTATACCGCTGGCGTGCTCACCGTGCTCCTGGAGCAGGCCCTGACCCTGGTGCTTTTCTCCGTCATCTTCACACACGTGCCGCAAGTCCGCGGCTGGACCTTCCCCGAGATGCTCGTGCTTTACGGGTTGAACCGAATGGCGCTCGGCCTTGCCGACACTCTGGGGGAGAGCCTATGGTGGGTCGGCAGCTACGCCCAGGACGGCAGCCTGCTGCTCTACAAGCTCCGTCCGCTCGGGGTACTCTTCCAGCTCCTCACTGAGCGGATCCACTTCGAGCGGATTTCAGGATGCCTGACCGGGCTGATCCTGGTCCTCCATGGAGCGTCCGCGGCCGGGGTGGAATGGACTGCCGGTAAGGTTGCCACGGTCCTCTTATTTGTTCTCCTGGGCGCGTTCATCTATCTCGGGCTCATGATCCTGGGGGCTGCCGTAGCCATGCGGGTCATCGGCAGTTTGGACGCCATCACGACCTTGTGGAGCTTAACCGAGTTCGCCAAGTACCCGCTTCCCATCTTCGGTCGAACCGGGGCCTTTCTCCTGACGTTCGTCGTCCCGCTGGCGCTGACCGGCTATGTTCCTGCCGCTCTCCTGCTCGACGAGCACACACGCACAGCAGGCACCATCGCCCTTGCCGAGGCTTTGGTCGCTGCCGGCGCGTTCTTCGGCTTGTGCCTGCTGGCGTGGTCGTGGGCCCTCCGCGCTTATGAGGGGACTGGGAACTGAGAGCCAACCTGCGGCGATAGCGGTGGGGGTGCTTAATGGGCATGAGGTATCGCAAGGTCGGTAAGTGGGGCCTTCAGGTCTCCGAGATCGCCCTGGGTGCCTGGGCCAGCTTCGGAGATTGCGTGAAGGATGTGGGCGAGGTCAAGAAGATCGTGTGTCTGGCCTACGAGTCCGGCGTCAACTTCTTCGATAACGCGGACACCTATGCGAACGGATGCGCTGAAGAACTCATGGGCAGCGTGCTCGCCGAGTACCCACGCAGCACCCTCGTCCTCGCCTCGAAGGCGGGATGGCCTGTGTCCGGGTGTCCCAATAGCCAGGGCCTCTCCCGCAAGCACCTGCGCGCCTCTCTGCAGGCCAGCCTTCAAAGGCTACGAACGGATTATCTGGATATCTACTTTGCTCACCGCCACGACCCGGATGTACCCCTCGAGGAGATTGTCACGACCATGAGCGCGTTCGTTGATCAGGGGCTTATCCTCTACTGGGGAACCAGCGAGTGGCCTGTCGCACGGCTGGCGGGTGCATGCGAGTTTGCCAGGGCGAATGGGCTGCATCCACCTATCTGCGAGCAGGTTGACTACTCGATCCTTTACAGGAAGCGGTGGGAAAACACCCTGGCGCCGGAGGCGGAGCCGCTCGGATTGGGCTTGATGGCCACGAGCCCGTTGGCGATGGGGGTGCTCACCGGGAAGTACGACGACGGGATCCCCCCCGGTAGCCGGTTGGCCCGGCATAAGGTGCTGAAGGAAGCTCTGCTGACGCCTCACAACCTCGCTCGTGTGCGGGAATTGGCGGCGGTCGCTGCCGAGCACGGAATGACCCGGGCTCAGCTCGCGCTAGCTTGGGTTTTGCGACGCAAGGAGCTTTCATGCGCCATCGTGGGAGCCACCGGGATAGGGCAGCTTCAGGAAAACCTTGGTGCGGCCGGGGTAGTGCTCGCACCCGAGGCCGTGGCACAGATCGAGCGGATTATAGGTGGCAAAAGCTCAACCGCGAGCACCACTTGACCACCTACTGTCCTTATCGGAGTTGGCGACGGTATGCACGCACGGGACAAACCTCTCCCGATCCTCCGAGCAACTACCCGCCGGGAACGCCTCGAGAGGGCCCGGCACATCGCAGATTGGATCCTGGGCCATTACTCGGACGCGGTTGTGGCCATCGGAATCTATGGGTCCACCGCACGGGGCTCCGACGAGCCCTACTCCGACCTGGAGATGTCGGTCCTCATGCGAAGCTCACCCACCCCCGGCAGGGACGAGCGCTACGTGCAAGGGCTCAAAATCAGCGTCGAATTCCACACCGTGGGGTCGGTCTACCGGCGCCTGCAGCGGGTAGACCTGACCTGGCCCTTGTGCGTAGACCAGTTTGTCTCGGTCTTATCCCTGTACGACCCGGAGGGGCACTGGCCCAAGCTAAAGCTGCTCGTTGATCAGCTGCCGTCCGGATCGTTCGTGCAAGCCATTCGCGAGGGGATCGTGGGGGAATTGTTGGAGAACTTCGCCAAGCTGGAGAATGCCCGAAAACGCGACGACGCCCCTGCAATGCGATGGATCGCCTGGAACCTCGCGTGGGATGTGGCCATGATCTCCGCCCTCATGAACCGGGCATACTTCACCTCTTGGTCGCGCACACCCGACGAGATCCTCCGACTGCCGTCGCTGCTGCCCGCGGTTAAGAGCCTCGTGGAGAAGTTCCGCAACGGCGATCTGCGCAGCGCCAAGGGGCTCCATCGTTGTTGCGAAGCCGCAGTGAGGGGGGTTGTGCAACATGTGGCAACCCTTGGCGTCCACGTCCAAGTCGAACCGTCCCTGGCAGGACCTCCCCGGGAGCAGATCGGGGGAGGTGGGCCCGGATCGAAACGATAAGCGTTGTGGAGGAGGAGGATGGCTAATAAGGACACCCGAACACTCGAGGAAAGGATAGAGGAACTACAGGCGGTGGTGACGAAGCTCTTCGTCCAAATGGATGCCCAGCGTATTGGAGGTCCGGGGAATGCCGGTGCTGCTGATGGCGGCGAGTTGCCGGACTTTGGCCCTTGGATGGACACGACATGTTGCTACGCCAGGGTCATCGCCCTTCGGACCGACCTCCAGGGTCGCTTCCAGTTTGCCACACTTAAACTGCTGCACGACTGCTCTGATGAGCGCCGACCTGCCTGGAGAGAGGGCGCCATCTTCGACCTGCGCAACCCGGCCTGGGAGGCTGAACTGAAGCGAGCCCAGAACTATGACCTGCTGGTTGGTGTAAGGGTTCTTCCGGACGGACGAGTCGTCGGGATCGAACTGGCACGCCCTAACAAGAAACCCCGGGCCTCGACGCCCGGCGTTTCCCAGTTGCGAGCGGAAAGGGCACCAAAAGTGGACAAGGAGGCTCCGTAACTTTAGAAGGTGGTGAAGTCCAGAGCTATGCCCCCAACGGCCCCAGTCCCACCCTTTGACCCCCTGTCGCCGGAGGTCCTTGCCGACCCCTATCCAGCGTACGCGCGCCTGCGTATGTCGGACCCTGTGCACTGGGGGATTCCCCACACGCGCGCCGGAGCGTGGTATGTATTCCGCCACGCCGACATCGCGAGCCTCCTCAGGGATCCGCGGTTGTCGCGACGACGACCGGCTACTGGGAGGGGAGTCCCCTCTGGAAGACCCATTTCCGAGCCATACCGTGGCTTTTTGCGGATGATGGCTCAACAGGTGGGATTTCAGAATACTGTTGGTCACGCTCGTCTGCGGGCGGTGATGGGGCCGCTTTTGTCTCCGCGTGCAGTCGCTGGTGTAGTCCCGCGAGTCGAGTGGGTCGCCCGCAAGCTGCTACAGGACATCGAGGACCAGCATTCCATGGATGTACTCAACGAGTATGCTCTTCCGCTGGTACTCAGGGTGTTGGCGGAATTGCAGGGCGTTCCGGAGAGTTCGTTCGAGGAGTTGCGCGCCTGGATCGGGGTGATCTCCAGTGTGAGCTCTTCCTCTCCCAAGGAAGAGCTTCTAAGAGCCAACCGGGCGGTGGCCGAGTATGGCCAGCTGGTAGAAGGACTCGCGGGGGAGGCTGGGGGGAGCCCCCAGGGAACCGTGCTGGCTGGCATGTTAGCTGCGCGGGAATTAGGACAGGTCAGCCAAACAGAATTCGTCGCGAACCTGCTGGCCTTGCTCGACGCTGGTACCCAGACCACCGCTGACTTCATTACGAACAGCGTGTTGGTACTCTTGAGCCACCAGGACCAGCTCAAGCTTCTCAGGGAGGACCCGCAGTTGCTGGGCTACGCAGTCCAGGAACTCTTGCGCTTCGAAAGCCCAGTGCAGATCGTTGGCCGCTGGGCAACTGAGAGCTTCGTTTTTCAGGGTAAAGGGATCGAGCGGGGCCAAGTCGTGTACCTAGTCCTGGGCTCGGCTAACCGTGATCCCAGCTGGGTGAGCGATCCGGACCGGCTTGACTTAAAAAGGAAGCTGGACCGTACAGCAGCCTTTGGCGGAGGAACCCACTATTGCCTAGGTGCCCCGCTAGCCCGCCTGATAGGGGGAAAAGCTCTAGAGATTCTTCTACAGTGGAAAGGCAGCTTGTCTTTGCAGACCAGCAGGCTTATATGGCGGCCCGCGTTCGGGTTTCGTGGGCTTACTGAGCTGAGGGTATCATGGTAATGGCAGCATGCGTATTTCAGAAGATTCGAGCCACACTTTTCGTCGGAAGCCGAGCCGGTGATTCAGTAACTCACCTTACGCGGCAAAGCTGAGAGACTGTCGTAAAAGTCCGCTATACTTGAAGGGTGGCTTCTACACGGAGATCTTACCCCAGCGACCTGTCGGACGCGGAGTGGGCCATCCTGGAGCCGTTGATCCCCGCCCCCAAGCCCGGTGGCCGACCCGCAAAGGTGCCGAGGAGGGAGATCGTCAGCGCCATACTTTACGTCCTGGAAAACGGCATCAAGTGGCGGGCCATGCCCCATGACTTACCCCACTGGTCTACGGTCTACCACTACTTCCGCAAGTGGCAGAAGGAGGGGGTCTGGGAGCGGGTGGCCCAGGCCCTGGTCCGGTGGGATCGGGAGCGAGAAGGAAGGCAGGCTTGCCCCAGCGCTCTTGTCATGGATAGTCAGTCCGTCAAGACCACGGAAAAAGGGGGCCCCGGGGACACGACGGGGCGAAGAAGGTCAAAGGGAGAAAGCGGCAGAACACGGGGGGCCGTCTCTTGAACGGAAGGGGTGTGGGGCGGCAGTCCCCGACCAGACCGCAGTTCGGTTGGTCGGGGAAGGATAGCCCCGCCAGGACAAAGTCCTGTATACTGTTTTTGTAGGTCGTCCCCGGAACGGGGATGCGCGTAAAGGGAGCCGCAGGCGAGTGTCCTACACACGTTTGAGCCTGTGAGGATGGTCGCGCGAAACTCCAACCAAAGTTGGTTGCGAGTAGTTCATGGCCTTTGTCCACCCGGCCAATGAGCACGACAAGTGGGGTGGGCAGGCGTTGCTTTTGGGGATGGACCTCTCCTTGTGGCCCCGGGTGCGCAAGCTCTTTGTGGACTGGGGCTACCGGGGTTTGCGGGAGGTGGCTAGGGGGCTGGGACTGGAGCTGGAGGTGGTGGCCCGTCCTTACGCGGGGGTGCGGGGGGTCTGGGTGCGGGAGGGGGAGGAGGTGCCGGAGATCCCGCGGGAGGGTGGGTTCAAGCCCCTGCCCAAGCGGTGGGTGGTGGAGCGGACCTTTGCCTGGATGGGGCGAAACCGACGGCTGGGGAAAGATTACGAGTACCCCCCTGAGGTAACGGAAGCCTGGATGTATTTAGGCATGATACGCTTGCTGGTGAAGCGGCTGGCCAGGGCCGCTTAAGCTGGAGGAGGGGACTTTTACAACAGTTTCTGAAATGGCATAGATTGAAAAGGTGAATCCCCAGCCCCTGGATTTGTACACCGATTACTTGTTGAGCAGCTTTGGAGCGGCGACGGCCACAGGATTGTCGCGGATGGTGGATGGAGCCATAAGCCACGACCAGATCACCCGCATGCTGGGGGGAGATTGACAAGGCTCGGTGCAGTTGTGGCGCAAGGTCAAAGCCACGGTGCGAAAGATACAGCGTGAGGAAGGGGTGCTGATTCTGGATGATAGCATTTTGGAGAAACCCTACACGGACGAGAACGATATAGTGGCCTGGCAATAGCAAAGAGCGGATGGTCAAGGGGATCAACTTTGTGAGCCTGTTGTATCACAGCCAGGGGCTGACCTTGCCGGTAGGCTACGTGCTGGTGGAGAAGACGGAAGTCTATGTAGATCAGAAAAGTGGCCAGCGCAAACGCCGCAGCCAGGTGAGCAAGAATGAACACGCCCGCTACCTGCTGCAAACCGCAGTGCATAACCAGATTCCCTTCCAGCACGTGCTCAACGACGTCTGGCTTGCCTCGGCGGCGAACATGCGATTTATCGTGCTGGACATGAAGAAGCACTTTGTGATGCCGCTCAAAAGCAATCGCAAGGTAGCGCCAGGTTATCGGCACCGCCGGTATGCGCTGTGCGCACCCCCTATGAGCCAAGAACAACAGCAAAGGGGTCAATGGACAGGAGTGGAGGGTCTGGACTACCAAGACCCCACCCCCCGGCAGGTATATCTGGAAGGGGTTCCCTTCCCCCTGCTGCGGGTTCGGCAAGTCTTCACCCACGAAGATGGGAGCCAGGGGGTGTTGTATTTGTGTAGCAGCGATACCACCCTGGACTTTGAACGGATGATCGAGCTCTATCAAAAACGATGGGAGATCGAGCGCTTTCATCAATCCATCCGACAAAACGCTGCCCTGGCCAAGTCGCCTACCAAGACCCTGACCACCCAGGCCAACCATTTCTTTGCGGCTATGTGGGCCTTTGTCAAGCTGGAACTCCTCTCCCACCAGACCCAAATCAACTACTTCGCCCTCAAGGCCAAGCTCTATCTGGTTGCCAGTCGGGCTGCTTTTCAGGAACTACAGCAGATCAAAGCTCAACTGACCGCGTAAGGTATACCTTCGTTTGCTACCGCATAGCCCCACCCCAGCCATTCTGAGGAGGACATGACTGCGAACCAGATTGTGGGCTAGGATGAGGAGGTTTATCCGGGCTACGAGGCCCCCGAAGCTCTTGCTCTCTACTTGGCGAAGCCGGAAAGACCTGACCAGGACGCCAAAGCGCACCTCTATCCAGTTTCTCCCCATCCACTCCCTCCACCTAGCGGAACCCCCGGTCCCCCAGGACCGGGCCCAAGCCCGAATCTTCCACCCGGCCCCGGGCCCAGATCTCCCCGGTGTTGCCCGGCAGGACGCCCCAGCGCACGGGGTATGAAAACCTATGCTGGGGTAGGAAGCAGGCGTGCGCCCGAGGATGTGCTAAAGCTGATGGGGAAGATTGCCCGGCGGCTGGCGGAGCGGGGCTGGGCGCTGCGAACGGGTGGGGCAGAAGGGGCTGACCGGGCGTTTGAGCGGGGGGCCCGTGCGGGCGGTGGAGCAGTTGAGGTGTTTCTGCCGTGGCCGGGATACAACGGCTACCGGGAAGGGGCGCTGAAAGCCCCGAGCCCGGAGGCGGTGCGGCTGGCGGCAGCATTGCATCCGGCCTGGGGGCGTCTGTCACCGGCGGTACAGCGGTTGATGGCCCGGAACTCCCACCAGATCTTGGGGCTCGACCTGAACGACCCGGTGGCCTTCGTCCTCTGCTGGACACCGGACGGGGCCGAGTCGGAGCAAGAATGCGGGCCGGAAACTGGTGGCACGGGGCAGGCGATCCGGCTGGCCTCGAGGTGGGGCGTGCCCGTGGTCAACCTCAAAAGAGAGGACGCGTTGGAGAAGATAGCTCGGCTGGTCAAGGGTTGAACCAGGGGGCGGCAGGAGCCGCCCCCCTCCGGTGGGCATGAAAACGCTAGCGATCACCATCGGGGTCTTCAGGAATCAGGTCTATGCCTACCGGCTGCGGCAGGATGAGGAGGGGCGGGTGCGCCTCGAGCTCGGCCTCAAGGGGAGCGAGCGGGTGTGGGAGTGGCGGCCCTGGAAGGAGGGGGGCCTGGAGCAGATGCGGACGCTGTACCAGACCCTCCAGGCCCACGACCGGGGGCGGTGGCTGAAGGTGGAGTAGTATTACATGGTATGATAAAGCCATGCGAACCACCATCTACCTGCCCAACGACCTCGCCCGGGTGGTGGAGGCTTACCTGAAGGAGCACCCCGAGACCAGCCTCTCGGCCCTGGTGCAGGAGGCGCTGGAGGCCAGGTTGCGCCGCAACCCGGCGGCCCTTTTGGAGCTGGCTGGGGTCGTCGAGAAGGCCTCGGTAAACGCCGGGGAGGGGGCTGAGGACCGTCTGTACCGCCAGGAGCGATGACCCCGCAGAGGCTGGTTCTGGACGCGGGGCCGCTGATCGCGCTCTTCCACGCCGCCGACCCCGACCACGAGGCGGCGGTGCGCGGGTTCCGCGCGCTGGCGGAGGGGAATAGCCGCCTGATCACCCCCCTGCCGGTGGTGTTCGAGGTGTACAAGTGGCTGCTCTTCGAGGGGGGTGCGGCGGTGGCCCGGCGGGCCCTGGAGGGGATGGTGGAGGCGTTGGAGGTCGTTCCGCTCGGGCTGGAAGACCTCAAGGCCATCCAAATCCTGCTGGCCTCGAGGCCGGAGTGGAGGGGCACCCTGGAGGACGCCAGCGTGGTGCTCCTGGCCCTGCGGTCCAAAGCCCCGGTGTGGACGCTGAACTACCGCGACCTGGGGGTGTTCAGGGAGCTGTCGTTCTGGGCAGGCTGAGGGGGGCTTCTTGCCCCTCCGCCCCTCGCCCTGACAGGGAGGCAAGGGCCGCACTGTATTGCCTATCTGTAGTATCCTGTTCCCAGGAGGTAAAACCATGATCAGCACGGCTATATGGAGCAGCCGGATTCAGGCGGCTCTGGGGCGTGAGCCTCGGAGCGTGCAGGAGGCCCTCGAGGGTCTCCGGCAGGTCCTCAGGAGGGACGGGGTGAGCAAGGAGGAGTTCTTCAGGGCGGCCCGCGAGGGGTGGCGCTTCGAGCGCTTCCCCAAGGGCGACCAGGTGGCCCTCATCGTCTGGGCGGCCCTGAAGGAGGCCCTGGAGAAGGCCCGCAAGCACCTCGGCCATGGGACTCCCTCCACCCTGGTCGTTCGCAAGGACGACTCGGTGAAGGAGGAGGTCAAAGGGGTCAAGCCCGTGGGTACGTGGAAAGGCCCGGATCGGGTCTATGAAGTGTTCCCGTGGGACTTGCGTACCGCAGTGCGTAAGGGAACTCAAATCCAGCACCCCCAGTACGGCCAGGGAACCGTCCTCGAGGTGAACGGCAACGCCGTCACCGTGGGCTTCAAGGCGGGCCGTAAGAAGCTCGCTCTGAAAGCTACCAAGAGGATGCTCCTGGACAAGTACGCAGCCCAGCCCGACCGCCGGGTAGCCGACGCGAAAGGTGCGCTCGAGCGCTTCCTCTCCTCCAGGGAGGAGGTTCGCAGCCTGAGCCGCCTGGAGCGGGAGGAGGAACTCGCGGGCAACCCGCACTTCTCCGAAGGCCTCGTCTCGCAAGAGACGGTGGAGCGGCTGGCGAAGGTGGGTATTGCGGTAGACCCCTACAACGCTCTTGAGGGACTGGCTTCGGTGGATTCCCTCGCCGCCCGGGAAGAGAAGTTCAAGGAGGGCGTCCTGGGGATCGCTATCCTCAGAACCCGTGACGGCAAGGCCGTCGGCTTCCGCAAGCCGGGCTTGTGGGAGACGAAAGTCGCTCCCGACGCAGGGCGTGAGAGCTTTGCAGCGCTCGTCGAAGCGCAGATGGCCCACGCGGTTCTGGCGGAGATGCTCCAGGGGGAGGGCTGGTCGGTGAGCGAGGTGCGCGAGCGCCTGAGGGAACTGGCCAAAGCCCTACCACCGGCTGATGCCAGGCGGCTCTTCGGTCTCTTGCAGGAGATCGCCGCCCTCCGCCTCTTGAAGGCGGAACTGCATCGTGCCGGGTTTGCACCCGTTCGGGCCGTCGCTTACCGCGACTCGAGCGGGGAAGTCGTCTACACCGCGCCGGTTTACGGCTAAGGTAAGCGTCCTTCTCTGCCTCTCAGGGAATGTCCTTTTCTCTGAGGGGTTCTTTTTTTGGAGGTGGCGATGAAGGTTCTCTCTTATCCCAGGTTCCCCTATCCCAATCTCTGGCGCGGCTACGCCTGGTGCGACGTGGACGTGTACCGGCTGGGCCGGGAGGTGCTGGTGGTGCTGCGCGACCAGAACGATCACGGCGGCACCAGCCTGACCAACGCCTTGGAGCGGGTGGCTCGCAAGGTGCGGCAGGAGTTGCTGGAGCCTGCCGGGCTGGCGGGGCTGGAGACCCGCTGGATCGAATGGAGCCGGGTGGACAAAATCGCCAGCCGGGTGGAATTCCGCGACCCGGAAGCCCTCGAGGGCCCCTGCTGGCAGTACCTCCCCCCGGAGGAGTTCGCCCGAATCCTGGAGGGCTTTGAGGCTCCCGATCCGCTCGAGGAGTGGATCCGTGAGGGGGCGCTGCGGGTCGAGGAGTGGGAGGAGACCCGCGACGAGCCCGCCCGGAGACGGCCCGACTAGGGGGGACCGGCGGGGCGAACCAGGGGGCGGCAGGAGCCGCCCCCCTCCTTTGCGCGAGGAGGTAGCCATGAAAGCCGACGCGCTCATGCAGAGCATCGAGACCTGGTTGAAGCAACTGGCCGCCGAACTCCGGGAGGGGCACACCCAGGGCTTCGTGGGGTTCCTGGAAAAGATGGGCCGCTTCCCCCGCTACAGCGCCCGCAACACCCTGCTCATCCTCCTGCAGCGGCCCGACGCCACCCTGGTGGCCGGGATGAAGCGCTGGAATGAGCTGGGAAGGCGGGTGAGGAAGGGCGAGCGGGCCATCGCCATCCTCGCGCCCACCCTGAAGCGGGTGGAGGTGGTGGACGAGGAGACCGGCGAGGTGCGGGAAGAACGCCAGATCGTCGGCTTCCACACCGCCTATGTCTTCGACGTCTCGCAGACCGAAGGGGCCCCGCTGGAGCCGGCCAGGGTCCCGGCGAGCGAGGATGCGCTGCTGTACGCGCAGCTGGCGGCCGCCTGCCCGGTGCCGGTGGAGGAGGGGCTGCTGAGGGCCGGGATGGTGGGGAAAACCGATGGGAAGCGGATCGTGCTGGCCGCCGACCTGAGCCCTGCCCACAAAGCCGAGACCCTGTTGCACGAGTGGGCCCACGTGCTGCTGCACTTCGACGGGGCCCGACGCGAGGCGCGGGTGAAGGAGCTCGAGGCCGAGGCCACGGCCTACGCGGCGGGGCGGCAGCTCGGCCTCACGATGGAGAGCAGCCGCGACTACATCCTCCACTGGCAGGGCACGGTGGAGGGGCTGGAGGGGGCCCTGGAGCGCATCATGCGTGGGGCACGGGAGATCCTCGAAGCCCTCCCTGCACAGCCCGAGAGGGGGGGCAGCATAGAGGGGAAAGACCAGGGGGCGGCAGGAGCCGCCCCCTTCCTGCTTGCGAGGTGATGCGCATGGCGAAGAAGCAGCGGCTCAGGTTTGCCCGTGGACACGAGTGGGGCCTGGGACGGGCCACCCAGACCCACAAGGACAGACGGCACAGGCGGATAGGCACCCGTGGGGCCCGGCTCAGAAGGGCGCTCAGGGACGAGGGGTACTGATTCTTGCCCCCGTGGGAGGGAATATGAGCATAGACCTGGGGCAAGAGCGGGCGCGGGCCGTGCGGGCGCTGGACGAACTCCTCTCCGGCATCGCGGAGGCCCGGCGCGACCTCGAGCAGGCCCAGGCCCGGCTGCTGCTGGCCTCGAGGGGCATCCGGATCCGTCAGAGGGTGCTCGAGGCGGCCCTGAAGCTCCTGGCGGCAGACCCCAAGGCCTCCCTCGCCCCTCGACCCAAGCCCAATCCCCGGCCCCGCCTGAAGCCCCTGGATGACCTGCCGCTCACCCCCAGGGAGCGGGAGATCATGGAGCGGCTGCGGGGCGGTCGCTGAGGGGGAAGAACACCATAAAAGACCCAGGGGTGCACCGCACCTCGGTGATGAACTGCTGGTCGGTGCAGACCAGGTGCAGCTTCAGACCGTGAAAGTAGACCCGCTTGCTGGGGATGTAACCCCGGGAGGGGGAAGGTGTCGAGGACGTAGTGCTGGGCGGAGGAGAGATGCTGCCACAAGGATTGGCACAGGGGGAGCAGGTGGGGTATCCCGTGGGACAGGCTGTGCAGGCGGCGGCAGAACCGACTTCTGGAAGGAATAAAACTGAACAGTGAACAAAGCGTGTTCTTTGCAGTAGGCCAGGGCATGTTTGTGCTTGCCGGAGAAGAGGGCGGCCAGTATCCAGAGGGTGAGGACGACGCTGGCGGGGGTCTTGCTCTGGGGGTCGTCCTTGTGTCCGGTCAGCCCGGAGGGCTAAGCTTGGGAGCTTTGAGCAGAGCGTCTACAATGCAGAAGGCCACTAGAACGGTCCAGTTCATAGTGGCCTTCATTGTTCTACATCGTCTGAATAGGTAGCAACTTGGGTTATTCTTAGACTGGTTGATGTCGACGGCGATTCCTTCATCCTCGGTGCGCAGGCGCTGGAGGGCGTTTTCAGGGCGCGCATGTTTGCAGACGTGGAGGGGTAGGCATGGCAGATGTCCTTTTCAAAAAAGTTGATTACACCCTGAAAAAACTCATTGAGGATATCTCCATGGGGGAGATAGGTTTACCCGACATTCAGCGTCCTTTTGTCTGGCCGATGGCCAAGGTGCGCGACTTGTTTGACTCGATGTATCGCGGCTTTCCCATCGGCTATCTCCTTTTTTGGGAAAACGGTTATCCCGATGCGCATCGAACGATCGGAGCTAGCCAAAAACAAAGAGCGCCTCGGCTTCTCATCGTAGATGGGCAGCAGCGTTTGACCTCACTGTATGCCGTGATGAAAGCTGCGCCGGTTGCAACGAAAGATTTTAAGAAGCAGGGAATTAGAATCGCCTTCCATCCGCTTGGGGAAAAATTCGAGGTTTTTAACGCTGCCATTGAAAAAGATCCGGAATGGATTCCAGACATCAGCAAACTATGGCTTCCTGATACAAGACCGCACGCTTTCAAGAAAGGATTTCTGGAGCGATTAGCCGTGCGGCGTCCATTGACGTCGGAAGAGGAAGATAAAATTCACGAAAAGATTGACCGCTTGCTCAAACTCGATGAATTTCCCCTCACTGCTTTGGAAATCTCATCCTCCGTTGATGAAGACAAGGTCTCAGAGATCTTTGTGCGTATCAACAGCCAGGGAACGCCGCTCAACCAGGCCAATTTTATTCTGACGCTAATGTCGGTTTTTTGGGATGACGGGCGTAAAGAACTGGAACATTTTTGTGAGCGCAGCAAAAGACCATCAGCCGATGGCGCACCTTCGCCGTTCAATCATTACTTGCGTCCGAACCCCGACCAGCTACTTCGCGTCAGTGTGGCGTTGGGCTTCCGTCGCGCACGGCTTGAGCATGTGTATTCTCTGCTTCGTGGGAAAGATTTGGAAACCCGACAATTCTCTAAGGAACGGCGCGAAAAACAATTCGCCCTATTACGTGAGGCTCAGACATACACGCTAGACCTCCAGAATTGGCATGAATTCTTCAAAGTGTTGAAAAGGGCCGGTTATCCATCCGATCAAATCATCTCTTCGCAGATAGCGGTTTTATATACATATGCGCTGTGGTTAATTGGCAAACGGGATTTCAAGGTGGATTTATACGCGCTGCGCGAAATCATGGCGCGCTGGTTCTTCATGGCAACCCTCACCGCTCGATATACCGGTTCCCCCGAAACACGCTTTGAACAGGACATGGTGGTGCTACGCGGAGCAAGTACTGCTGCTGATTTTATCGGCATTCTCGACGAACAGATCAATGCTGTCTTGACCAGAGATTACTGGGAAGTCACACTTCCGAAGGAACTGGAAACCGCCGCGGCGCGGAGCACTGGACAATTCGCCTATTACGCGGCGCTTTGCTTGCTGGGAGCGCCCGTTCTGTATTCAAGGATGAAGGCATCTGAATTGCTCGATCCCTCATCGAAAGCTAAAAAATCTGCGCTGGAGAGGCACCATCTGTTCCCACGCAAATACTTGCAACGCATTGGGGTTAAAGAAAAGCGCCTCATCAACCAGGTGGCAAATTACGCTTTGGTGGAGTGGAGCGACAATATCAAGATTTCCGACAAAGCGCCGAACACCTACGTGCCGGGAATGGAACAGCGTTTTAATGCGAGCGAGCTTCAACAAATGTATACATGGCATGGGCTGCCCGAACGATGGTACGAACTGGACTACCCAACCTTTATTGGCGAACGCAGAAAACGCATCGCTCTGGTCATCAAAGCCGCTTTTGAAAAGCTGCGAGAAGGCGCATGAACAATGGGGCCAATCAACAATACCAGAAACTCGAATATTGCCTGACCCTGCTGGCCTGGCTCAACCATTTGCTGGGCTACGGATGCAGCCGCGATTGCTGGAAGACGTCAGGCAGGCCGACGAGGGCTTCGACGCTTCCGAGCGCAGTCACATCTTCCCCGACCGCGAGCGCCACCGGGCAGTACCGGTAGCCGTGGGCGGGCAGGCCACCCAAATCCGGAAGCACCCACCCGGCGAGGAAGGCTTCCTGGCCCTGGTGGGTCTTGATGCGAGCGCAGAAACGGTATCGCCTCGAAGCTAGTGGTATGGTAACTAAATTTCCGAAGTTATGTACCGCACACCGAATACATCGTTGTAGAGATTCCATCCCACCTCGGCCCCCGAGATGGCCTAAAAACGCCCTCCCTACCGCGTAGGGAGGGTGGGGGAGGGTATTAGGCAAGGCCCCCAATCGGCTGCGTGAAGGGCCAGGTCAGCCACCCCACCTGGCCTCCCCTACGCAGTAGGGGAGGGAAGGGGCGAAGCGGGGTGGGGTGCTTTTTGCATGACCGTACAGGCAAGGCACCGAAGGCCCCGGTTTACGCGACACGGCGCGTTCTGAAGGCTAAACCCCATACTGCGTATTTTGTTACCAGACCACTGAGGGCTGGACTTATCGTTACGACTCGCCTCATGCTCTAACTTCCGACTTGATTTTCATGACGGCCTCTGAGGAGGCGTGATTTGTTTCTGGATTAGCAGCAACACGTACAGAGCAGTCATCGCCAGCCCGAACCCAAGCATAAAGGTCGCTGTTGGGCCATACCAACTCCAAAGAATGCCCGCGATCACGTTGCCTAGAAGAACGGCTAGCCCTCCCGAGAGGGCCATCAGTCCGCTGGCGGTAGAGCGTCTGTCCTTCGGTACGCTGCTCATGACGAGAGGCTTCATGGCCCCGGCGATGGCTCCTGTACCCCCGTAGAGCAGGAACAGTGGCCAGATCATCACCGGAGCATGATGAACGTGTGCAAAGCCCAGATAGGTCAAGGCATAGCAGGCGATGCCGAGTGCCGTGGTATTGGCGAAACCAATACGATCCGCAAGGATTCCCGCAGGGTATGCCACCAGCATGGCGACCAAGCTGACCAGCGATACCGCTAGAGGGATCAAGGGGGTGGGCGTTCCTATCTGCTCGGCTCGAAGAATGAGGAAGGAGTCGCTCGAGTTGGCCAAGCCAAAAATTGTCATTACTAGCATGAGGAGGAAAAATGGTTGAGGGAGTTTGCGGAATTGGCTAAATGATATCGGCCTGCGAGGGCGTTGCTCTGTTGTGGTCTTGTCGCGTAGTTTCAGAAGAAGGAATAACGTCAGGAGTGAAGGAATGATAGCTGCTATAAACACCATCCGCAGCTGCTCGGGGAACAGCAACAGAACCACCGAGGTCAGAAGAGGACCTACCATGGCCCCCAGATGGTCAGCTGAGTTGTAGAAGCCAAAGTTCCGGCCCTGAAGGTGCTGGGGCACGCTCCCAGCGATCATTGCATCCCTGGCTGCTGAGCGTATTGAGCGCCCAAAGCGATCCAACCCCCGCAATAGCAGGACAAACCACCAGGAAAAGGCTACGAACATCAGGGTGCGACTGACGGTACTTAAAAGGTAACCGCCGACCACGAAGGGGGCATGGCGCTGTACTCGGTCAGACCATATACCGGAAGCTAGGGTAAGGATGCTCGAGACCGCCCCGGCAATGCCTTCGATCAGGCCCACGATAGCCGGTGAAGCACCTAGGACATTCGTTAGAAACAGCGGTAGGACGGGAGCTACCATGTTGTTGGCGGTGTCATTGAGAGTGCTGGCGGTGCTTACCAAGAACGTGGTGCGAGAAACCCCTCGCACAGGCGAGGGCTCGTAATCAGGTGGTGCTGGTGGGCTGGAGGTGTTCACCTAACTCCTTCCAAAAGCTCTTGGACTAGGGCAGCGTTACGTTCATGATCATTAGAAAGCTCAAGGGTATAGCTGGGAAGTGTACCGCTCAGTCGCTCAAGGTCGGCCAGGGTGGCTTCGATCCAGCCTTGCTCATTCGGCCTTCGGAAGAGCGTGGCATGGGTTTTAAGCGAAGCCACCACTTCATCCCCAAGTGTGTGATGGGCAGATGGGCGCTCCCGGCTGCCTTGGCGCAATAAGACAAAGGCCGCTAGAGTGCCCTCGCTTCTACTCTGTGAGGTGTAGAGCCTGTGAACATCAACTCTAAACTTTCGCCACTTGGGAAAGCGAAGACGATCTTCTTCTAGCTCGGGGAAACACTGGCTAAGTTTTGGCTCGAGGTAAACCCACCTCCCCTGACCACGGATTGCAAACGGCCCATCGTTGGCGTGCCGCACCACGAGATCGTCAGAGAGGAAGTGCATACCTCGGCGTAGACAGGCATAGGCTAACGTGGATTTTCCCACGTTTCGTTCTCCCACAAGCACCGCCATGCGCGAACCAATCCCTACGGCTGCGGCGTGCAAGGGGTAGAGGTAGGGGTGTCGTACCAGGACATAGTTGAACAGACGTTCAAAAGTCATGCGCCCAGCGGATAGTGGATTGGTCAGGTGAGACGGTGCAAGGTAAAGGGTTATGTTTCCTGTTGCCCCCTGAGCGATTCCAACCGACGGGTTCAGTACGATTACGAACTGGTCGTCCTGAAGGTGCGAAACTGGTTGGGAAAGGGGTTTCGTGGAATCCTCCACCTGAACGTAAACACGAACTGTGATGGCTTCAGCATGATCCTTGGGTAGGTTAGACAAGGGCTTGCCAAGGTAAAATTCCAGCAGCGGTAGAACGTCCGGGCTGTTGGTATGGGCCACCACCGGCACGCCAACGCAGCGGTAGTAGGTGGTGTGGGTAATTGGGATTGAGTCGTGGATTTTACCCTCGTGAGGCCGGGCAAAACGAACATGGGTAAGTGTCGACTTCATGTCGCCAGAGTAATCCTTTCCTCTAGATAAGCGAGCTTGTCGAGAATATCAACATCGTTGGGTCTAAGCTGCAAAGCTTGGATGAGTGAATTTTTAGCTCCGACGAGGTTTCCCCTGTCAAGTTGAACCGCAGCTAGGTTGACCCAAGCATCCGACAGTGTAGGAGAAAGTTGCAACACTTCGTTGTAGATTTCTTCTGCCTGCTTAAGCTGGTCTGAGCAGTAGGCCAGGTAACCTAGGTTACAGAGCAGTTCTGGATTATCGTTGTGCCACATCCGGCCTTGAGTCAGTAGGCTGGCTGCAGCCTCAAAGTTACCGTCCTCGAGGTAGATCGCAGCGGCATTGACAAAGCCCTCCGGGTAATCGGGAAACCGAACCCGCAGCATTTCCAGCGTCGAGAGCGCCTCCTGACGCTTAGCCAGCGCAGCCTGGACTAGGGCCAGATTGCAAAGAAGCTCAGGGCTAGGCACTCCTGAGCTTATGGCCTGAACCAGGGAGCGTTCGGCTTGCTCCATATCGCCGGCCAGCATAAGGAAACGTCCACGTTCACCGTGGTAATAGGGCAGATCCCCTTCGATGGCTTGAACCTCATCTAGGTAGCGCAGTGCCGATTCTATGTTTCCTCTAGAAAGCTCTAGCTGGCCTAGGTTGTATAGAAAGGTGGCGTACTCGATTCTCGCTCGGGGGTTCATCATATCGTTGGAGATTAGCCGAATGGCCTCTCGACAGGCTGCCTCGGCCTTTTGCACGTCTCCAAGCTGATGATAAGCAAGACCCTGGGCGTTGTAGAGGAATGCCTGGAGCAACGTGTCATTAATCTTCTTCGTCAGGGAGAGGGCGTGCCGAAGACGCTTATTGGCGGCTGCCGGTTCTGTTGGTTGGCTAAGTCGCAGCCAAAGCATCGCTTGGAAATAGCAGACCCATGCTTCATGACGAGGTGCACGGCTTTTGGGGAGAATCTCACAAAGCTTTGCAACGGCCCTAGCTGCCTCCCGGCCATCGCGCGATGCAAACGCTATAAGGAAGCGATTAGCCCATAGCTTAAATAAGCCGCCATGATCCTTCAGTTGTTCTGCTAGGGGGATGCCTTCGTCTAAGCAATGCTCTGCTGCTTCATAAAAACCCCCGATAGTGTAGATAGAGGCAGCTTGCTGTAACTCGCGGAGCAGCATTTGAGGCTTGCGTTTCGATCGGGCCTGCGCTAAGCGGCGCGGGATTTGCCGCCGTGTATCCAGGGTGCTCGAGTCTTCGTGATGGGTTAATGGGGTTGGGGTATGAGCTTCAAGCTCTGGAATAGGCTGGCCCAAATACACTTCTCTGACTGGGACGTCGCGGACGTAAAGTAAGAATTCCGTTATCGCCGCCTTATGCGTTGCGATAACGGTAACCTGAGAAGGTTCATACCGAACCAGGGTCGCTGCAAATCGCTGAGACAACGCGTCTGCACGATCGAGGTCATGGATGATGACTTGCGGTAGCGCTCTCAGCTGACCTACACGGAGGCTGCTCCAGAAAAGATCGGCTGCATCTGCAACCACCCAGTACATGTACTCTCTGGGGTGATATCGGAATGGCTGACGCCACTTGATTTGATCCATCAGTGGAATCAATGCTCCGTAAGTTGGGAGGTTCGTCCAGAGATCCCTCAAGGTGGTCGCGTGTTGATATGCCAGATGTGGAGGTATATGCGAGCCTATGCGCTCAAGGGAAGTTCGCGCGAGTTGTGCAGGTCCGCCTACGGGGGAGATTCCAAACGACAACGTTAAGGCTCGAGTGCGGCCTGAACCTGAATTAAAATTCGCGGCCTGTTTCCTGGCCGTGGGGTTTCCACCATGAATTAGGCAGAAAGCGCGAAATTCTGGATTATTCACAAAATTCCTTTCCAAAAGGCCTGGAGCTATACTCGGCTCCAGGCCCACTCCTCGGTTTCAATGCGCACTACCAGTAGATCCAAGATCTCGGCCTGCGAATCGCATTAATCATTACGACCTTAGCCATGATTACGATCACCTCCTTTATGTTGAAACTGATTCAGCATACTCCAAAAAAATCTATTTGTCAATTTGCCAAAAGTATTGGGGTGCATCTCAGCAATTCCGTACAGGGAAAGCCCTCCACCTCAGGGCCTCGAAGGCCACCAGCGGATGGGAACTACATAGCTGGGCGCGGTGGGCTGCTGTGCGCGAAGCCCCAGGGCGACTCCACTGCATCCCCGAGCGTTTCATGCGGGCACCGATAACATGCTTGTTCATCCCCTCCACCTGGCCTGAACCGATGGGCCAGCCCCGGGCTTTATAGGCCGGGTAGTCCATCCGATCGGCCCTTTGCTCCAGGTACTGGATTGCGCTGCGGGCCTCTTCCGACCAGCTCTGCCGCTCAGGAGCGGTAGGGGGTGGGCAGTAGGTGCCTAGCCACTCCCCACCCGCCACCTCCCCCCTCAGCCAGCGCCTACGTTCCTCCGCCCGTTCCTCCTCCGACCAGCCCAGCTCCAGCATGACCTGTTCGAGATACTGACTGGCATGGAACACGTCTATCACCTGGGGGATGCCCAGGGTTTGGTAGAGCTGTTCGATCCAGACCGCCCCATCTGAGACCCCAATCACTTCATCCTGTCTCTGTACCCCCGCCGCCCGCAGCAGCCCCGAGAGCTGGGGCAGCAGTTGCTCGGGCTTCATCACCCCCGCCATACGGGTGCGCGCACCAGGAGCCCGCTGCGGATAAACCAGGGCGGTTTTGACCTCGATACCTTCACAGCGATGGGTGCTGGGATGGGGTTGTCCCGCTACCCGCACCCCATCCACCTCCAGCACCATCACCCGTCCCTCCCCCTCGGCCAAAGCCGCCCAGGCCCGCTCCTGCAGGCTGGCACAGAGCGTCTCCTCTAACGCTTTGCCGTAGGTCGCATGCAGCCGGGCCAGCCCCGCTGCGCTCACCTCCAGGCCGAAGGCGCGGCCCAGCTCCGCTGCCTCCTCATACGGCAGTCGGCCAGCCAGCTCCAGCAGCCGCTCCAGCACCCAGGGGGTATACCCACTGCCGTCCAGGCTCCCATCCAGCCGGTAGCTGTGTTCCCGTCCCGCCTCGTCCCGCAGCCGATGTACCCTGACCTGGATAAACCCCCAGCTACCGCGTACCTGGCTGGTGCGTTGTCCCACCCTCCTCCACCCCTTCGGTAGCTCCAGGGGGGGAAGGCGCCTGGGTCTCTTCCACCAGGCCTTGCATCAGCGTCCTGAGGAGTTCCGGGTTATGTCGCAGCATGGCCCGTTCGATCTCCGCCAGTCCACTCCCCGCTTCCAGGCTTAGTTCCAGGTCTTCCATGTACCGCTCAAAGGCTTGGCGTGCTTTCGTTTTCCACTCTTTCATGCCTTATTCTGGCATACGGATTTTTAGAGATGCACCCAAAGTATTGTTTTACCAAGTACAAGAATAGCTATAACCTGTGCTTTGGGTTCTGCCAACGAAGTTTGTGTATGAAACTCCAATTCGTAAAAGAACATGTACTGGGTGGTATAGAATACGTCTATCACCTGGGGAATCCCCAGGGATTGGCACAGGTTCTCGATCCAAACAGCCTCGTCCGAGGCCGCAACCAGGGTTTCGCCGGTCTTGACCCCGGCTTGACGCAGCAGGCCCGATACCAAGGCCAGATAGGCCCCGGCTTCCCTGACCCCGCCCAACGGGTGCGCTGACTGCGACCGTTCTGGGGATAGATCAGAGCACATGCCTTCGTGTGCTAGCTACCCTCAAACCTTCATCCCCGCCATCTTCAACAGCACCCGGCTCCGGATGAGGTTGTGGGCCACCAGAAGCAGGTTCACCCGCGCCACCAAACCCCACCAAGACCGGGCCTCTATCCGGTAGAACCCAAGCGAACGCACCAAACACTAAACCGTGTCTCAATCCCGTTTCTCACCCGTCCCATCCAATCCTCTTCTCCCGACCATTCCCCGGCAGAAGGGCGAAGCGGAAAAAGAGGCCCCGCTCGTTCATCATCGCTACCAGGACATGACCCGCAAAAGCTCCGAGGGGGCCTGCTCCGATGGCTGCGTGGGGGAAGGAGAGGGTGTGGATGCGGTGGCCGTAGGCCAGGGGGTAGGGGTTTGAGAGTTTGGCGGCCATGTGGCCTTTGGCGAGGTTCCGGCCTTGGAGGGCGGGGTTTGGGGAGCTTAACGCCTTGGGCTTGGCGGGCCTTGAGGGTGTCGTCCACCCAGATCTAGATGAACACCAGAAGGGTTTTTGCGTCAAGATAATAAAGGAGGTGCTCACGGTCTGGAGTCATAGCACCCCCTCTTTTTCTCACTCAAGTTACGCAAGACTCAAGCAGCGGTGTCCAGGAAGGCGATGAGGTCATCTCGATTGAGGGTCAACTTGCGAGAAATGAGCCTGCGACGGAGTACAAAGACTCCAGAACGGGTCTGAAGCTTGAGCCTTTGGAGGTAGTGGTAGGCCAATAGGCCGAAGGTCAGGTGGTGGCTGTAGGTGTTGATGTTGCGTTGTTGTACCCCCTGCCAGCCACACTCCTGCTTGAGCACTCGGAAAACCTCCTCGATCTCAGCCCGTATCTTGTAGAGCTTTTTGACGGTCTTCCACTCCAGTGAGGTATCGCTGGTGGCATAGAACTTACTACCCCTGCGAAAAACCTTGACCTCGATTCCGCCTTTGAGCTTGCCGATGGTGTGCCAGTGGGGGTGACGACAGCGGGTCTTGAGCTGCTTGCCATCCAGATAGCGATTCTTCCTAAGCCGGGTGACAAAGTGCCATCCCAAACGTATCACCGTCTTGAGGACTTTCTGGCTGGCATACCAGGCATCAAACAAGGTGTACTTCGGAGTTAGACCCCATTCCTTGGCTTGCCCGAGTAACTCAACCGCTAGATCGTGCTTGCTCTTGCCTTTGGTGTAGGGCAGAAAAGCCAGTGGGATGGTCTTCTTTCCATCACTCCAGCACAACAAGACTACACTCAACCCCAAGATGAATCCACCCGTTTTGGTGTCCAGCAGCTTGCAGATGCCTTCTATCCCGAGGGTGTGTTTCTCCAAGATGGTGTCATCTAGGAGCAAGTATCCCCCCTCTAAACCCAACTTGTTGACCAAGTCTTGGTACAACGAGCACACCTTACTGTCTTTGAGTGTTCGTTGGAACCAATCGTGGGAGATTGATTCGCTATCGAAGCCGTCTGCTAAACCGCTACAACTTTGGTTATCTACTGACACCAGCATCGCTTCCAAGTACGTCGCCAACGGGGTTATACTCATCTTGGGGTCTCCTGTTGCACCAGAAGACCCCTATTCTATCGCCTTTTTTCTTCCTTGCGTAACTTGAGTCTCATCCAAACACAGGTGTCAAGTAGCACACGAAGGCATTTGATTTCCACCCCGCTGCACAGTTGCTGCTGGGGGTCGGCTCGACCCACGATCCGTACCCCATCCATCTGCAACACCATCACCCTTGCATCCGATGTCTCATCTCCTGGAATGGCTGTCGCTAAGGGTTCCAGGGCCTGGGCCAGCAGTTGTTGCTCCATCTCCCCTTTCACTGCCTGGGCATGGCCTGCACACAACCGCTCCAAATCCGCTCGACTTACCGCCAGGCCAAAGCCCTGAGCTACCACCGCCGCCTCTTCATAAGGCAACCGGGCCGCCAGATCCAACAACCGCTCCAGGCTCCACCCACTCCCATCCTGGGTGCTGTCCTCGTAGCAATCCGGCTATCCCCAGCTTTATTCCTCAAGCCGCTGTACTTTGACCCGCACTGCCTCGTACCCGCTTTGGATGCTTCGCCAGCGCTGTCCGTTTTGGATCCACCCTTTGGGTATCTCCCGGGGAGGAAATCGCCTTTTAGCACTCGCTGAGGCTCTCCATCACCCTTCCCAGCATCGGTGGACTCAGCTACATCATGACCGCTTCTATCCCTGCCAGGCCACTCCCGGGTTCGATTGCTTGCTTCAAATCCTCTCTGTACCGATTAAAGATTGCCCTGGCTTTGGCTTCCCATGTGTTCATGCCCTACTCTACACTTATCCACCTTTTTTGAGATGCACCCTCGGCCAGAAAATGGACGACCAAAGTTTGGTATTGGAGTAGTCGTCGCTGCAAACGGGTGCGTTCAGGTAGATGGGGGAAGCAGTCACCCAGGTTGGCGATCAGCCACAGGTAGGAGCGACGGAATGAACTGCCTTTGAGGCTGAACATCAGTCCGATGGTTACCAACTCGCTAAGGCAGAGCTTGGTTTGTCGATGTTTCCGCTGTTCAGCCTTCAAACTTAGAGCATCGTCTACCCCAACGTACATCACCAAAGCTACGTCCTCCAGCGATAGAATGCAACTCGGGTCTGGCTGCATACACCGGATCCTGCTCCTTTCTCCAACTACTTTTCAACCAGCACCGGTGATTATCTATCCCGTCTCCCAAAGCGCCAGGCGGCGCCCCACAAACCGAGTCAATACGGGGCCCTAGGGCGTGCAGAAGCCCCACCCGAAAGGGTTCCAGGGGGTTCAGGAGCACCGCAGGCAGCAAGAAGCCTTCCAACAGATACGCCCAGGGCCACCGCCAGCCCCATCACCAGGAGGTCGTAAGCCAGCACCAGCAGGCCCAGGGCCCGGGAGGGCTCGAGGCCCTCTCCAGGGGGCTGCTGCTTTCATATACCTTAGGCTTCTCAGCGCTGGCCTTGCTTATTTTTGAGCGAAAGGATATCTGAGTGGTCTGGTAACTTTCTTTATGTCACACTTTACCCATGAAAGCGAACAATACCACCAAGGTCTACTTGAGTGCCGAGGAACGCCAAACCTTGACGCAAATGGTCAAGAAGATGGAGTGCGGGGAGCGCAAATATAAACGAGCCCGTACCTTGCTGCTGCTGGATCGGAGCCAGGGGGAAGAGCGCAGCGGGAGGGCGGTGGCACAAACCGTGGGTTTACGGCCCCACACGGTGAGCAAGATTGCCCAGCGCTATGTGGGGGGGGGGAGTGACAGCGGCGCTGGAGGAGAAGCCCCGACCGGGGCGTAAACCCAAGATCAGCGGGGAAGTGGAGGCCAAGCTGATTGCTCTGGCTTGTGAAACAGTGGAGGAGGGAACGGGTCGAAAAGGGCAGGCCCGCTGGACGCTGCGGATGCTGGCGGATCGCTTGGTAGAACTGGGGTTGGTGGATACCATCAGCCATGTGGCAGTGATGAAGCGGCTGAAAAAAACGAACTCAAGCCCTGGCAAGTCCAGAGTTGGTGCATCCCACCTCAAGCCAGCGCGGCCTTCGTAGCCAAGATGGAGGATGTGCTGGAGGTCTATGCCCGTCCTTACAACCCTGAGTACCCACAAATCTGCCTGGACGAGAAGCGCAAGGAACTGCGCGATACCCCCAACGGGGCCCTACCCCTGGGGCCGAATCAACCTCGACGAGAGGACTACGAATACACCCGCCAGGGGAGTGCCTCCATCCTTTTATGGAACGAACCACTCACAGGTAAGTGTGGCCTCCATGCTGAGGAGACCGCCGACAGTCTGAGCTTTGCCCAGCTCATCCAAGAGATCGTGGAGCAGCACTACCCCCAGGCCCGCAAGATCGTCCTGGTCACCGATAACGCTTCTTACCACACCCCTGCTGCCCTGTACAAAGCCTTTCCTCCCGAGGAAGCCTTCCGCCTGGCCCAACGAATAGAGTGGCACTACACCCCGGAGCACGGTTCGTGGTTGAACATGGCTGAGATCGAACTTTCGGTGCTTGAGCGTCAGTGTTTGAACCGACGCATCCCCGACCTGCAAACCCTCCGAGCCGAAACCCAAGCCTGGGCCCTTCAGCGCAATCAGCAGCGGGTCACCATTCAATGGCGCTTCACTACCGCCGATGCACGGATCAAGCTGGCCAGGCTTTACCCTAAAAGATGTAACGACAATTAAGTTACCAGAGCACTAAGTGGTCTGGTAACAAAATACGCAGTATGGGGTTTAGCCTTCAGAACGCGCCGTGTCGCGTAAACCGGGGCCTTCGGTGCCTTGCCTGTACGGTCATGCAAAAAGCACCCCACCCCGCTTCGCCCCTTCCCTCCCCTACTGCGTAGGGGAGGCCAGGTGGGGTGGCTGACCTGGCCCTTCACGCAGCCGATTGGGGGCCTTGCCTAATACCCTCCCCCACCCTCCCTACGCGGTAGGGAGGGCGTTTTTAGGCCATCTCGGGGGCCGAGGTGGGATGGAATCTCTACAACGATGTATTCGGTGTGCGGTACATAACTTCGGAAATTTAGTTACCATACCACTAGCCAGAGTAACCAAGTATTCCGACAGTCCCAGGGGGCGGCAGAGGCCGCCCCGCTTCTTTGCATGCAAAGTGAGGAAGATATGCCAGCACTCGCGCTTACCCTCGACCTCGACCCCAAAGAGGCCGGGGCTCTCGAGCGTCTTCTCGGCGACCACCTCTACTTCGGGTGGGTGGAGCTGGAGGGGGAGTTCGACCTGGCGGCCAGCGGGGTCGTCTCCGAAGCCCTGCGCTCGGTTTACCGGCGGCTGCGGGAGGCCCGGAGGCAGAGGCCCGATTCCAACGGCTGAAGCCAGGGGGCGGCAGAGACCGCCCTTTTTCCTTTTCCGAGGCGGATATATGAAAAAGCGCGTGCGTTTTGCTCGAGGCCATGCCTGGGGAATGGGCCGCAGTACCCAGACCCACGGCGATAAGCGGCAGAAAAGGATGAAGACTCGGGGAGCTCGGCGGCGGGAGGCCTTGCGGGACGAGTAAGAACCAGGGGGCGGCCTCCCGCCGCCCCGTTTCTTTCGATGAGGTGATCGCTATGCAGATCGAACTCAGCGAAAAGGAAGTCAAGGCCCTGCTGGAACTCCTCAAAGAGCACCTCTACTACGGCTGGATCGAGCAGGACGGGGAGTTTGAGGTGGTCTCGAGCGGGCAGGTCTCGGCCACGCTCAGGGAGCTCTACCGGCGCCTCAAAGGGGGTCAGGCCAAAGCGGCCTGATTCTTGCCCCCGTGGAGGTGGGTATGGGTTTGGATCTGGGGCAAGAACGGGCGCGGGCTGTGAGAGCGCTGGACAACCTGCTGGCCCTGATCGAGGAGGCCGAGCGGGATCTCCGGCAGGCCCAGGCCCGGCTGGAGGGCCTGCTACCCTTGCGGGTGGTGTGGAAGCGGAAGACCTGCGGGAAGGCGGGGTGCCGCTGCACGCGGGGCGCTTTGCACGGCCCCTACCCGTATCTCATCGAGCACAGGGAGGGCCGGAAGATCGAGCGCTACCTGGGCAAGGGTTGGAGCCCCCCGGAGGGAATGGTGACACCAGAACGGTATCGGAGGCTGATGGGCGAGTTTCAGGCCCGGCGCAAACGGCTGGAGCGGCTACTCGAGCGGTTGGACCGGGCGGTGGAGGTCCTGTATGGACATCGTTAGGGGCGACTTCCTCAAGGGACTAGGCGACGAAGGGGGCCTGGTGGCCGCCCCCACCAACGGGGTCATTGCGCCAGCGGGCCTGGTGATGGGGGCCGGGGCCGCCTTGGCCTTGGCGCGGCACCGCCCTGCCCTGCGGCAAGCCCTGGCCCGTCGGATCGAGCGGGAGGGGGTGCGGGTGGGCCGCTTCTGGCGCTACGGCTTCGTGGCGGTGCGGCTCGAAGACCGCCTCTACGGGGCCTTCCAGAGCAAGCTGGACTTCCGCCGGGGGAGCGACCTCGAGCTCGTCCGCTTCAGCGCCGAGCGGCTGCGCCTGTGGTTGGTGGAGCATCCCGGCGTTGTTGTCCACCTGGCCTTCCCCGGCATCGGGCTGGGCGGGCTGTCGCCCGAGGCGGTGTGGGGGGTGCTGGAGGCAACCCTGGCCGAGGTCTCGGGAGCGGTGCGGCTGTACCGCAAGTAGGCAAGCAGCACCAGGGGGCGGCAGAGGCCGCCCCGCTTGTCTTTTCGAGGAGGCAGCCATGAAAAGAGATCTTCTGCGCGAGTCACGTGAGGCGGTGGGCATCCTGGATTACACGCTCAAGCAGATCCACCAGCGCCAACAACGGTTCGGCTACACCCCCAACACCAGCGAGGTGGCCGAGCTTTACAACGCTTTGGCCCGGGCGCTGAACATCGTCAATCGGCTTTCGTCGCAAAGCCTTCGACCGGAGGAGTACAGCGCCGAGGCCATCCGCAAGCTGCTGGACTGAAAGGAGAAACCATGCTGCTGATCAAGCTCACCTGCTTCGACGAGCCGGAGTACCTGATCTTCCGGCAGAACCGCCCCATAGCCCGCTGGAGTGCCACGGAAGCCTGGGAGAATTTCATCCTGGCCTTGCTGGAACGGCTGGATCTGAAGGTGGAGGCGGTGGACGCCACCCCCACCGTGACCTCCTTTGCGGAGGCGGCGGGGGAAGAGGAGGAGTGGGAGACCGAGGCCCTGCTCGCCGCGGTGCTCGAGGTGTTCGGCCCGGAGGCGCTGGGCCGACCGCTGAGCCCCACCCATGCCCTGGCCATCCGGCACAGCGGCCTGCCGCTCGTGGGCACCGAGTCGGCCTGGCTGCGCTACCGCTCGTAGGAGGAGCACATGGGATACACGCACTACTGGACAGTGAGAGACCTGGACGGGCTGGAGCAATCCCTACCCCAGATTGCCGCCGATCTGGAGGCGCTCAGGCCCCAACTGCCCCACCTGGCTGGGCCGATGGGGAAGGGGGAGGCAAGCATCGGGCCCCGAGGCCTCTACCTCAACGGGATCAGCCCGGAGGACTGCGAGAGCTTCATCCTGGACGCCCGGCGCAGCAACTACATACACACGTCGAGCGGCCTGTTCGGCTTCTGCAAGACCCGCAGACTGCCTTACGACCTGGCGGTGAAGGCGGCCCTGACCCTGGCCCGCTGGCACGCCGAGAGGGCGATAGAGGTGCGTTCGGACGGCACGGTTGCGGAATGGGCGGACGCCTGCCGCCTGGTGGAGCGGGAGCTGGGCTACCCGGTAGATCCCTTCTTCGTGCTGGGGGAATAGCGATGCAAACAAAAGAATCGCTCTGGATAAGGGTTGACGGAACTGCCGTGGCAACCGGCAGCTTGCGGGCCCTGCTACGGCAACTCATGCGCCTGAGTGGGATCGACACGCCCACGGCCATCGAGGCCGCACGGGGGTTGAAGGCAGGGTACGACGAGCAGGCTGCCCTGTGCGAAAGCCGATTCGGAGAGAGCTACTACCGCCCGCTCGTCCGCTGGTTCAAAGTTGCGGACAGCGACCCCGACTACCCCGATCACATCGGCCTGGCCTACAGCAAGGTCTTCGCCCAAGACCGCTACCAGTGGGAACTGTACTACGCCCTCGCTTGAAGGAGGTTTGATGCGACGGATCAACGACCCTATAGCTCTACGGGACTGCCTGGCCCGGCTGTCCAATGGCACCCACCTGACCGTGGCCCAGGCCCGGCTGCTGCTGGCCTCGAGGGGCATCCGGGCCCAGCGAAAGGCCGTCGAGGCGGCCCTGGCTGCCTTTGGTGCAAGGGCGGCGCAACCCCCTCGAACCAAGCCTGAACCAGCCCGCCCCCGCCTGAAGTCCCTGGATGACCTGCCGCTCACCCCGGAGGAGCGGGAAATCATGGAGCGGTTGCGGAGGGAGCGGATATGAGAACGCTGAAGAACATCGAAGTCTTGATCGGAGTGCTCGAGCGGCTGAAGGGCGAGTCCCCCGAGTTCCAGGAAGATGCGCTGTGGAAGATCGGGGACTTCATCAGCGAGGCGGTGGATGAGGGGACAACCCTCGACGAGGAAACGCTCTATGAGCAGTTGCGGGCCTTCCACCTCGACATTGCGGAAATGGCGGCTGAGGAATGAACCAGGGGGCGGTGGGCCGCCCCCTTCCTTCTTCCGAGGTGGGATATGCGAGAGGAAATCTGCCCGGAATGCGGGGGCGACGGCTACCTGGTCTATGTGGGCGGCCCCGGCTACTACAGCAGCGCGTTTGGCAACTACCTGCCCAGCGAGGAGTGCGTGCGGTGCTCGTTTTGCGGTGGGAGCGGACTGGTGGAGGTGGAGGATGCGGCAGTACAAGGAACTGAAGCGGATCGGGTTGTCGTACCTGGAGAAGGCCCCGGATCACGGGCGGCCTGAGCTGGCGGTCATCTTCCCTGACCGCAGGCGCTACCGGGTGGTGCCGGTGGCGGTGGGGGAGCGAGCCGCCGAACTCTGGCGGCATCCTCTCTCGGAGGAGGGCTTTCTGGCCCTGGCACAACATGCCCCGGACGAAGCGCTGGTATCGGCTTGAGGCGGGCCGCCTGACGGCGTTGCTCGAGCGGCTCTCCCTCAAGGACGGGCTTTTGCTGTGGGAGGCCCTGGGGGAAGACCCCAGGGCTTTTCCACTGGGCAAGCCCGCCGCTTTGAAAAAGGCAAAACAGCGGATTCGAGGGGACAAAATGTCCCCCGGAATCCCGCGAAACGAGGGGACAAAATGTCCTGCCCCTTTGCGTACAGCAGCGGAAAAAACCCCCGCAAAAAACGTGAAACAGGGGGACAAAGTGTCCCCGGAAATCCCACGGAAAAAGGGGACAGAACGTCCCCGCTACCCCGACCCCGCCGGGGCGCTGGCCCAGACACTCGGCGGCTGGCGGGCCGGGCTCTTGTTCCGCGCTCGCAAGGAGCAGAACCCCCTGATCCAAAGGCTGGCCCATGAGCACCGGG
This sequence comes from Meiothermus sp., assembly GCF_026004075.1. Taxonomy (NCBI): domain Bacteria; kingdom Thermotogati; phylum Deinococcota; class Deinococci; order Thermales; family Thermaceae; genus Meiothermus; species Meiothermus sp. The sequence continues at coordinate 2,386,542 of NZ_BPIK01000001.1, read as the reverse complement.
AGAGCCTGCTGGAACTGCTGAACCTGGCCGAGGGCCTGCCACTGCCCCGGCGAATCCCCACCACCCTGGCCTGGCTGGGGGAGTTTGCGAAGGAGCTCGAGCGGTTGGGGGACGCCGAGGTGCAGAAGGTGCTGTTGGAGGTGCGGAAGCGGGGCGCGGAGAACCCCCTGAGCTATGCGGCCCGGGTGCTGGCCGGGCAGAAGCGGGAGGAGAAGCAGGTATGGACACCGACCGGCGAGCAGTTTTAGACCTTGCCCCCTGGCTGGCGGCCATGAAGGCCAAAGGGGGGCAAGAACCCCCCACCGACCCCGCCCTGCCCCCCTGCCCGCTGTGCGGGGCAGCAGCCCTGAGCGGGTACGCCTTCGCCCGGCCCAGCCAGATCGAGCACGACTGCGACTGCGGCTACCTCGAGCCCGAGCGTTACCAGGCCGCTTTGCTCAAGGCCTGGCGGCGCTACACCGCCCCCCGGCTCCTGCGGGCCGACCTGGAGGGCTACCCCCGCTACCGGGAGTACCTGGAAAAGCCCCTCGAGATCCACGGCGGCAACCAGCAGGCCGTGGATGCGGTGCGGGCCTATGGCGGGGGCATCCTCTTCCTCTTCGGCCCGCCGGGGGTGGGCAAGACCCACCTGGCCTTGCGGCTGGCAGCGCGGCTGTGCGAGGAGGGGCGGTTCGTGCGCTTCCGCAGCGAGCTGGATTTCCTGGCCGAGGAGCGGTTGGCGGCGGCGGGGGAAGGGGCCTTGCCCCAGTACGAGCGGCTGGTGCTCGACGACGGGGGCAAGAGCCGCCTCTCCCCCTTCAGCGCCGAACGCCTCTACGCCCTGGTGGAGGGGGCCAGTGCAGGCCGCTACGACCTGATCCTCACCTCCAACCTGGCCCCGGAAGTCTTCGCCACGCGGTTGGGCGAGGTGGGAGAAGCCGTGCTGTCGCGCATCCGGGGTGGGCTGGTGGCGGAGGTGCAGGGGCCGGACAGGCGGTTTTGAACCAGGGGGCCCTCGAGGGCCCCCCAGGTGAGCATGGAAAGGAGTTCTGTTATGCTCTCTGACCCTGAAAGCATCGAAACCCCGGCGCAGATGATGGAGCTACGGGAAAGACTGGAAGAGGTTCTTAGACAGCGCCACGGTTATGCCCGGATAGAAATAGACGATCTTAGCGCAAGTGTTTACATCAGTTCGGAAAAGCCCTTCTTCATCGCGTTTTTTCCGATCAACATGTGGCTTTTCTGGCAGGTTATGCAGTAGCTCATTCAGTTTCTTGCCCCGATTCGGCCCATAGGCGGTTGAATAGGGGGCAAGGTGCTTTCACCCCAAGGAGGACTCATGCCCATCGCCCGCCGCGCCCTCTGGCTCCGCCCCACCGAGTCACCCCAGCCCGGCAGCTTTGGCCTGGCCTGGCCGCTGCCCCACCCCTCGCCCCAGGAGGAGGGGAGCTGGGTCTTCTGGCAACAGGGGGTGGCCTGGTATTGCGCCCCCGAGCGCGACCTGCAACTCCTCGAGGCCACCCTGCGCCCCTGGCAGATCGGCCCCGGCGCCCAGGTCATCCACCCCCGCCCAGCCCATGTCCTCAGCGTGGTGCGCGACCCCGAGTGGGACTGGCCCACCCACGCCACCCTGCTCACGCCCGGCGGGGATCTGGTCTTCAACGTCCCCATCGAACAACTGGTTATGTCTATCGAAAAGGAGGCTGCATGAGCGTGGTTTTTGCTGTCAACCTGGAATCCCAAACCCTGGAAAACGCCACCCACCTGGCCCTGCTCACCGACGAGGAGGCCCAGGATCTGAACCGGGTCTCGGGCGACCTCTACGGGTTTTTCGTCAACCACTACCGGAAGCGCCTGGTGCCCACCCGCCTGGTGGATCTGGAGGACACCCTCAAGGAGCACGAGTACGCGCTGGAGGAGCTGGGAGAGGCCCAGATCGCCCGCGACCGCTACCGCGAGGCCCTGGAGATCGCCCGCGCCCAGGCCATCCTGGAAGGGCGCATCCAGGGCAAGAACGCCGAGGAGCGCGAGGCCCATGCCCGCACCCTCCTGGCCGAGCAATATCAGAACCTGCGCCTGGCTGAGGAACGCCTGACCCATGCCAAAGCCCAGGCCGAGATTGCCCGTAGCCGCTTTGAGATGATCAAGGCACTGCTGGCCAAGGGCTGAACCAGGGGGCGGCTCATGCCGCCCCACTTCTTTGAGCGAGGAAAAACCATGAAAAACATCCGCGAGCGCATTGAGGGCTTTCTGAACCGGCTGGAGCGGGCCGAGGGTATCCTATTAGAGGGGCGGGTACACCGGGTGGAGGGCCTCTCCCATACCTACGTGGTGCGGGGGAACGAGAACTACCTGGTAGACCTTGAACGGGAGACCTGCACCTGCCCCGACGCTGCCAAAGGACACACCTGCAAGCACCTGCTGGCGGCGGTGTTGCTCGAGCGGGGGGAGAAGAAGGCAGGGGTTCAGACGATGGCCGCTAAAGATGCATGAGCAACGGCTATGGGGAAGACCGGGAGCCACCGCTCCACCCCCCTGCGCGAGCGTTGGAAGGGCGGGGCGGATGAAGCTCTTGCTGGACGAGAACCTCTTCTGAGGAAGGGAGACAGCACCAGGGGGTGGCTTCGGCCACCCCTCTGCTTTTCTTGCAAGGAGGAAACATGGAAGCCATCAACATCTTGACCGCGCCTCTCACCAGTGATGAAATCGAGTGGAAGATCATTTCTTCCAAAAACGGGAGCACCACCCTGGCCCCCTACATTGACGCTCGTGCCGTCATGACCCGACTGGACCGGGCCTTCGGGCCGTTTGGCTGGCAGGTGCGCTACGCCCCAGCGCAGGTAGGCAACGAGCACGGGGTCATCGCAGGCATAACTATCAAGAACCCCGAGACCGGGGAGTGGGTGGAGAAGCAGGACGGCTCTGGCGCTTCGGACATGGAGCCCTTCAAGGGCGGCATCTCGGGGGCCCTGAAGCGGGCTGCCACTGTCTGGGGGATTGGGCGGGAGCTTTACACCTACCCCAGGGTGATTGTGGAGGGGGAGCACAAGTACATCCCCTGGAAGGTGCTGGAGCGGCTCAAGGGGTTGCCCAAGGCTGTGGCTGAAGGCAGACCGCTGCCCGAGGTGATCCGGCTCACCACTGAAGGGGAAAGCGTGCGGAAAGGCTAAGGACCCACCGCCCCGTCCTGTTTTCCGCGCCAAACGCGGTCAGCCGGGCCGGGCAGGTGTCATTCGCGATCTAATCGAACGCGCTCAGGGCTCAGTTCGGCTGCGGAGGTCTCCACGACATAAGGAACCTCGAGCGCCAGGAAATGGGCCCTGCCGCTCTCGACCTTGAGGCGCTCGCTGATACGTAACTTGGTTGGGTCCTTGCTGCCCTTGGTCTCGCAGATGAAGTAGAGCTTTTCCTGCTCCCCATCTACCATGACCACGGCCCAGTCGGGGCGGTACTTGCCGAGCGGGGTGTCCACCTCGAACCAGTCGGGCAGCTTGACGAAGAGCTTCACGTCCTCACGCCTGTCTAGGGCCTCGGCGAAGCCCCGCTCGACCTCCGACTGGAAGATCACCCCGTCATAGATGGAATTGTTCACCTCGACGATTTTGTCCAGATAGCCGATGAGTTCCTTGCTCTCGAAGAGCATCATGTCGTAGGCCTGTCCCTCGAGCCGTTCGTACTTGATGCCCTCCACCATCAGCTCCTCGAGGGTGTTCCTGACGGCGGCCAGGGCCAGGTCGATGAAGTGGTGGGGGTTCACCTTGGCATCCGCCAGCCGCCCCAATTCCTTGAGGATGCGGGCCGGGGGGCTAGCGGGGTTTTCTCAGAAAAAAAATGGATTCGTAGTATTTATCCATTGAACGCGGCCTTGCATTCCGATTTTTTTTATCGAGTTCTACATCTACCCTTTTTTCCACGATGAAGCCGCAGGAGGTTGCTAGTTCGCCAAAAATATCATCACAGGGCACCCTGTACAACACTTCTCGCGTCCTGTAGGTATAGAATACACTCTCTTTCCCAATCACATAGATTGCCAAGCCATTAGGCAAAAGAACCCGATAGCTCTCTTCCAGGGCTTTCTTCAGTCCCTCGTAATAGGCAAGAATAGGTTGAGCCTTGATACTCCGAAGGCTATCTGTCAACAACCAATTGTAAAGTTTGTGTACTGAGTCGGGGAGACCATCACCAGCAGGAGGAGTAGATTTCATCGATCCAATGCTTTCGGTTTCCACATGATGTATTTCCTCTTCAGACATTAATCCGAGCGCTGTGATAGAAATCAATTTGCCGACCAGATAGTCCTCACGTCCCGATGATGCAGGCAAATATGGGGGAGATGTGACAATGAGGCTGAATCTACCTGGCTCGTACGGGAGCTTGGCTGCATTTGCACTACGAACGCTCGAGGGAGCTAACCTCAATCCATATCCTTCGACAATAGTTTTCGCGACTGAGGCAGCACGCAATAAGTTAGAGAGATTCGAGCGCATGATGCTATCAATTGACTTCTTGCTTACCTCCAGAGCGAACCGACCAACCCCTGTGCCCATCATTCGAACATTGAACTTTCGGGTCAAGGCATCACTTAAGCAGATTTCGAACAGGCGTCGAGCATCCGGATTGGCAATCCCTGTGATAGCCCGTTTCCATCTGGCTATGGATACTTCATACATCCGTTTTTCATCGACTTTACCCTTCCTATCGAATTTCTTAGCAATTATGGGTGGGAAAGTGTACCCTTCATCTTCCTGACTAAGCTCGATCAGAGAACTTAGTTCAGCTATGCTCTGCGAAAGAAACTTTTGATCGAGCCTTAGAGCGTCTAGCTTGGCTTGGGAAATGGCACAGGATAGCTTGTCAATATCTATCCCATGACTCTCAAACCCAAGCATCGACCCCTCAACCAGGGCTGTGCCACTGCCCACAAAAGGATCTAGGAGTGATACATTCCCTGCCGGGGTGCGGGGTAATGATGGTAGGGACGTGACTATTAGTGACCGAATTAGCCGCGGGAAGAACTTAGCCTTATAGGCATGCAAACCATGCACATGTTGGGTTGAGGTTGAACCTCCATTTGGTTTGACTAGGTGAAACTTTCCTTGGCGGCCAGTGGCTAGAAACGTGACCAGCGCCCGAAGCGTCTCTTGAGTGGTCTGGGTTAGGTTGCTCTGACTGAGAATTTCCCCGGCTGCCATGAGCGGCACAGCGCAGATGAAATCAGCCTCCCCGTAGGTTATGCGGGTGACCCACGGAACGCGTCCAATAAGTTCATCATCTTCTGGAGTGTACCTTCGCCATATCTCCTGCACAAAGTTGAATTGCAGTACGAGCATTTCCATCGTATAGAGTGTGCCACGTGCGATGAAACCTATAGGTTGGCATCCCCTTGCATGAAGATCTGCGATTGTCTCTGGCAGGCCAATCACATCCCTCACGATTGATGGAGCAAATACTCTCGTCACACTCTCAAAGAAGTGCTTTGCCTCTTCCTCAGCAAGGGAAACATCCCCTTCCAGAAGTATGTTAGACCTAAGCTTCAAGTAGTAGGCTAGTTTTGGATCTTCCATTTTGCCTCAAAGTCAAACATACTCTTTAGCCAAGGGTCTCGAATATGCGACTGTGTAAAGGTAATTATGCCATCAAATAGGTTGTACAGTGGGTGATTATCATCAAGATCGCTTGCTTTTTGAGCTTTTCCTGTTTCATCAAGAGTCCATACCAAATTCTGAAGTGAGGATAAGTATTCCTCAAAATGCCTTGCGGCGTGGATATTTGATATAATGCCCAGTCTAAGCTTCCATTTAGATTTAGAAGGTTTGTTTTCTACTCCAATTTTTAGAATTTGATATATGCCCTTCTTTATATCGTCTGTCCTATCCATCCCAACGCTTGTCTTAGAATCAGACACGCTCTCAGGATTCTTTCCATTACCTCCCTTTCTAGAAGGCCAGTGAGGCGGTGCGGGATTAGGTTCACCCGATCCATTAGTTAGCCAAAAGATAGATTGTTTACGCTTTGGATGATAAAATGTTAACGCATTGTCCCAAAAATCAAAGAATGTAGAAAAAAATGTTTTATCGCTCGATAAAAGAGAAAGAAGGGAGCGGTATCCCCAAAACGAATCATCTTCATTTTCTATAGAACCAAGGGTGAAAAGGTGTTCAGTCCACTTTGAGTTGTCATCACGTTTTGGCACAAATAACTTTATCGGAGTTTTATAGATTGGGCTAACAGCGACTGGAGCATCATGATCCTTCAATAGATTCCCCTCCTCGTCCTTAAACGGCTCTGCGTCCTTTGCCAGTGGCAGAGTCAATAGAGGTGCTGCCTTAACTTCACCAAAAAATAGATTTTGACCGGCATCTTCCAAAATAACTATGTCAATAGGTTCCTTCCCCTTTAGAACCTGTGCCTTTACATTATTTTTTTCAAACAGCACGCTAATAAATCGCCGTAGAATTCGCGAGGTTACTTCACCTATATTCGCAGACTCTGGTTTATTTGACTTATTAAAGTAGAAACTATTGTCCAGTGCATGCCGAGGACAACAATTTGTAAAGTGAAAGTACAACCTTGGAGATGGGGAAGGACAGTAAAACCACCCCCTTTGACTTACGTATCTATAGTAGGCCGCTGATACTGCAAGATCAAAGGCTGCAGCCAGAATTCGGCCCAGTGAGGCCTCCGGCTTAGCGGTTTTGAGATTATAAGATTCATTCACCAATTGCCTTATAAGATCAAGCTCCCACTTGCTGTCCTTTTCTGGGGCTGAGTTTCTCCGCACATCTCTTAGAAACGACTCTATTGGGTCATGATCTGTCATACTGAGGTGTAAGTGTAACCCAACGAGGGGCTTCGTCAAGGGGCGTGTAAAAGCCCTTAGGCAATGGCCTCAATGCTGATCGCGCATTACACCCTGTAGAGGTTGCGTGGCTTTTCCGGTGAGGGGGGCGGAGCATATGGTAAGGCTCCATCAGCCAATCGGGGTGCAGGGTGAAGCGAAATCCCTGGGGGAAATGCTGTGAGAAGCGCTCAGTTATGCGCTCGGCATAGCAGTGTTTGCACCCTGGACTGACCTTGTTGCATCCGGTGGTAGGGTTCCAGGTGGCATCCGTCCACTCGATTGCAGTACCGACGTTGGCCATTACGCTGTAACCTTAACACGGATAAACCGATATGTCTATGGGGATTAACACACCCGACTAGAATCTACAAACCACCTTACCCAAATCAGGCCATGCGATTATGTTTAGATCATGAACCGTCGTACCTACCCATCGGACGTCAGTGATGAGGAATGGGCCCTGGTGCTGCCCTATTTGACCCTCGCTCCGCTAGAGGCTCCCCAGCGCAAGTATGACCTGCGCGAAGTGTTCAACGCCCTGCGTTGGATGGTCCGAACCGGTGCTCAATGGGACTACCTCCCCCACGACTTCCCACCCCCCCATATCGTTCAGGCGCAAGCCTACCGCTGGATGAACCGGGGGGTCTTCGAAGACCTGGTACATGATCTGCGCATGACCCTGCGAATGCTCCAGGGCAAAGCCGCCCACCCCAGTGCTGCCATCTACGACGCTCGCACCCTGCAGTCCACCCCGCAAAGTGGGGGGCGGGCCGGGTATGACGGGCACAAGCGACGCAAGGGGAGCAAGGTTCACCTGGCGGTGGATACGTTGGGCCATCTGCTGGCTTTGGTGGTGACGGCGGCCAGCGAACAGGAACGGGCCCAGGTGGGGGCACTGAGCCAACGGCTACAGGAAGTTACTGGGGCGCAGGTGGCCGTGGCCTTTGTGGATCAGGGTTACACCGGAGAAGAGGCAGCACAAGCGGCGGAGGCGGAAGGAATCGCCCTGTGTGTGGTCAAGGTGGAGGGTGCTAGACGAGGATTCGTGCTGCTGCCGAAGCGTTGGGTGGTGGAACGTTCGTTTGCCTGGACATCCCGGTTTCGCAGGCTGGCACGCGACTATGAGCGGCTGGCTGAGACCTTGCGAGGCTGGCACTGGTTGGCCTTCTCAGTTCTGATGAGGGCGAAAACTGTGGAGCTTTTACGAACAGCTAGTTAGCAGGTTCTAATCTCAACCCCACACCCGCCGGTAACTTTCCGCAACCTGCTCGAGCGAACTCTCCGCGTAGATCTGGGTGGTCTTGGGATCCTGGTGCCCCAGGAACTTCTGAAGCTGCTCGAGGGGCATCCCCCGATCCAGCAGCGTTTGTGCCACCGAGTGCCGCAGCAGGTGGGGATAGACCCGCTTCTCAATCCCCGAGACCTGTGCCGCTTGCTGGATGAGCTTCTGGATGGCGCGAGCCGAGTAGCGGTCGTGGCGGTTGGACTCGAAGAGGTGGCCCCGCGTCCGGCCCGCCAGATGCACCCGAAGCTCCTGAGCCAGGGCGGGCAGGATGGGCACGTAGCGCACCGAGTCCTTCTTGGCCTTGTGGACGTAAATGTAGGGGGCCTCCCCGTCCAGGTGGATGTCCTGAGCCCGCAGGTGGACAAACTCGCTCACCCGGACTCCGGTGTAGAAGAGGGTCTTGAGCATCAGGCCAAAGACCGGCTTGCGGGGGTTCATGCGGTAAGCCGCCTGGAGCAGACGCTCGACCTCTTCCGGGGAAAGCCTTTCCACCACCCGGCGGCGCTTGGTAGGTGGAGAGAGCTCCATCAGGCGGCGCACCCGCTCCACCACATACTTGCTCCCGTCGTAGTCCAGGTGAGCCTTCCGCCAGAGCCTGGCCGTCTCCCGAATCACCGCCTCGAGTTCAGAGTTCGCCCTTGCTTTTTTACCACGCACTTCAGCCAGCTTTAGGGGGGTTGCGCTCTCCATTTGTCCCTCAGTCTAACCGGGAAAGTTCGCTGTAGGGGGCTTGTGCGAAGTTTCGGCCCGATGGTGGTTGGACTGCACCCGCTAATCCCTAAAAAGACAAATGGTCCCACACACCACCGCTTCGTGCAGCATAGTTGACAGCGACAGCGGCGCCAGGTCTTGAGTGCATCGAGCCGAACGGCTAAGCCTACCCGCACCTCCAGGTTGCCGAAGCAGGTCTCGATGCGGACGGTGTCGTTACCAGTGAAGTTACCGGGAACGGTGCACTCGATGGCCACGCTGTAGCCGCTGATTTGGTAGGACGATCCGCTCGGTGGGAGGCGGGCCGAGGAGCGAGATGGGGTCTTGCCCCTGGGGGGTATGGCGAGGAGCACCTGGATGCTGCCTTTGGTACTGGTCACCGTACCGCCTACCCCGATGAGCCCCGCGCCACCGATCATGCCCACTCGGGTGGTGCCCTTGAGGGTACGGCCCAAGTCACCCCGGAGCATGATGGTCTGAGGCTGAACCCCCCAGTCAGCCTCCCCCAGGCGAATAACTCGGGTGGGAAAGGCTGGAGCAAACTCCCTCAGCCGTCCCTTGGGGGGCAGTCGTCGGTTTGAATCGGGCTGTCCTCGCTAATGAGCCTAGAATAAGGCTTTTTGTGGATTAACCCCCTCTCCTATAGCGTTGAGGGCATCCTCTAATTGAGGGTACTGCTCGCGGGATCGAATTACTAGGATACGGTCGAGGTCTGCCGGATTACATTGCAAGTAGCGGGCCACTTCCTGACGTGAGCCTTGGAGAATTTTGAGCACTCCCTGTACCTTCTCCTCCCCCGCAGCAATGTCTGTTTTGGTTGGAGCGGGGACAGCTAGCACCCTCCCATACCGTAAAGCCGCCCGGCTAGCATGGAGGCTTCCTCCTTCAAGTCCGGTCTGGATCAATACCACCCCTCGGGCTAAACCAGCCTGAATGCGGTCCCGTTTGACGTATTGCGGGGCAAAAGGGGGGATTCCATATGCGTATTCGCTAACCCAAGCTCCACCCGCCTCAAGGATGGACTTGGCCAGCACGGTGTGGGACTTCGGGGTGATGGTGTCCAACCCGTGAGCCAGTATGGCCACGGTGTGCCCTCCCACTTCTAGAGCTGCCTGGTGGGCGATACCATCCACCCCCAAGGCCAAGCCACTCACTATGCTCCAGCCCTGCTGACCAAGGTAGGTCGTTATGCGCTGGGTGATGACCTTGCCGTGTTCGGTGGGTTCTCTGGTACCGACAACCGCGACAGCCCGGTGATGGGTAGGCTTGAGATTGCCCTTGACGTAGAGCAGCGCCGGTCGGTCCGGGGTTTGCCGGAGCAGCGGGGGGTACTGGGGATCCAGCACGGAGATGATCTCCGAGCCGTCCGCCTTGCAGGCGGCGAGGTCGCGCTGGGCGAGTGCTTGCGCCTGGTTGAGGTTCTCTTGCGTGAGGGCACGACCTATGCTGGGGAACCTAGACGCGATCTCGTCATAGTCCCACTTGACAAACCCCTCCGCTTGGGCCAGCTTGAGGAGGCTCGAAGCGCCTACTCCCCTCAATTTGCTCAGGGTGAGCAGCTTCCGCGTCACTTCGCTGGGCTCAGGCATGCCCTCACCATACCAAACATCAGCCCTTATGGAGTAAGCGTTACTAGCGAGCTATTGGGATGTCCTCAGTGTGCCGGCAATGTTCGGGGTATCCGGTACACCCCCAAAATACATTTCCGGTGGTGCGGTTTTTGCGGTAAACCATCAACCGCCCGCACTTGGAGCACAGTTTGTGCTCTGGGGTGACCTCAAAACTGTACCTGCTGATGTTCTTGGCTAGGGCGATGGGGTAGACCGAACTGGCTCCCGCCTCGATCAGCGTTTCCTTGGCGGCCTGCAGCGTGCTCCCAGTGGTTAATACGTCGTCAAGTAGCACTACCTTTTCGCCCACCACCAGCTGGTTGTTCTTGGCTCGGATGGCCTCTTTAACCATCTGGTAGCGCTCAGGCGAGGTTGCATGCTTGACTGTTTGGGCATCTTCACTAAAAGCTAGGAGATCAGGAGCGGATGCAAGTTTTACGAAGGGATAGGTGCTCCTATCGTAGACCTCAAGCAGCCGCTCTAAACGGCGGTCGCGCCCAGGCTTAGCTGGGACCACCGTTACCAAGTCAGCCCCGTACTTTACCTGCATGTGTCCGAGCACCGCCGCGATCGCATATACCCAGCTGTCTTCAATCGGGAAAACACCAGAGCTTTTTTTGCGCTCGATTTGCTGAGATAGCGTGTGATTGTTGTGAAGTGTGAGCGTCACCCCCTCCTTAGCAAAGTAACGCCCGAGCACCCAGACTACCATTTCTTTGCCCTGAATGGGAACGGAGATGCGAGTGGGTTGGACGTTGCCAGCTTCCTTCCACTTCTCATCTTTTTCAGCAAGATAGGCCTCAAGGACGTGCAGATACCGGGTGTAGGAAGTCGGGAGATCGCACAATGCGGTAGGGTTGTTCAGAACTACCTCGGGCAGTAGCTGGTTGGTTACGCCCTGAGTGCCACCCCAGGTGGCCAGCACTGGGCGCACCCCGGCATGGTAAGCCGCTTCAATGTCGTCCCGACTATCGCCGATATAAGCAACCTGGGAAAATTCTGTGACCCCCACAGTCTGCATCGCCTGCTTAAGTGCATCCGGATAAGGCTTATGCCGATCCACATCCTCATAAGTCACGACCGCGTTCCAGCGAATGTCCGGAAAGCAGTGCTTTAGGATTGGCTTGGCGTACCAACCGGGCGAGCGGGTAACCACGCTCAAACTTACCTTTCCCTGAAGGTAGTGCAATGCCGGGAGGAGCCCTACGTAGGGCTTTAGTTGGGGAAGGGCTTTCTCGAACTTATCCGACAGGTGCTTCTCGCGGATGTCCTTCAAGTGCGCGGTAGCCACGAGGGTGTCGTCAAGATCGAACATAAGGTGAAGAAGGACGGGCATTTCAAGCTCCTCCAATTACACTCTACCTACGGAAAACTCACCGCCTAGCCACAATCAACCGGGATGAGGTTCACCCGGGCCGCCAAGCCCCAGTAGCTCCTGGCTTCAATCTGGTGCAAATCCAACGAGCGTACCCGCACGCTGAAGTGAGTCTCTATCCAGCCCCGCACCCGACTCATCCACCCTGGCCACCCCGTCTGAACCACCTTCCCTCCCCGCAACCGGTAAGGTGGCGTCAGTACCCCAGGTACAAAGCGAAACCCTCGGTTCCCCAAAACGGGGGCAAGCCCATCCAAAAGCTCCAAAGCCCAGTGTTCCCGGGCGTTCCCCGGTAGGATCGTCCAGCGATGAAAGGTACCCCGCGCATCCATCACCGCCATCAAGGCCTAACCCAGCAAAGGCGCCCAGGGGCCTACCCCTACCGCACCCTCCGGCAGCTTGAGGCTGTGGATACGGTGGCCATGGGCTAGGGAGAGGCATTTGAGGTTTACCACGTGTAGGAGGGGTTGAGCCTGGATCAGGCGTTGGGCCAGTAAGGCCCGGACGGCATGGGCGTTTTTGAAGAAGCGGGCCAGACAGGTGTAGTGGGGAGTTTGGGAAAAGAGGTGAGCGTAGGCGGTTCGAACGAGAAAGTAGCCGCGGTAAAGGTTCATGACCAGGAGAGTGATGCAGAAGGCGATGGCAGTGAGTTCGCTGTGGGAGGCTTTGCGAAAGGGGCTGTCCTAGATAAGCCCTAGATTACCCCTCCTCCCTGAGCCAACATTTGAGCAGCCGTAGTTGCTCTTTGGGACTACCGTAGTTGAATCTGAACTCGCACTCCCCCTGGAGGAGGGGGCGGCCTGGGCCATGTGGCTCGCAGCCTGGCGCTTCGGAGCGCGGGTGGGGCTCCTGCTGGGGCTACGCCGGGAGCTGCTGGGGCGCAGTCGCGAGATGGAGAGGTGGGAGCGGGAGAACTTCCTGAACTGAGCAACCTCCTGGCGGTCACCCAAGCGAGCCCTGGTACAGAAGACTCCCCGGAAGAGAAAAAAATCTTCCTCTTCCGGAGAGTCTCTTCTGTTGGGAATGTTGGGAATTCCCTTTTGGAAAAAACAAAAACTCCCAACGCCAGGAATGTCGTTCAGGACTCGTTATTTATGTCCTTGTTGGGAATGTTGGGATTGTTGGGAGTTCTGGCGATAGTGGCCCCCTGGATTCCCGCGACATCAGGAAGGCACACTATATTCCATATGCTCTGTAACATGGTGTCATGCACTGGAAAGCGGCCTTGCTCTCGGTTATCGCGGCTTTGGCCCTGCCGGTGGTCGGGCTCATCACGGGGCGCGTGGTGGGGGACTTCTTCCTCCGTGGAGACCTGACCGGCGCGGTTGGAGCAGCCTTCGGCGTGCTGGTGTACGCCCTGGCCCTGGCCTCCTCCTACTCGCACCTGCGCCACTACTACCGGGGCTACGAGGCCCAGGGGGTGCGGGCCTCGTGGGCGCTGGCGCTGGCGGTGGAGGTCGCGACCTTCTACATGAGCTTCTCCTACGTGGTGATCCACTCCGCCTGGGCCTTCTGGGGCAGCCTCATCGGGGCCTTCGTGGTCTTCTGGGGCAACCTCTCCAGCATGTACGAGGCCCGGGTCCAAACTGCCACACTTCGCGCTTCGTCAAGCGTGGCGTCTTTTCCCGGCGATAGCCGGGTGGTTGACAAAGCCCCTGCAGCGAGCGAGGAGCCTGTAGTCCAGGCACAACCCTTTCGCGCTGCGGTGGATCCGGTGCAGGAGCGTTCGCAGTACGAAGCTATCCTCGAGACGCTCCTCTCAGCGGAGGCTGTGGAAACCAAGATCAGCCAGGTGAGGCAGTCGGTGCGGGCAGTCCAAACGGCCACGGTTCCACAGAAAGCCAGGAGCGAACCCCTGTCGGAGATTTCGACCCGCACGGAAGAACGTCAACAGGAACCCACCCTGCTCCTCTCCGAGGGGGATAAGGAAGTACTCCGTCTGGCGGCGGAGGGGCCAATCGGCCCCTCGGGGATCAGCCGGGCGCTGGGGATCGCCAAGAGTTCCGCCGGGGACCGACTTAAGAAGCTGGAGCGCATGGGGCTATTGGTGAAGCAGGGCTCGAGCTACGTTCCCACGAGTCACGCCCAAGCATCCATTGAGGGAGGACAGGCGCTGTACCAGGGGGCGCAGGCACTCCGCTGAGCGGCGGGAAAGGAGAGCGCTCGGGGGGGTTGCTTCTCGTCAGGGACGGCTTGGTGAGGTTGTAGAGGCGCGAGCGCGCAATTCGGCGCTGATCGAGCCAGGGTTTCAGGGTCGAGCCGGCCGAGCGAGGCAGCCCCGCGGGAAAGCCATAGGGCGTGAGCCAGGGGGACGAGGAGAGGCGGGTACAGCGGCCATCGGAATCGTTGGCAAAGTACGCCAGCGATTTTTACGGCCACCTCGAGCTTTGGCACCTCTCCACCGGCTCGTTTCATCTGAAGAGCGCTATAAGCCGCCCCTCAGGGGGAGCAGCTGCCCCCTGACCGGCCCGCGCCGCCGCGGGCGGCGGCTCCCTATCGCTGCTCCCAGAGCTCCGGCGGCAGCTCGCGCACGAAGGGGCTCGGCCGGCGGGGGTCGTAGGCGACCACCAGGGCTTGCATGGCCCGCGAGCAGGCGACGTAGAACAGCCGGCGGTCACGGGCCTCGTAGGCCTCCACCTCCTCCGCAGGTACCGCGGCCTGGCGGGGGAGCGTGCCTTGGTTGACGTCGAGCACCACGACCACCGGGAACTCCAGGCCCTTGGCCGAGTGCAGCGTCAGCGCCTTGACCGCCGGCTGGTCGAGCTCGAGGTCCTCCCCCTTCGACCACGCCGCGGGCATGTCCAGCCGGTTGAGCGCGGCGACCACCTCGCGCGCGCGGGCTTCGCTCGGGCAAAGGATGCCCACCCCGCTCAGTGGCACCCGCAGCTGCCGGCACAGCCGGTAGACCAGCTCGCGGAGCGTGCCGGCCTCCGTGCCCTGGTCGATCCCCACCAGCAGCGGCCTGGGGCCATCGCGGTGGGCCGGTTCAGGCAGGTCCTCCGACTCCAGCGACGGGTGGCGGGCCAGCGCTGCCAGCGCTGCATGAATAGGCCGTGTCGAGCGGTAATTGCGCCGCAGCAGAAGGCTCCGGCCCCTCATGTCGAGCGCCTGGTCCACCGCCTTGAAAGAGAACCCCTGCTGGTAGAGGCTCTGGTTGGCGTCGGCGGTGAGATAGAAGCCCTTCGGGTGCTTGACGAGGCGCAGTAGGAAGCGCAGGGCGACGGGCGGGAGATCCTGTGCCTCGTCAACTATTACCGCATCGTAGTTCGGTTGTGCACTGGCTCGTGCTGCCGACCGGGCCCGGTTCCAACTCAGCAGCCGGCGCTGATCGAGCAACCTGCGCCAGCGGTCGTAGGCTACCCACACCTTTTCTCGCTCCTCGGGGTATAACGGGAGCTGCCGCCCATGACGTGCGAAGCTCAGGTACTCCCTGTGATCGAGATCCCAGGCCTGAATTACGTCATGGAACTCATCGCGCAGATAGCGCGGGCCCAAACCCTGCAGGAACGGATCCCGTAGCTCGCCCAGCACGACCCGCACGGCGTCGAGCAACTCTGAGTCGCCAGCAATTTTCCAGGAGGCGGCCTTCAGGTTCTGCCGCACTAGCCTATCCACCCAGCTAACCTCGACCTCAGCGTCCAGGCCCCGCTCTTCGATCAGGCGTGAGAGCAGCTGCTCGGCGTAGTGGGCGAGGGTGGTGGTGTAGGTGGCGAACAGGATCCGCGAGCCGGGCCGGTGCTGGGCGTAGGCCAGGGCCCGGTACAGGGCCACAACGGTCTTTCCGGTGCCGGGACCGCCGCGCACCAGGGTTGGACCCTCCAGCCGCCACTCCGAGGCGTGAATTTGCTCGGGATCAAGGCGGAGCAGTAGGTCGCTGAGGCGGCCGCTGAGGTAGTCCTCCAGTTCCTGCCGCGAGTGCACCACGTACTGCGCCTCGGACTGCGTTTGATCCAGGCCAGGCTGATATAGCATGCTGATCACGTGCACAACCCACTCGGCAGGCACCACGCTATCGAGTGCAAGCAAGTCGTCGTCGCTAGTGCAGCTCAAGAACTGAGGGAAGTAAAGTCGTGGTACGCCCCAGCCCTCGAGCTGCTCGGGGCGTAGCGGGAAGACCTGCTCCTTCGGCGGGCCTCCTGCGGCGAGCTTTTCGTCCTCCTCGTCCCAATCATCGGGGTGTGGCGTAGTGAGCTCGCTGGGCGTGTTCAGCGTGCGGGGGTTAAAGGGCAGACTGTAGGTGTCCTCGCTACGCCGGCGAACCGCATGTATCTCCACGTACTCATCCAGGCGGCAGAAGACCCGCCAGTTACCCACTTTCAATCGATGAAAACCAGGGTACTTATGTAGTGGACTCAGGTTGAGCCGCCCCGAGCGTGGATCCCTTGCCAGTAGGTCGATGTCGCTCAACAGGGCATCTCGCTCACGAGCGGGAACCGCTTGCAACTCCCTCAGAGCGGTGATAGTGAAGATCGTGTGCCGCTGCATCAGCCCTCGACCCCCTGGGGATTTTTAAATAGACGTGCGAGCCCACGAACAGAGCTGAACCAGGCCAGCAGCGAGCGTATGTATCGTTCGAGTCGATCAAGCCGTGTTGCATTGTTTTGCTGAGTATTCGAGATGGTTTCGCCCATCTGCTCCAGGGTCTGAGCCAGTTCCTGCACCTGCCGCTCGAGCTCCTGCTGCCTCCGCGACTGTACGCCGAACTCCTCTTGCAGCAAGGCGTGGGTCTGCTGCAGCGTGTGCAACTCCTGACCCAGCGCTTCGCGGGCCGATCGCTCGGTATCGAGGGCGAGGCCGAGGGCCTGCCGTTCCCTCACCTCCTGCTCCAGGCTCTGGGAAACGGCACTTATCTGCGAGTTCATGTGTCCCAACAACGCCCGAAGCTGGTCAAGCTGGCTGCTCAACTCCTGGCGCAGGGCTGTCTGGGCCCCGAATACCTCACTCTGAAGCGCCTCCAGCCCCCCGCGCAGATTCTGGTCAAGGTCTCGCAGCGGTTCCTGTACTCGAGCCTCAACTGCCGCTACTTCCTCGCGGAGGGCTTCAAGCCACTCTTCCTGGGTGGCGGACCACTGCTGTTTGAGTGACTCAACTCGCTCACGCAGTTCCCAGAGCAGGCGCTGATCGCGCAACCCCTCCAGATCCTTGAGTGTCTCGCTCAGGTGCTGGCCCAGGCGCTCTATCTGGACTTTGCCTTCCTCCTTGAGGCGCTTCAGCAACCCATTCACCTCGCTGTGGAATCCGGCACGAGCCTGCTCGAACTCCATCCTCAAGCGGGATACGTGCTCCTCAGAAGCCTGCAGAGCTGCCTCCAGCCGGGGCAGAGAGTCCCCAGCACGCCCGAACAAGGCGATGGCATGAGCCACCTGTTCGTGGGCGGCGTCCAGTCGTTGTTGCTGCTGTGTGATCCATTCGTCGGTCAGGTAGTCAGCCATTCATTCCTCCTATACCTCTATCTCTATGTGGGGGCGTGACGTGCTCAACAGCAGTGGTGAAAGCCTTAAGCACTTCTGCAGGCAGCAACTTGCTCAGGCGCTCGGCAACCTCCACCAGTCCCTCAAGCGCCCAGGCACGTTCAACGTGCGCTGCACGAGCAGGGTCAAGCTGCCGGAGGGTCTCAAGCAGGGTGAGGCGGGGGTGGTTGCGTCCCAGAACCCCCTGGGGATCCCCTGCTAGGTCGTCAGCGAGGCTCGGCACCCACTCTCCCAGGGCTAGCACGAAGGCCAGCTGGTTCGTCAAGCCCATCCGTGCGCGCAGCATCACGTCCAGAGCACGCTCGGTCAGCACCTTGGCGGTGGCCCTCTCGCCCTCGAGGCCCGCGCACAGGGCAGCCAGAAACAGCACCGCCAGGTCGTTGGGTCGTTGCTCGAGCAGATACTCCGCCCGGCCGCGCACAGCGCCCACGAATCCCGCCTCGACCACTTCGCGGGCGTATGTCCTCAGCGCCGTGAGGTTGTAGCCTGTAAGCACGTTCTCAAGACCCTCGGCCAGGATCCGCTCGCGCGCTGCCTCCTCGGGAACCAGAGCTCGCTCACGCCCGAATTTCATGTCCGGTACGCAGGTGTCACAGAAACCGCAGCTATAGTCCTGTGGCAGGCGTAGCTCGAAGGCCCGCCGAAGATATACGCGCCGACAACTGCCCGCCGGCAGGGCTGCATAGTGGTAGAGGTTGCGCAGCCCTGCTAGCCGCATGGCCCGGATCGTGGTATAGAGCGCCTCGATGAGGATCTTCCCGGCTCGCTGCACGAACTCGGCCTGGTTTCCCTCGGAGCGGGCCAGTTCTTCGACTTCGATCAGCACCGCGTCCGGGGTGCCCGTGGCTTCGCCGTAGCCGCGCACGTAGTCAGCCAGAGCGGCGACGCCGCGAGCCCAGGTCCAGTCCTGATTGAGCGTCGCTCGGTAGGCGTGGCTCCTCTGGCGGGTATAGGTGTGAAGCACCTCCAACACTCGCAGGCGGGAGAGGGCCTTCTCCACCGGTTTGCTGTCACCAGCCCCGGCCGACTCCACCAGCAGCCTCCCGGTCAGCGCCCTGTTGTAGGCCTCGGTAAGTTGGGTTAGTTCATCCCGGGCACCGGGGAAATTCTGGTTGATGAAATAAGCCTGCTGGCCCACGTCGCAAAGCTCCTTCAAGCCGAAGGGACACCGTAACGTTGGGAAACCCCGCCTGTCGCGTTCCAGACAGGGGAGCGGTAGGGGGTCGTCCGCTCCCAGTCCGAAGATAGCCCGGTCGCCCAGGTGCTGCTCGGCGCAGGTGGGATCCGGAGGAACTGTGACCAGCGCAACGTGGGCGTGCGCGCGGTCACGTCCAGCCCGGCCAGCCTCCTGGTAGTAGCCCTCCAGGCTGCCTGACATCACGTAGTGCACCACCAGGCGTATGTTCGGCTTGTCGATACCCATCCCGAAGCCTTTGGTCGAGACCAGCACCGGCAGGCGGTTGTCGAGGAATTGGGCCTGAACCTCTAGCAGATGCTCGTCCCAATCGCTGGGGCTGGTGAAGTCGTCCCTTTTCCCAACGAACCCGCAGTCCGCCTCAGCGCAGCGATAACGGCCGTAGTCGCTGTAGTAACGGGTAGAGCCACAGCGCGGGCAGTGGCCCGGGGCAGAGTTGGAGTGGATGCCTACCGCTCCCTCTGGCAGCACCCTGTTGCGCCGGAGGTGCTCTGCCACCGCCGCTGCGTTGCTGGCGAAAAAGGCACGGCTGTGAGCGTTGGCAAAGGGGGCGAAAACCACTGCGCCGTGGCGGTGGCGGCCGCGGGAGTCGCGCTCGAGCAACCCCTCGCTCCCTGCCCCCAACACGGTAGGCGCGACCCGGGTCAGCACCTCGTCCAGTGCTTGCAGTCGTCCAGCGAAGCCCTGGCGGCCATCGACGACGTGGACGCTGTAGCTAAGCTCGGGCCGGTCGCTACTGCGGCTCTGCACCACACTGTCTGGACTGATGCCCAGCAGACGCAGGATATCTGCACGCACCACCGGTGAGGCAGTGGCGGTGAGGGCCAGCATCGGTACACGCTCGGTCACTCCTTGCTGCTCTATGTACTGACGTAGACCCTTGAGATGGAGGTAAGAGGTGCGGAAATCGTGCCCCCACTCTGACACACAGTGGGCCTCGTCAACGGCTATTAGAGAGAAGCGGTGGCCCCGGATGAGCTCCCCCAGCTCCCGCCGGAAGTTGGCCAGGTCGAGGCGCTCAGGAGCGATGTAGAAAAGACGGTAGCGGCCATTGCGAAGGTGCTCCAACGTGGTCTCTGCGGTTCCTGCAGCGTGCTTGCGTCCACTCATGAAGCCCACCCCGGTGATCCCGTCGCGGTAGAGGTGGTCAACCTGATCAAGAATGAGTGAGACCAGCGGAGAGACCACCAGGGCAGTACCCGGCTGGATCAGGGCAGCTAGCTGATAAATTGCTGATTTGCCGTAGCCCGTTGGCAGCAGCACCAGCAGACTCTCGCCAGCGAGCACCCGCCGCACGGCCTCGGCCTGCTCCGGTCTCAGGCGGTGGTGGCGGAAAAACCGGCTGAACAGGTGGTCGAGCACCTCCGGCGCCGGATCGACGATGTGGTAGCCCGGGTCAATGCCCGCCGGATCCTGAATTAACCCCCGAGCGGCCTCCAGAACCTCGTCCGGCTGCCAATCCGCCAGCAAGAGTGGGTCTTGGGGGTCGTCGATGAGCACGTCCACCTCACTCACGGATCCGAACTCCACCTCCGCCAGCAGCAAGCGTCTAAGCTGGCCCTCGGGGTCGCCCAGGTAGGCCCGGAGTGCCCGCTGCGACGCTTCTCCCAGCCCATCGGCCTCCAGCCGGACTCGCGGCAATCGCTGCTTAAGGCCGTAAAGCCGCCGCACCACTTCCAGCAATTCCAGGCTGTCCAGGAGTGCGAGCACCGGTAGAGGCTGGTCGCCGCGAATCCGCACCCGCAACTCGCCCGATTCCCCTGTGCCCAGCCGGGCCAGCCAGGCAGCCGACCACAGCCGCAGCGCTGCCGGTCCCAGCACCAGCCAGCGTCCCCAGGCCGGATCACCGCTCCGCACGGCTATCCCTTGCCGTTTTGCCTGAACCAGGGTCCAGCGCGATGAGGCTTGTAGGGCCTCTAGAGCATCGACGGTAACCGGCGCGCCGCCCAGGCGCCAGTGCTCTGGGCCGGGCTTTGGTGCATCTAGCGCCGCGGAATCGGGCATCGCTCGCTCGAAAAAGGGGAGCAAAAGCCTGCCGAAAGCACCCTGGCGCTCTGGAGCCATTGGGTCAAGAAGAGAGAAGCGGCTGTAGGCTTCGGCAGGCCACAGTTCCAACGCGTCCGCGTACTCCGGTAATTGGGCGGTGCGCAGATCACCCTCAACCCAATCCAACTGCAGCCCCTCTGCTTCGGCAAGTACGAGCAGGGCTTGCTGCAAGAAGTAAGGTACTCCTTGCAACGGGTTGTGGTGGGGCCAACCCTTGGGATCCCAGCCGACCAGATAGGCAAGGCGGTCAATCCTCACGCCATCTCCTCCTCCGGGCCGGCCGCCCGGTCACGCTCCCACAGGCTGTAGGCCAGAGCCAGCGCCTCGGGTCTGGCCCCCGCCTCGACCAGGGCACGATCGGCCTCGATGAGGGTCTGGCCGCTGCTGATCAGATCATCGAGCAGAAGTAAGCGTAGCCCGCGCACGGCGGCGGGATCGGCCACCCGCAAGGCTCCGGCCACGTTGGCGCGCCGCTCCGCCTCCCCTCCAGCGTCATGCTGGCGGAGGGGAGGCACCCGTTGCCACTGCAGCACCCTCAGCACGGGATGTCCACGGGCTTCGAGTTCCTCGGCCAGGGCATCCAATCCGGCCTGGACGGGCTGTCGTGAAGGCACATAGGCCACCGGTAAATCCGGAAAACGCCGCACGAGGTAATCTGCAACTGCACGAACACGCTTGCCAGAGCGCTTGAAATCGAGGATCTGGTAACGTGCATTGCTTAGGAGGTCGTTGGCTCGCCTGCTCCTGGGCCGCTCAGGGAGGTAGCGCCCGAGGACACTCCAAACCCGCCCGGCCCGGCTCAGTCGCAGCGGGGCCGCGATTACTTCGGCTGGGACGCCCTCCTGCTCCAGGGGGTGCAGGTAAGCCCGGTAGTCGCCCAGTGCGTAGAGGAGGTCTTCTGGAGCAGAGAAGATAAGATCTGGCCCTGCGTTGAGGGCGTGGGCTGCGTCCGCTGCACTCCAGGTCGCCAGAGCGGAGACGATCCCCAGCCGTCGTGCTGTCAGCACGTCCTCTAGCCGGTCTCCTACCAGAAGCACCTCTTGCGGGTTCAGATCCTCAATCAGCGGTTGCAGCCGACCGGTGCTTGGTTTGTTGGCCGACGCCACAGCGCTACCCAGGAGCCTCGCTGCCACACTCGCGGGGAAGTGCCGCTTTAAGGCAGTCTCGACGTAGCGCATTGAGTTGTTGCTGACCAGCACCACCTCGACCCGGCCGCCCAGGAGTTCCTCCAAAATCTCCATGACGCGGGGGATCGGGCGCAAATTTTCGACCAGCAGGTCGGGATCTTCACGTAGACGCTGCGCTTTGGAGACGCTGGAGCTGTCGAGCAGCAGGCTGTCGAGAACGAAAATCAGTCGCCGAAAGACAGGGTATTCTGTGAGTTTGGGCAGAAGGGTGGTGTTGGTGTCTGGCCGGGAGGGTGGCTCGAGCAGGTTGCGTAGCAGGTGTGCTGCAGCCGTGGTATTGGGCTCGGGCTTGTACGGACGGGTCTCCTCCAGAAGCAGCCGCGCCTGCTCGGCCGGGGGCGCTTCTACCGCGCCGCTGGTCGCAGGGATGTCCTGGGGAAGCCTGAGTTCGCGCAAAGGCAAGATGCAGCCGAAGCACCCCTGACCCTGGCAGTCGCAGCGCAGGCTCAGCTCCAGCAGCCGTCGGGCCTCCGCCAGGATCT
This sequence comes from Meiothermus sp., assembly GCF_026004075.1. NCBI lineage: Bacteria > Thermotogati > Deinococcota > Deinococci > Thermales > Thermaceae > Meiothermus > Meiothermus sp. The sequence goes on along the minus strand of NZ_BPIK01000001.1, from coordinate 2,364,360 downwards.
CCGGCAGCTTGGCAGGCAACTGGGTGGCAACCCCGATGCCGCCCTCAACAGCGTCGTAAGCGGTGAATACCAGCTCGTGCCGCGGGGCCTGCAAGGCGAAGCCTATGTCGGAGAGGTCGGTTTCGAGTACGTCGGGAATGGCCTTGGCCAGTGCATTGCTCAAGGCCCAGTACGCCGCTGTTGAGCCGTCGCTGAAGCGGATCTGGCCGAGATCGGTCTCGTATTCGCGAGCGAGAGGCGAGAACACCGGGTGATTCTTCCAGGTGTCCGGGACGTTCTCGAACCCAGTTTTCCAGCCATAGTGTGGCTCCGTCTCCTCCCCGCACGAGCAGGTACCAGGTAGCACAAAGTTGAAGGCATGAGTACTCACCCTGGCCTGGCGTTTGGAATAGCTCTGCAGGACGTACCCTCGCCCCTGTATCGGCTCCTCTCCGTCTCGCGCGGACTCCGGCACCACCACGCTTCCGCTTTTGAGCAGTTCTCGCTTCTCCAGCGGATCCAAGAGCACTCTCCGCCCGTCGCAGTCTTCCACTACCCACTCCTCAACACCATGGATCCCTCTGATTCCCCGAGTGCTTCGCAGTGACGGGCAGCGGAATTGCACGGTCTTAGTGAGGCGCTTGACAACCAACTCCAGGCCTACCCGTACCCGCCCCCGTCCTGCTTCTGCGATAACCGAACCTATAGCTGTGCGGGCTTCGACCTCCTCGAGCCGAGGGTAGACGACAAGCCACGGACTGTGGTAATGCTTCACCTGCTTGAAGTCGGACTGATCCACCTGCTTGGCGCCGTAGTACGCCCGGTTGTAATCCTCAGGATCCATCAGGCTGTCGGTGACGTCCTCGACCCATACCAGCACGGCCTCCTCAGTGCGCTGGTTCCGGGTAACGCGGGCGCGCGTCCAATCGATGCTGCGGTAGTAGCGGCCCTGATGTGGGAACACCAGGCCCAGCGCCCACTCCCGATGAGCCGCCTCCTGCCGCAACTCCCCAAGCATCCACTCCGGGGTCGTCTCCGCCTCCAGCGTTAGCTCGCCGATACCCTGGATCGGAGCCCCCTCGCCTAGCCTGATCACCAGGTACGTCAGGCCCGGCATCGACCGCAACGGCGGCGCTTCGACCCTTGCAAGCGGCTCTGTAAGTAGCGGGGCGAACTTCCGTTTGAGCTCCTTCCTCACCGTCTCGGGCACGGCTGCTGGACTCAGGAGTTGCTCGAGCAGTTCCTCGCCACCTCGCAGCCCCATGCGATGTGCCTCCCAACGCATGCGCTGTAGGTGCTGCCGTAGCAAAACCGGGTTGGCGGGGTTGATATATACCGGATCGGCCTGGGCTTCTACAAGCCGTTTCAGGTTATCAAGGCGAGAATAGTACTCGTCTGCCGCTACACCGAGACGGCCAGTACGTGGGATGAAGACCACGTGCGCCGGCCCTGAGCGCCCGGCCCGTCCAGCCATTTGCTTGAAGCTGTTGCGGCTACCAGGGAACCCCAGGATAGCGACGTGCTGGAGGTCACCAATGTCAATACCAGCCTCTAGTGTGGTCGTAGAAAAGACGAACATCGACTCATTGCCCTGGCGCAACTGATGCAGGACGTTGGCGTAGTCCCGGTGGCCACTGAAGAGAGGGTGTACTTGCGTGCCACGCTGGCGGCGGTAGGTCTCTGCCAGACGCCGGGTCTCAGCCCGGCTTTCCACGAAGGCGATTCCCTTGCGCCTCTCACGCTGGACAACATGGATGAGGCTGGGCACGTTTTTTGCGACACCACGGTAGAAAAAGCGTGCGTGAACCGGCGCCCCTGACGCACCCACCACGCGGAAGCGATTACGCCCGGTCAGGCGACGCACGAAGTCGGCGGTGTTGTCAAGGGTGGCAGTTGACAGTACCAACCGCACGTCGCTGTGCACCAGCGCCATGAGTCGTCGCAGAAACAGAGCCATATTTATGCCGAAGTAGCCGCGGTAAGCGTGGGCTTCATCAAGGACGATGTAACGGATCTGGCTAAAGAACCCGGCCAGTTCCGGGCGGTCGAGATAGTGGTTGAGCTTATCGGGGGTAGCCACTACAACGTGGGGAAGCCCGTCCTGGAGTAGTTCCTCGAGGCTGATGCTACCGAAGAAGGGGCGCAGCTTGAGTGGCAGCCCCTTACATATCCGCGTGAGCTTGTCGTATTGGTCGGTAGTGAGTGCACGCAGCGGGTAGATAAACAGCGCAGTGTTATTCCGCTGCAACAGGTCTTCGAGGATGCCCGGGGCGAAGGCCAGAGTCTTGCCTGAGGCAGTGGGGGTGGTAATCACGAGGTCGAATGGCTCGTGACGGGTGGCGCGCAGGAATTCCAGTGACAGTGCCTGGTGAGTGAAGAGACCTTCCTTAGCGCCTGCAGCTGCCAGCGCCCGGGCCAGATGCTCGTCGAGGCCGAGAGCATCAAGAGGGACGACCTGGCCGGGCCTTAGCTGTGGCCGGGGGTTGAGCACCTCGGCCTGGTCGAGACTCAGCGGCTCATCCGAGATCGCAGGTATTTGGCACAATTCGACCCCCCGCTCTCTCAGCCGCTGGCAGTAGCGATCGAGACTCATCTGGTACAACAACTCGGCCAGGGTTCGAGGCCACGCCTCACCAGTCCAGGCGTGGATGAGTTCGTCCGGTAGGGTGCGCAGTACTTCCTCGGCCTGGGCCGGAGCAAGGGATACCACCGCACGTTGCAACTCTGCTACCGTCCGTGCTTGTGCAACCGCCGTGCACCAGGTGTTTGGCAGCCCAGGTGGGAGTGCATCAGTGGGAACCAACCACACCGGAAAGGCTGTAGTGCCGTCCCAGACGACTACCGTGTCATGTGGAAAGGCTCCCTCAGATGGCACGCGTTGGCCTGAGATTGGGTTAAGGAAGCCCTGAGCTTTTTCATCGTAGATAAGGTACTGCCACTGATGCATAGGGGTCTCCGGTAGATCCTCACGTCCTTTATCCATGCTGGATCCGCCTCCCCCAACTCAGAGGGTAGGTAGGTGCAGATGTTGCACCTGTAGGCTGCGCGAGCGGTAAGAATGATAGGCTTGAGGGAGGTTCAGCGGTCATCGGGAAGGGTTAGCGAAACACGGAAGCCGGAGAAGGGTCGCGCCTTAGAGATAGTGAAGGTGTTGCCAAAGAGGCTTGCACGCCAGAGATCTAGATCGTCGGTGAGGGTGGATACCATACCCACGGCGTTAGCGAGGGTTCCAAGGTCCCGATACAGGGTGCGCTCGCCGGTGCGCTCAAGCCACCAACCTTGTTCAGTCTTGTAAATCTTGGCTTCCGGATCAGGAATCGGGGACGGAGGATTGGCTGTAACCTGTACGCGCACAACTTCGCCGGAGGGGAGCAGTGGGTCTAGCCGCCGTTTAAGGTTCGTGAAACGTTGTTGGAGAGACTCAAGGGGCTTGCTCAGGTCTGGGTCATAATCAGTGACCTCCTCCAGGAGGCGTTGGAGGTGCTGGGCTCCGTTCTCAAGGATGATGTTGTCGGAACTCGCCAGGGTTTTGGCGCTGTGGACATGGACGAGATATGCTTTGATTTCCTGCTCTAAGCTGCGAACGTCATTGAAGAGGTTGTGCATATTCAGAACAAGCTAGAAAACCTTACTTCCGCACATACGCGGGTGTTTTTGTCGAGTTCTAGAACCAGAGTCTTAACTTTCGAATCTGAGGTTACCTTTTCGTTACGTACCTCCTTGAGTCCATAAAATGGTCACCGGGGTAGCTCATCAAAATTTGTCCCTCGCTGGGGCAAACGATGACACCACTATTTTAGTGAGATGCTAATGCTATGTTGCGACTTTTGACCTGCTTTTTGTTTGCTCTAAGCTTGGCCCTGGCCCAGGACACCGTGGCAGGGCGTGCCAGCGTGATAGACGCCGATTCTTTGGAAATCCAGGGGGTTCGCATCCGCCTGTGGGGGGTGGACGCCGTAGAGAGCGGCCAGACCTGCCTGGACGCCCAGGGGAAGGTTTACCCATGTGGCCGCCGCGCCGCCTTCGCCCTGGCCGACTTCCTGGGCCAGCGCACGGTGAGCTGCACCCGGCGGGACACCGACCGCTACGGGCGGGTGGTGGCGGTGTGCGGCGTGGCAGGTGTCGAGGTCAACCGCTGGCTGGTGGAGCAGGGCTGGGCCTTGGCCTATGTCCAGTACGGCGGGGGGGTCTACCTCGACAGCCAGGACCGGGCCAGGGCCGGCAAGCGGGGCATCTGGCAGGGGAGCTTCCAGGCCCCGTGGGAGTACCGCAGGAACCCGGCCAACCCGCCCACGGCGGGCAGCCCCCGTCCCCAGAGCCCCTCCCCTGCCCCCTCGCCCTCGAGCGTCTACTACCGCAACTGCGCCGAGGCTCGGGCGGCGGGAGCCGCGCCCATCTACCGGGGGCAGCCGGGCTATCGGCCGGGGCTGGACCGGGACGGGGACGGGATAGCCTGTGAGCGCTGAGCGGCTTCTCGACCTACAGGAGCGGCGGCGGCTCGAGGGGGCCATCCGGGAAGCGCTGCTCAGGGCAGAGGACTTGGAACGAGTCCTGAGCAGGGCCCTGGAGGCGCTGGTCGCGCTGGAAAAGGAGGACCGCGCCCTGGGCACGCTGTATGCCAGCGTACCCTGGCTGGGCCATCGCGTCCTGGAGGAAATCCTGCGGGAGATTGGGCCACGGCTGGAGGCGCTCTGCGGCCCTCTGCGGGAGACGCTGGGGGAGGTGCTGGACGAGGGCGGGTAGGGCTCACCTGGGTGTACGGCGTCAGCCGTCCCGCAGGGGATCGTCCGCATGGTGTACGGGCAGAGCCCGTCCCGATAGGGGATCGTCCCGCGGGTCATTCAGTAACCGCTCCACCTCCGCCCACACCCCCCGGCGCACCCAGTCGCGGTAGTGCTCGCCCACCGCCCTCCCCGGCGGGTAGCCGGGCGGGAGGTCCTCCCAGAAGCGCCCCTCCCGCAGCACCAGGAAGATGGCCTCCACGATGGAGCGCTTCGCGTAGCGGGCTGGGGCTCCTTTCCCCTTCGGGCGGAGCAGGGGCTCCAGGCGTTGCCACAGCGCATCCGGGAGGGGATGGGGATAGCGGGGGTCGGGCCCCCGGCGGGGCCGGGAGGGCTTCCCGTACACCCACTTCCACGCCGTCCCGCTGCTTACCCCGTACTTCCTCGCCAGGCTGTGGGGGCTGGCTCCCGTCCGCCGGTGTTCCGCCACCAAAGCCTCCCGCAGCGCGACCTTGCCCGGCGGCCCCGGCTTCCGTCGGGGGAGAATGTGGTTCACATTACCGGAAATACCCCGATTGCCCTGCACACGCCTGCCCCTGCGGCCACCACGGCGACCCCCAGAAGCAGTGCGTCTGCACCCCCACCCAGCGCCTACGCTACGTGGGTCGCATCTCGGGCCCCCTGCTCGACCGCTTCGATCTGGTGGTGGAAGTGCCCCGCCTCACCCCGGAGGAGCTGGCCCGCGCACCGGAAGGAGAACCCACCGCCGTGGTCAGGGAGAGGGTGCTTGCGGCCCGGGAGCGGATGAAAGCCCGGCAGGGGAAGCTCAACAGCGAACTCTTTGGCCGGGCCCTGCGCCAGCACACCGCACTGTCCCCAGCCTGCGAAGCCCTCTTGCAGGCGGCTACCCAGCGCCTGGCGCTCTCGGCCCGCAGCTACGACCGCATCCTGCGGGTGGCCCGCACCATCGCCGACCTGGCGGGGGCAGAGGGGATCGGAGAAGCCCACCTGGCCGAGGCGTTGACGTATCGGAGGAGCCTCCTCTAGCGGATCGCTCCTTTGGAAACCTGCTGCCGGCCGATCCGCCCCAGAAATTGCCCAATAGCGCCTCTTCCTGGCTGTGCAGCGGCTGTACCAGATGCTACCCGCTTGCTACCCCTGGCGGGCTAGCCTGAGAAACCAGGGGAATTGAGGGTGCTGGGCACAGTTGCTCGAAAGACGAAAGACAGCCGAGGTTTTCTGGGGTTTGTCGGCCAGCAGGGGTGATGGCGATGTTTGCTGTCGGTGTCAAGCCCCCCCAGGCAGCTCCGGAGTTCAGTCCTTTGGCCTTTTGGAGGTGTTTGAAGTGGGCATCATCGAGGTCTCCGACTTGCGCAAACAGTACGGCTCCATCCCAGCGCTGAAAGGTATCAGCTTTACGGTGGAGGTGGCTGAGCGGGCGGTGGTACTGGGGCCGAACGGATCGGGCAAAACCACTACTCTAGATATTTTGGGTGGTTTTCTGCGGCCCACTGCGGGCCGGGCCAGGGTTCTGGGGGCCGATGTCCCGCACCTGCCGCCCAACGTGCGGAGGCAGATGGGATTTGTCTTCCAGGATAAAGCCGGGCTTTACCCAGAGCTGACCGTCCGGGAGAGCCTCGAGCTCTTCGGCAGCTATTACCCCAACCCCCTTCCAACCCCGGAGCTTCTGGAAAAGCTGGGCCTTGCGGACAAGCAGCATCGCTGGGTGCGCAACCTGAGCGGGGGCGAGCGCAGGCGGCTCGAGCTCGCCGTAGCCATCGTGGGCAGGCCCCGCCTGATCTTTCTGGACGAACCCACCGCCAATCTTGACCCGGAAGCCCGGCTCGGTATCTGGAATCTTCTCGAGGAGCTAACGGGGAGCGGGGTGACCTTCATTCTGACCACCCACAACCTGGAGGAGGCTGGACGGCTGGGTCGGCGGGTGCTGTTGTTGCGAGAAGGAGCGCTGATCTTCGACGGCCCCCCCCAGACAATGATCGCCCAGGCCGGCCTTCCTTACCGAATCAGCTTCCGGCGGGCGGACGCCGCGCTGCCTCCTGCTTTGGCCGTGCGGGCGAAGGTTGAGGGGGATCGGATCACCCTTGCGAGCTTGCAGCCCGACGAAGACCTTCTGGTCTTGCGCAAGAGCGGGGTGGGGCTCGAGGAGGTGAGCGTGCAAAGCCCCACCCTCGAGGAAGCGTACCTGGCCCTGTTGAAAGGAGCATCGAATGACCATCAGCGTCCGAACGCCAGCATCTCTTCGCTTGTTAGTTAATGAAACCCGGTGGCAGATTCGCCTTTATCTCAGGGACCGGGCTGCCACCTTTTTCACCTTTGCTTTCCCGCCGCTGGTACTGCTCTTCTGGAGCCGGCAGTCCCAGCAGGATGTTCTTTCGGCAACGGCCTTCGTGGCCGCGCTTGCGCTGGCTATGGCGGTGTACGCGGGCCTGGCGATGGGCATTGCCTCGGCCCGGGAGGTCGGCCTGCTCAAGCGGCTAAGGAGCACACCCCTACCTATGCTCGTACACATCGCGGCCAGGGTGGCGGCTTGTGCGCTGCTGGGGACGTTTGCGCTAATACTTACCCTGGGGCTGGGAGCCTTCTGGCTGGGCCTGTCCCTCAGCCTGTCTGGCTTCACTGGCTTGCTGCCGGGCCTGGTGCTGGGCTTTGCGGCACTTGGGAGCTGGGGGCTGGTGGTGGGCAGTCTGGTTCGCACCGCGAATGCAGCCTCGTATCTGGTTAACGCTACCCTCTTTCCCTTGTTTCTGCTCTCAGTGGCAGCCGAGCGCGGGATGCTGCCGGAGTGGGCGGCGGCCCTTACCCCGCTGCTACCGCTACAAAACCTGGCCCTCCTGATCCAGACTGCCCTCAAAGGCGATGGGATGCTGCTGTACCCGTTGCTGACGCTGCTTTGCTGGGCAGTCTTGGGAGCTGCTGTGGCGGCCCGACGGCTGTCCCGGCCGTTGTGAGCGGCGGCTTGTGGTTGTCCCTTCTGCGCCGGGGTGCCCTGACTCACCCATTGGACTTGTGCCTTTCATAAGATGCTTCCATGAACCTGGAAGCTGCCTGGGGCGCAGGCCAGCACCAGGAAGGGCTGGCCTGGTGCTTGGAGCGGCTTGGACAGAGCCCTGCTTCCGACCTGTTGCTTTTGCGCTATGCCCTCGAGTTTGCCCTCGAGCTCGGGCAGGAGGGCGCTTTCCTGGAGCAGTTTCCCGGTCTGACCCAAAATCCCGGCCCGGAAATACAGGCGCTCCTGAGCCAGATCGCCTGGCAGCGCGGCCAGCTTTCCCAGGCCCTGGAACTGGCCCAGCAAGCCTATCAGCAAAGCCCCGGCTTCCTGACCGCCTATGCCCTGGCCACGGCAACCTTTTTGCGCAGCCCGCACGAGGCTGAGCGTTGGCTGCGCGAGGCCTTGCGGCAGGCCGAAGCCGCGGGCCAGCCGCAGCGGGCCGTTCAGGCGGCAGCGGCCCTGGCGCTGCTCGAGGTAGCCCTGGGTGTTTATGCCCAGGCTGAGGTTTGGGCGGCCTGGGGCCTGCGGGTGGCCGAATCCATCGGGCTAAAGCATCCATCCCTGCGCAACACTTTGAACATAGCGTGGGGCTACGCCCAGATTTTAGGGGGACGGCTGGAGGTGCCTCCGCCGCTGGAAATAAAGCATCCAGACGCCCTGCTGGCGCAGGGGGACTTTTGGCTGGCCCTGGGGCAGGCCGAGGCGGCCCTCGAGGCTTACGCGACAATGGACGATCAACTGTCCCCCATCCGGGCCCGCCGGCTGCCCATCCTGGCCCGCAAGGTGCGGGCACTTTTGGAACTGGGCCGGCTGGAAGAGGCCCTGGTGCTGGGCCTCGAGGCCAGGGTGCTAGGTACGGAAACCCTGGACACCTTTCGCGACTGGGGTGAGCTGGCCTACCTGCTGCCGGTTTCGCTGCTGAACCCTTCGGAGGCTGTGGAGCCCCTAGCAGAGCTTCTGGGGCGTTTCCTGCGGCGACCCAGCGCGCCCCGCGCGGCCATGGCGGCTTTGCACCTGGCCAGGGCCTACCTTAGCCTGGGCCTGGAAGCCAGAGCCCGCGCTACCCTGGCCGAGGCGTCGTGGGCGCTCGAAGGTTTGAGCGCGGAAGGGCGGGCATTTCTGGCCGGGCCGACAGCTTTTTTTCGGGAGGTTTTTGGCTTGCTCGAGCCAGCCCCGAAGCTCCGGCTGCACTTTCTGGGGGGTGAGACGGTTTGGCTCGAGGGTGCTCCGCTCCAGCTCACCCCACGGCATCGGGAGATTCTGGTGGCCCTCGTGCTCAACCCCGCGGGCCTGAGCGCAGAGCAGTTGGCCCTCCGGGTCTGGGGCGAGGGGGGCAGGCCCGAGGTGGCGAAGGCCGAGGTACAGCGGCTGCGGCAGCGGCTTCCCCTGGTGGTGGGCCGTCCCTACCGGCTTTCAGGCCGGGTCTGGGCCGATTTCGTCGAGCTTCGGGAGCGGCTCTTGCGCGGCAATCTGCAGGGTGCAATGGCGCTTTATGGCGGGCCGCTCCTGCCTGGCTCGGAGGCCCCGGTGGTGACCGAAGCCCGCGAGGAGACCTCGTCGCTGCTCAAGAAGACGCTGCTTTCCCAGGGCGCAATCCAGCAAGCTTTTGAGCTGGCCATGCAAGAGGAAGACCCGGAATTTTGGCAAGCTATCCTGACCCAACTACACCCTGGTGATCCCCGCCGGGTTCTTTTGGAAGCACGTTGGCAGCGCTTCTGGTCTGCTGTGTGACCTTATGAACTCTGCACCCGGCGCCCGAAGCTACGACCGCATCCTGCGGGTGGCCCGCACCATCGCCGACCTGGCCGAGGTGCTGACGTATCGGCGGGGTTTGTCCTAACGCACGACCCGCACCTCAACCCCTGCTTCCAGGTAGTTCCAGGCGCTGTCGGTGGTGATGGCTGGCAATCTCAGCCGCATAGCCAAGGCCAGACAGACCCGATCCCCCAGGGATAGCCCCTGGGCTTTGGTCAGGGGTCGCAGCGCTGCCACGAGCTGGACGTCTTGGGGGCCAAAGGGCACAACCTCTAAAACACCTCCCAGCAAACCCTGACGCACCAAGGTCTGCTCCAGCAGGTGCGCGTCCTGGCCCCACTCGGCTATCTTGCTGTAGACTTCGGCCAGATTGACGGCACTGATATAGCCGCCTCCAACCATCTGCTCAGCGACCTCCTCGGCCCCCGCCTCCTGGTTGAGGTAGGCCAGCAAGGCCGAGGCATCCAGTACCACGCTCATTCCTGCAGGGCCTCCCGGCGCCGTTCCTGGATCAGCTCTCGAGCCAGTGTTTTTCCCTTCAGGGCAGGATAAAGACGTTTCAGAAGCCCTTTGCTCCCCCGTACAACTTCCTCCGCCTTGATCAGCTCGATCACCCCATCGTCTCTTAGCCGCAACAGCAGACGATCTCCTTCCCGCAACTGCAAAACCTTACGTACCCCGGCCGGTAGCACCAGGCGTCCTTTGCCTCCTAGCTGCACGGCTTGTTGAACCACAGGGTGTTTCATAATTGAATCGTACCACGTTTTGAAATATCCCACTTTGCTGATACGGGCCCGGCGGTTCAGGTGATTTCATCCGGCAGGCGCGGCCACGGCCCGTAATGCCGACCTCCGGTCATCTAGTTAGGCTATACTCCCTCCATGGACGCCCTGGCCCTCTACGCCCAGGGCCGCTATGGGGAGGCCCTTTCGCTGGCCCAGCAACAAGCCCGGGTGCAGGCCGTGGCCCTGTCACTTCTGGCGCTGGGCCAGGTGGCCGAGGCTCAGGCCCTGCTGGAAAGCTGGCAGCCCCAAGAGAGCGTCGCCCAGGCCGAACGCCTCGCACTCCTGGGCTTCGCGGCTTTCCGCAAAGGCGATCCGGCCACCTACCGCAGGCGGGCCCTGGCTGCCGCACATCAGGCCCAGACCCCCCTCACGCTCTACCACCTGGGCCTCTCGCTTCCGCCCGCCGATGGACTCCTGGCCCTGCAAGCGGCGCTTGACCGCTGCGAGGGCCCACCCGAGGAACAGGCCCGCCTGGCCTACGCCCTGGCCCGCACCCATAGGCGGCTGGGCCGCTTGGCCGAGGCTCTTTCCTACGCCAGCCGGGCCGTCCTGCAAGCCCCGGAGCAGCCCCACTACCGGCTGGAGGAGCTCACCCTTTTGGCCCTGGGGGGGGAGGAGCCCCTGCCCGCCCTGGAACGATCCCTCCCACCCCTGCTGGCCCACGCAGCCCCCGGGGTGCGCTACTATGCCCTCTGGCTCAGCCTGCTCCTGCAGGGTATGCAGGGCCAGGAAAGCCCCGAACTCCTGGAGGCCCTCCTGCGGCAGAACTCCAGCCCCCACCAGCCCTACGACCTGCCCCTGCTGGTGCTGCTCTTCAAGCACCGCCCCTCGGCCCGGCCCCTTCTTTCCCGCTGGCTCCGCGCAGCGGCCGCCGGGCCTTCCCCCGACCCCCTGCCCCAGGCCCTCCAATCGCTGGCCCAGGGCCTCTGGCACTACCCCAGCCCGGAGGCCCGCCCGCTCCTGGAAGCCGCCCTCCCCACCCTGCAGACCGAGTGGGCCGAGGAGGCCCTGCGGGCCGCCGCCCACCTCGCAGCCCTGGAAGGAGTCCCCCTCCCCGCGCCCTACCGCCGGATGGCCCAGGCCCTCCGGCCCGAGGCCAGGGTCCTCTTCCTGCCGCCCGAACTCCCCCCACCCGCCACCCCCTACCTGCGCACCCTGGGGGCGGCTCACCTGGAGGGCTTCCCCGCCCTCAGGCCCCGCAGCCTAGAACTCCTCACCCTGCTGCTGGCCCACCCCGAAGGCCTCTCGGGCGAGGCCCTGGCCCGGGCCCTCTACCCCGCGCCCAACCCCCAGGCCCTCAAGAGCGAGCTCTGCCGCCTGCGTCAGCAGGGCTTCGAAGTCCAGCCCCGCCCCTACCGGCTTTGTACCCCCATCGAGGCCGACTTCCTGAAGCTCCAGGAAGCCCTGCAACACCACCGCCTGGCCGAGGCTCTCAGCCTCTACCAGGGCCCCCTGCTGCCCAAAAGCCAGGCCCCCGGCATCGAGCTGCTGCGGAACCACCTGGAGGAACAGCTCAGAGAGGCCGTCCTCCGGCAGCCCGACCCGGAGCCTCTCTACCGCCTGGCCCAGCGCATCCCGGATGACCTCATCCTCTGGGAGGCCCTGCTGGAACGCCTGCCCGAACCCGACCCCCGCCGCCCGGCGGTGCGGGCCTGGGTGCGGCGGCTCAGCGCCCAGTACCGCTAGGCACCCCGGAGCGCACCACCCCCGGTGGGGGGCAGTCGGGGTGGGTGCAGGCGCGGGCGGTCTCCCTGAGGCCCAGAACCAGAAAAACCAGCAAAACTAAGAACAGCCGAACCTTCCGCATGCTTCCACCCTAACCCAGGGGAGGTAACCAACACGGTCAGAAGGTAACCAAAATGAGAGGAAAGGTAACCATTCTGAGAGGGGGTTTGGTTACCTGGGGGGTGCTATAAACAACATTGGCTACAGCCGTAACACAGTTCGTTTCATGGGAGGTGATCGAATTGGAGAAGGCAATTCAGGTTACGCTAAAGGCTCCACGCCTGCTTAGATTTGTGTCAGAAGGTCATCACAAGAGGGCTTCAAAGCCTTACGCCGATCCAATGAGCAACCTTGGCGAGGCGTCCTCTAACAAGCCTGTTACTGGCTTCTTTGGATACTCCGTATCCTATACTTGGATTCCCAAAGCATCAGGGCTCGACCCCGCCCCTACTCGCGTCCCTTTGACGGGCTGTCCTTGCGGGGTGGGGATATAGAGTAAGAGTTTTCAGTCGTGTTGTTGCGGCTGTAGCCCCAGGAGGTTCTGATGGAAGGCGAGTTGAAGGGCAAGCTAAAGCAATCCTTGGCACCTGTTTTTGGCTCATCTGAGCCACTTTTTGTTACAGAAGATTCAACCCTTGTCTCCTGGCTAAGAACTCACGATCTAAAAGCTCACCTATTTGATGAGGTCGCTGGCTTTCCCAAACATCGGCGCAAAAGTATAGTTCTTTTGCCTACTACAGTGGACGGAATGTCTTTTTTTCGGCTCGAGCGGTTTTTCAAAGGTAGCCAAGTGTTGATCGTACCCCTGGTTGCCTTTGATCCTTCCTTCGAGGCGTCCATTTATACGATAAAGCTGCTGGCTTCCTCAGATTTTGTACGGGCCACCAAAGACAATGCTAGGTGGATTTCGATTCTGGAGGATAGCGAGGTGCGGCGTCTTGTATGTACGGGTACATACGGTGAGCTGGAGATCATTCTGAAGGAGAGGTTGGATATGATGCTCCCCCGCACACAGGAAGGCTTACTGCCGGGCGAGTGGGAAGCAATAGGTATGTTCTTTGAAATAGCCATGATTCCAGATAATGAAGACTTTTTCCACCCAGGATTTGTGGTGAATGGAGAAGTAGAGGTTTCAGGAGTAGCAGTTGCCCACCATAGAATTATGCCCAAGGAACTCACTTATCTGCCCCAAAGAGCATGGCAATTGCTGGGTGGACTCGCCAGGGAAGGAGAACTCCCATTGAAGGTCAAGATAGAAAACTCACAGCTAACGGAGGTGCGTTCAAAAAACGGGACTGACCTTTCGGTTGAGATACGAGAACTCTCCAATCCTCAGCTCGAGCTTATGTTGGTGGAGATGGCGATTAGTAACAATCCTGGTTTGGACGCTCACAGCCTTGATTGGGGAATCAACTCTGTGCTCAATGAGGGCGCCCGTGGTATCCACTTTGCTGTGGGAGACGGGGTCACTGGGGCCCATATCGACTTCATTTGTCCTGGCATGGACGTGGTAGTCCCCTCATAGGGAGGGATTCATGCACTTGCAAGAATTGGAAGCCGATCCATCCCGACAAGTTATCGTGGCCCGCGGTCTTTGCAAGCGTTATCCCAAAGGAAGTGGATGGATCGAGGCTTTGAGGGGAATCAACCTGGAACTCTGCCGGGGGGAGATCCTGACTTTCCTGGGTCCCAATGGGGCAGGCAAGACCACCCTGATCAAAATCCTAGCGGGTCTGGTGGAGCCCAGCGAGGGGCGGGTAGAAGTCAAGGCTGAAGGAAAACAAACCTGGATAGGAGCAGTGCTGGAGGGTAGTCGGAACCTGTACTGGCGCCTTTCCGCTCTAGAGAACCTCATCTACTTCGGCACCCTGCGCGGTCTCAGTCCTAAGGAGGCCCGGCTGCGAGGACTGGAGCTATTGGAGATGGTTGGGCTCGTGGATAAGGCTAATCAGAACGTTGGCACACTTTCTCGGGGCCAACAGCAGAGGGTAGCCTCGGTTGTTGCAATGGTGCATGACCCACCCGTTCTTTTCCTGGATGAACCCACCTTAGGTGTTGATCTAGAGGCGCTGGAAGTCATCCGTTCCTGGCTCCTGCGGCTCAAGGAGGCTGGCAAGGCGATTCTCCTCACCACCCACCAACTCGATCTAGCCGAGTCAGTGGCTGACCGGGTGGTCATCCTTCTGGAGGGCGAAGTTGCTCTAGAGCCTGCTAACTAGCTGTTCGTAAAAGCTCCACAGTTTTCGCTGTCATCAGAATCGAAAAGCCAACCAGTGCCAACCTCGCAAGGTCTCAGCCAGCCGCTCATAGTCTCGCGCCAGCCTGCGAAACCGGGATGTCCAGGCAAACGAACGTTCCACCACCCAACGCTTCGGCAGCAGCACGAATCCTCGTTTGGCCCCTTCCACCTTGACCACACACAGGGCGATGCCTTCCGCCTCTGCCGCTTGTGCCGCTTCCTCCCCAGTGTAACCCTGATCCACAAAGGCCACTTCCACCTGCTCCCCCGTCACTTCCTGCACCTGTTGACTGAGGGCTCCCACCTGGGCCCGTTCCTGTTCACTGGCCGCCGTTACTACCAGGGCCAGCAGATGCCCCAGGGTATCTACCGCCAGGTGAACTTTGCTTCCCTTGCGTCGTTTGTACCCATCGTATCCGGCCCGCTCCCCACTTTGCGGGGTGGACTGTAGGGTGCGAGCATCGTAGATGGCAGCGCTGGGATGGGCGGCTTTGCCCTGGAGCATTCGCAGGGTCATGCGCAGGTCGTGTACCAGGTCTTCGAAGACCCCCCGGTTCATCCAGCGGTAGGCTTGCGCCTGAACGATATGGGGGGGTGGGAAGTCGTGGGGCAGGTAGTCCCACTGAGCACCGGTTCGAACCATCCAGCGCAGGGCGTTGAACACTTCGCGCAGGTCGTACTTGCGCTGGGGTGCTTCCAGCGGGGCGAGGGTCAAATAGGGCAGCACCAGAGCCCATTCCTCATCACGGACGTCCGATGGGTAAGCACGGCGGTTCATGCTCTAAACATAACTGCAGTGCCTGATTTGGGTAAGGTGGTTTGTAGATTCTAGAGGGAAGAACCCAGGAGGTACTCCAAGGTTCTCCTCAAGCTGTCTACCGGGTAGAGCTCGGAATTCCTCTAGAGGAAGGAACTTTGCGCCAGGCTCAACTTAAGGCCGTCGGGGCGGAGGTAGAGGGGAAGGTGGTTCGGGTGGTAGGGGAGGAAACCCTCTGGGAGGTTCTCAGAATCATCGATCCTCTACCCTTAGAGAAGGTGGAACGGGAGAGCATCTCGCTTGCAGGGCTCTTCTGGCGCATGCTCAGTGAAAGGAGGAGGCAGTGCTCCAGGTTTTCTACATAGAGTTTTGGCGTTTCCTAAAAGCTCTCACCCGCTACCCCCTGGAGCTTGTAGGGAGCGTGTTGGGGGCAGTTGTGGTTTTTTCCCTTTTCTTTTCCGGGGCACACTACTTAGCTGGCCCCACCCTTTTCGGGGAGCGGCTGGAGGCTTTGGTGGTGAGCATTGTTGCCTGGTCACTGGCTTTTTCTCTACTTTCACATACTGCCTCCAACATAGCAGAAGAGGCATTAGCAGGGTTATTAGAACAATTAGCCCTTACCCGTCCTGGGCTTTTGGGTGTGGTGTTGATAAGGGCATTTTTATCTGTTATCCAGGTTGCCCCCCTGGTCATACCAATTTTTTTGGCCATTCTCCTAACCTCTGGGGCTCGGCTTGAATTCCAGCCCCTGGCCCTCCTACCGCTTGGAACTCTAGCCTTAGGAAGTTTGGGTTTAGGCCTAATTTTTGGAGGGTTGACCCTGGTTTACAAGCGCGTCAGCCAACTACTGGGCCTTCTTCAGTTTGTCTTCCTAGGTCTTTTCCTCGTGCGTTTTGAAGCTTTGGCTTGGCCTTGGGGTAATCTGGGTTACTTCTTGCCCCTTACTCCCTCAGTTGCAACCCTGCGTCTGCTTTTAGGACACGGAGAGAACCCAGTATGGAGCCTTTTACTCCTCGCTGGGGTCAATGCCCTGGCCTATCTGGCTTTGGGAATCGGGTTCTTCAAGCTCACCCTCCACACAGCACGGCGGCGAGGTGTGCTGGGAACCTACTGAAAGCGTATCCATAATGCGATCTGTAATCTCACCAAACGCTACGGGGCGTGGGGCGTACTGGTTAGCGGTGCGATCTCCCTCGAGATCCGCCAGGGGGAGGTTCTAGGGGTCTTCGGGCCGAACGGGGCCGGGAAGACCGCCCTGGTGCGCCAGATGGGTGGTACTGTGTTCAAAGCCCGGCAGGAGGTGGTTGCAGCTGGATAGGAGAACTTTTCGATGGCGCCTGGTTGGGCTGGCTTTGCGCCAGGTGATCCAGGCGGCCCCCCTCGAGGCCACCCTGCTTTTGCTGCTGCTGGCCCTGGGGGGGCTGGTGCCGGTGGGGGTTCTGGGCTTTACCCGCGCCCTGGTGGACGGCCTGGTGGCCGGTCTGGGGGAGGGCGTATGGAGCCCCTGGCTCTGGTGGCCCCTGCTGGGGCTGGCCCTGGCCTTTGCCCTGGACTTCCTGCTGGCCCCCTGGGTGGCCTATCTGCAGGGGGCGGTGAACGAGCGGCTCACGGCCCGGGTGCACCTTCTGCTGATGGATAAAGTGGGCGGCCTGCCCGACCTGACCCCTTTCGAGAACCCCAGCTTTCACGATGAGCTGCAGGTGTTGCGCGATCAGGCCCCCTACCAGCCCCTGAACCTGCTCATCTTTCTGGGGAGCGCCTTCCGGGGGAGCATCACCGTGGCCGGGGTGTTGCTGCTTTTGCTGAGCGCGGCGCCCCTTTTCCCGCTGTTGCTATTGCTGGCCACCCTGCCCCAGGCCATCCTAACCTTCCGGCTGCAGAAGGGGGTGTGGGAAGCGGTGCTGTTCACCGCGCCCGAGGCCCGCCGGATGCGCTACTTTGCCGAGGCCCTGCTCGAGGCCGACACGGCCAAGGAGGTGCGCTCCTTTGAGGAGATCCGCTTTGAGCAGGTGGGCTTCACCTACCCCGACGGGAGGCGGGCCTTGCAGGACGTTAGCTTCACCCTGCGCCGGGGGAGCGCCTGGCCCTGGTGGGGGAGAACGGGGCGGGCAAGACCACCCTGGTCAAGCTGCTCCTGCGCTTCTACGATCCCGGCGAGGGGCGCATCCTGGTGGACGGGGTGGATCTGCGTGAGCTGGATCTTGCGGCCTGGCGCCGCCTGGTGGCCGCGGTCTTCCAGGACTTTGGCCGCTATGCCCTAACCCTTGAGGAAAACATCGCCCTTTCCGACCTAAAGCACCTCCACGACCCAAAGCGCTTAGAGGAGGCGGCCCGGGCCGGAGGGGCCGAGGGGCTGCTCCTCCGGCTGGGGCCGGAAGCTTTGCTCTCCAGGGCCTTTGGGGGCACCGAACTGTCCCTGGGGGAGTGGCAGCGGGTGGCGCTCTCGCGGGCCTTCTTCCGCCAGGCCGAGCTGCTGGTTCTGGACGAGCCCACGGCCTCCCTGGATCCCAAAGAGGAGGCCCACCTCTACGCCCGCTTTGCCGAGCTGGCTAAGGGGAAAACGGTGCTCCTCATCACCCACCGCCTGGGCCCGGTGCGGATGGCCGACCGCATCCTGGTGCTGAGCGGGGGTCGCCTGGTGGAGGAGGGCGATCACGCCACCCTGCTGGCCCGTGGGGGTGCCTACGCGGAGCTCTGGCGCTTGCAAGCCGACCTCTACCGCCCCGACCTGGCCGACAAATGAGGAAAATTGGAGCAATCAAGTTAGCTCACGCGCCGCGATTGCTTTTCTCGGGGTTTATCTCGTTCTGCTGGGTTGGTTTAGCCTGTGGTGGGCCAGGTCTACACTGGGGAAGAAAGAAGGTTTGTGAGGGTAATACGATGTACCCGCCCGCGACGACTTGCGGGTGATGGTAGGCCGCGTGGGGTTGAGTGGGTTTTTCTCAAAGAGAATAATACCATCCCTGCGAAACGAAGAATCTCTCCAGGCTCATTTTTTGCCGCTGGTGGCAGCACTGAAAATAGCGAAGGCTGCCATATGAGCAAAATCGGTGCCTTCCTCAGACAGCACTACCCCGCCCTGGCCCACCCCTCCTACGTCCGGCTGCTCTGGGCCACAGCCTTTTCCAGCCTGGGCAGCCAGTTTACGGTGCTGGCCCTGAGCGTGGCGGTCTATAGTGCCACCGGCTCGGTGGCCTCGCTGGCGGGTATCTGGGCGGTGCGGGTGGCCTCGAGGCTCCTTCTGCAGCCTTTCACCGGCGCGCTGGCCGACCGCTGGGATCGTCGTAGAACCCTGGTGGGGGGCTACCTGCTGAGCGCCCTGCTCGCGGCCAGCCTGGTGCTGGTGCTCCACGAGCCGCTCTGGGTCTACCCGCTGGTCTTCCTGATCCAGACGGTAGAGGGCCTGGTGAGCCCCGCCATGGCCGCCGCGGTGCCCTCCCTGGTACCCAAGGAAGCCCTGGTCTCGGCCAACGCCCTGCGGGTGGTGCTTACCAAGGTAACGGCCTCGCTGGGCCCGGCCCTGGCGGGGCTGCTGTACGGTTTGGTAGGCCCCCTCTGGCTCTTCCTCTTCGATGCCCTTACCTTTGCCGGTGTGGCCTACGCCGTGCGCGGCCTCCCGGCGACCCTGGGGGCGGCCCAAAGCCGCCGGGGTACCTCCCTCTGGGCCGAGGCGGCTGAGGGGGTGGGCTTCGCGGTGAACAGCCGAACGGTGCTGATCATCCTGCTGCTCTCCTTGCTCACCTCCTTGTTCTGGCGGGTGGTGGAGATCGTGATGGTGCCCATCTCGCTGGAGGTGGCCCAGATTGGGGCTGCGGGCATGGGGCTCTTGTACACCAGCCTCACCCTGGGGGGCGTGCTGGGGGTGGCCTTCCTGGGAGCACTCAAGAAGGGCATCCCTGGCCTTGCCTGGGTGGTCTTGCTCAACACCCTGCTGGCCGTCCCCATGCTGCTGGGAGCGACTTTTCCCACGTTTCCGATGCTTCTGGCGGTTTTCTTTCTGAGCGGTATCCTGTTCGACATCTCGGGTGTCGCCACCCAGTCGCTGTTGCAGGCGGTGGTGCCAAAACAGTTTCTGGGGCGGGTGTTCAGCCTGGTGAACGTGAGCCTGGCCTTAGGGGTGCTGCCCGTGCTGGCGCTGGTTGATCCGCTGGTGCGCTGGCTCGGCTCTGCGGGAACCTTGCAAATCGTTTCACTCCTTGTGGGCGGTATGGGAGTTCTGCTGTTTATTGCTGCAAAGGTTCGCGTCAGCTCGGTAGAGAAAAAGGAGGAACCTTCGGGATGACAACGCCGGAGCGTGTGTATCTGCGGCCTGTTGATTTCGGCGATGCCACTGCAATCCAGAAATGGTACGCCGCGCCGCAGGTGGTGGAGTACGCCATCATCCAGCCATTCCTGGGCTATTCCCTCAGTGAGGTACAGGATTTGATCAAGAAGTGGCTTGGCCGCGATGACCGCAAGCTATACGTGTTGAGAGCCTTGGAGCGGGATTGTGATGCAGGCCTGGTATTCCTAGAGCACATTGACTGGAAAAACCGGGCTGCGAAAATTGCCTTGCTCATAGGCGAGCCCAACCTGCGAGGACTCGGCATAGGCCAAGCCGCGCTCCGCAGCGTGATTCATTTGGGTTGTCACGACTGGGGACTTCACCGCCTGGGAGCCAACTGCTTGGCCACCAACCATGCCATGATCCGATGCCTCGAGCGGGTGGGTTTTGTTCAAGAGGGCCTGATGCGGCAAGCGGTACTTCGCCACGGGCAGTATCAGGACTTGCGAATCTACGGCTATCTTCATCCATGAATTTTATCTGTACTCGTCAGCCCCACGCGGGCCGCATCAGTGGCCCCCTGCTCGACCGCTTCGACCTGGTGGTGGAAGTCCCCCGCCTCACCCCGGAGGAGCTGGCCCGCGCGCCGGAAGGAGAATCCACTGCCGTGGTCAGGGAGAGGGTGCTTGCGGCCCGGGAGCGGATGAAAGCCCGGCAGGGGAAGCTCAACAGCGAACTTTTTGGCCGGGCCCTGCGGCAGCACACCGCGCTGTCCCCAGCCTGCGAAGCCCTCTTGCAGGCGGCTACTCAGCGCCCGAAGCTACGACCGCATCCTGCGGGTGGCCCGCACCATCGCCGACCTGGCAGGGGCCGAACACGTCCAGGAGGCCCACCTGGCCGAGGCGCTGACGTATCGGAGGAGCCTCCTCTAGTGCACCCTGCCGCTCACCGTGGTGGGCGCGGTGGATCTGGTCATTACCGAGCTGGCGGTGTTTGGCTACCCCGACGGGCACCTGACCCTGCTGGAGCTGATGCCGGGGGCGACCCTCGAGGAGGTCAGGGCTAAGACCTCGGCCCGCTTTGTGGAGGCCTTGCGGTAGGCTGGCGGTTCCAGTCGCCCAGATACCTGAGCACCACCGGCGCAGCCAGGCCAAAGCCAAACCACAGATAAGGAAGGCTACCCCCGATAAGAAGCGCCGCCAGCGGAAAGGCCAGGGCCGCCAGCACCACGCCCCGGTAGCGGCTCTGCGTTAGCAAAAAAGCCAGCCCAAACAGCCCCAAAGCGGCCGCGAGCAGCGCTGGCTGAACCGCGAACAAGACCCCCACCGAAGGGGCGATGCCCTTGCCCCCGCGCCCCAGCAGCCACACTGAGTAGCAGTGCCCCAGCACCGCCAGGGCCCCGGCCAGCAGCCCGCCGCCAGGGTCGCGCGCCAGAAACTCGCCCAGCGCCACCGCCATAATGCCCTTGGAAACGTCCAGCACCAGCACCATCAGCCCCGGCACGGCCCCCAGCACCCGCCAGGCGTTGGTGGCCCCCACGTTGCCCGAGCCCTCGAGCAGCAGGTTTTTGTTTTGCAGCACCCCAAACCAGTAAGCAAAAGGCAGTGAACCCAGCAGATAACCGGCCAGGGCCGCATAAAGCCATTCCATAGCCCTCAGGCTATCAAACGGCGGCAAGTTGGGCGCGCCGGAGTTTTGAACATTTATGCAACCCCGCCCCCTGCTTATGCGTGTGGGCATGGACAAACGACGGTATCTTGATGCAACCCCACTTTGCAGACCACTGCCGCACGGCCTGCTATTTTCCGGCCAAAACCACCTTGACCTGGCCAGGCACGGTATGTATCCTTATACTTCACGCCTGGGTTGTATCCAGGGCGGTTTGGCGGTACTGTATGGCTTTGTGTGGGGCCTGTGGCCCACTCCGAGGTGAATGAATGAAAATCGTGCTTGCATACTCCGGCGGTCTGGACACCAGCATCATCCTGAAGTGGCTCATCGAAAACTACAACGCCGAGGTGATCACCTTTACCGCCGATATCGGCCAGGGCGAGGAGGTCGAGGAGGCCCGGCGCAAAGCCCTCCAGACCGGGGCCAGCAAGGCCTACGCCCTGGATCTGCGCGAGGAGTTCGTGCGCGACTTTGTTTTTCCCATGATGCGCTCGGGGGCGCTCTACGAGGGCTACTACCTGCTGGGCACCTCCATTGCCCGCCCGCTGATTGCCAAGCACCTGGTGCGCATTGCCCAGGAGGAGGGGGCCGAGGCCATCTCCCACGGTGCGACCGGCAAAGGCAACGACCAGGTGCGCTTCGAGCTCACCGCCTACGCGCTCAAGCCCGATATCAAGGTAATCGCTCCCTGGCGCGAGTGGAACCTGGTGAGCCGCCCCCAGATGATGGAGTATGCCGCCATGCACGGGATTCCGGTGCCCACCACCCTGGAGAAGCCCTACAGCGTGGACTCCAACCTGCTGCACAACTCCTTCGAGGGCGGGGTGCTGGAAGACCCCTGGGCCGAGCCGCCCGCCGGGATGTTCCGCCTGACCAAAGACCCCTGGCAGGCCCCCGACGAGCCCGAGCTGGTGGAAATTCAGGTAGAGGGCGGCGATGTGGTGGCGGTGAACGGCGAGCGCCTCTCGCCCGCCCAGTTGCTGGCCCGACTCAACGAAATTGGCGGTCGCCACGGCATCGGGCGGGTAGACCTGGTGGAGAACCGCTTCGTGGGGATGAAGTCGCGCGGGGTTTATGAGACCCCCGGCGGCACCCTGATCTACCATGCCCGGCGGGCGGTGGAGAGCCTCACCCTCGACCGCGAGGTGCTGCACCAGCGCGACCAGCTAGGGATTAAGTACGCCGAGCTGGTTTACAACGGCTTCTGGTTTGCCCCCGAGCGCGAGGCTTTGCAGGCCTACATGGATCACGTGGCCAAGACCGTTACCGGCACGGTGCGCTTCAGGCTGTACAAGGGCAACATCATCCTGGCCGGGCGCAAGTCGCCCCTCTCGCTCTACGACAAGAGCCTGGTCTCCTTCGACGAGAAAGGCGGCTACAACCAGGCCGATGCCGATGGCTTCATCAAGCTCAACTCCCTGCGCCTGCGGGTACGGGCCAAGGCCCAGCCCAAGGACTAGCGGAGCCCAGCATGGCCGCCCAGGTACGCATTCGCCCCGCGACCCCTGCCGATGCAGCGGTCATTGCCCTGGTGGTGCGGCAGGCCTGGGCCGACCGGGTGGCAAGGGACTCCTCGGGGCACCACGAAAGCCCCGAGCAGGTGCTGCGCGACCTCGAGCGCGGCTACGGCTGGGTGGCCCTGGACGGCGAAGCGGTGGTGGGCACGGTGCGCCTGGTGCGGCACCCACACCCGCTGGAGCGGGGGGTGTGGGAGGTGCGGAAACTGGGGGTGCTGCCCGCGTACCGCCGGCAGGGGGTGGCCCACCGCCTGATGGAAGCCCTGCTGCGCCAGGCCTTCGAGCTGCGGGCCAGGGAGCTGCGCCTGGCCGTGCGCCACGACCAGCCCAAACTCCTGAAGTGGTACACCCAGTTTGGCTTTACCTACGACCCCAGCCTGCGCTACAGCACACCCAACCCCCAGACCCCGCCCCCTTTTGTGATGTCGAAAAAGCTCGAGGTGCAGTCGTGACGAGGAGGAAGGTTTGAGCCAGGAAACCCAAAAAACCTGGGGTGGCCGCTTTAGCGAGGCCCCCAGCCAGATCGCCCAGGAGTTCAACGCCTCCTGGAGCTTCGATAAGCGCCTGGCCCTGGTGGACATCCAGGGTTCGCTGGCCCATGCGGCCATGCTGGCCCAGCAGGGCATCCTGACCCCCGAGGAAGAGGCCCAGATCCGCCAGGGCCTGCTTTCGGTGCAGCAGGAGATTTTGCAGGGCACCTTCCAGTGGCGCGAGGAGCTGGAGGACGTGCACATGAACATCGAGGCCCGCCTGACCGAGCGGGTGGGCCCGGTGGGGGGCAAGCTGCACACCGCCCGCAGCCGCAACGACCAGGTCGCCACCGACCTGCGCCTATGGGTGCGGGGGGAGCTAACCCGCCTGCTGGACGAACTAAAGGCGCTGCGCAGGGTTCTGGTGCAGGAGGCCGAAAAGTACCTCGAGCCCCCCCTGATCCTGCCCGGCTACACCCACCTGCAGCGGGCCATGCCGGTGCTGCTCTCGCACTGGTTTCTGGCTTACTACGAGATGATTTCCCGTGACGCCGGGCGACTCGAGGACGCACTAAACCGCCTGAACGAATCGCCCCTGGGTGCGGCGGCCCTGGCCGGTACGGGCTTCCCCATCGACCGCCACGCCACCGCGCGGGCCCTGGGCTTTACCCGCCCTATGCGCAACTCCATGGACGCGGTGGCCTCGCGCGACTTCGTGCTCGAGGTGCTGGCGGCTTTAGCCATCGGCCAGATCACCCTTTCGCGCCTGGCCGAGGAGATCGTCCTCTACACTACCTTCGAGTTCGGCTTCGCCGAGCTGCCCGACGCCTTCTCCACCGGCTCCTCCATCATGCCTCAGAAGAAAAACGCCGACCACGCCGAACTCATCCGGGGCAAGGCAGGCCGGGTGCTGGGCAGCTTCGTCACGCTGGCCACCCTGACCAAGGGCCTGCCCCTGACCTACAACAAAGACCTGCAGGAGGATAAAGAGCCCCTCTTCGACGCGGTGGACACCTACCGGGCCTCGGTCAAGCTGCTGGCCGCCATGCTGCCGGGCCTGACCTGGAAACCGGAGCCCATGCGCAAAGCCGCCGAGTCGGGCTTCTCGCTGGCCACCGAGCTGGCCGACTACCTGGCCGAGCGCGGCCTGCCCTTCCGCGAGGCCCACCATGCGGTAGGGCGCATCGTGCGGTACTGCGCCGAACACGGCAAAGAGCTGCGCGACCTGAGCCTGTCCGAGCTGCAAGCGTTTCATCCGCTGTTTGGCGAGGATGCCCTGCCGCTCACGCGGTTGGAAACCGCCATCCACCGACGACGGAGCTACGGCGGAACCGCACCCGAGGTGGTGCGGGAAGCCCTGCGGCAGGCCAGGCTCGAGGTCGAAGGATGAAGCGGGATGGGGGAGGCTTTAGAAAGAGATGAGCACGATTGAAATTGGAACCACCGTGCTGCCCAAGGTGAGATGGGATGCCCAGGTGGAGCTGCGCAAGGCCCGGATGAAGGATGTGGAGCCGATCTACACCCTCATCAAGTACTGGGCCGAACGCGGCCTGATGCTGGTACGCAGCCACAACCACCTGTACGAAAACCTGCGCGACTTTTTCGTGCTGGAAGACGAAGACGGGCAGATTGTGGGCAGCGGGGCCCTGCACATCCTCTGGCACGACATCGCCGAGGTGCGCGGTCTGGCCATCCACCCCGAGCGGCAGGGGCAGGGCCTGGGCCGCTGGATTGCCCTGGCCGCCGAGCGCGAGGCCAAAGACCTGGGCATCCCCCAGATTTTCGCCTGGACGCTACAGGTTCGCTTCTTTACCGCGCTGGGCTACCAGGTCACCACCCGCGAGCAGCTCCCACCCAAGGTGTTCGCCGAGTGCAGCGCCTGCCCCTTCTACGACAACTGCCGGGAGATCGGGGTGACCAAGGTGCTGGATCCCGACAACGCCTACCGTAAGCCCGGGGCGTGAACCGAACAACCCCGGTATATGACGCAGCGCCCCCGGGCCAACCTTTAGAATCGGGAGGTATGGGATTGATTACCGAATACCTCTCGGCGGCGTTGCGGCAGGCCCGCTACAAACCAAGCGAGGGTGGCTTTATCGAGGCCAGCGTGCCGGGGCTGGCCGGTGTGATGGTGCGGGGGCGCACCTTTGAAGAGTGCCGCGAGCGTTTGCAGGACGAACTCGAGCTCTACCTGGCCCGCACCCTGCTGGCCCACGAGGCCCTGCCGGAGATACCGGGGGCCTCCAACGCCCTGCAGACCCTTGCTCTGGAGATTCACCCCAGCGCCAGCCTGGTCGAGCAGACCATTCTCCAGACCGCGCGTACCATCCTGGAAGAAGTACGGCTGCTGCGGCGCGGGGGCGGAAGCCCGGAAAAGCCACGGGCCCCGGAGGCCCGGCGGCCCTCGCTGCGCATCTCCGAGTATGTGCAGGAGGTGGGACTGGGGCTACAGCCCGCCCACAATGGCCTGACCGAGGCCGAGGAAAAAATCTTCGAGCGGGTGAGCAGTTTCCTGGGTGAGCGCTACGGCTCGCTCGAGGGCCTCTACCAGAAACTCAAGGCCGCCACCCACAAGGACAACGGCGAGTTCCAGTACTCGCTGGCCTCGCTCAGCCAGCAGGACATCGGCGCCAACACCCAGTTGTGCACCTTGCTCAAGGAGGGGGGCCTGCTCAAAAGCTACACCTACAGCCCCAAGCAGCGCCGCATTTATG
Source organism: Meiothermus sp. (assembly GCF_026004075.1). Taxonomy (NCBI): domain Bacteria; kingdom Thermotogati; phylum Deinococcota; class Deinococci; order Thermales; family Thermaceae; genus Meiothermus; species Meiothermus sp. Next base: position 2,338,753 of record NZ_BPIK01000001.1, on the reverse strand, counting down.
GCCGCCTGGCCGACGACGGCAAGACCCGCAGCCTAATCACGGGGGGCTGGCTCGAGCGCTACGCCCGCCAGGTGGTGCAGCTCACCCTGCGGCGGCGCAACATCCCCCACGACCTGCTCCTGAACCCGGTGCTGCTCTATCCAAACGGCGACCGCTTCGAGGTTGACCTGCTGCTGCGCACCCCCCAGCTCTTCCTGCTCCTGGAGTGCAAGACCGGGGGCTACGAGGAGAACCTCGAGCGCCACCAGCGCATCGCTGCCGACCTGCGCATTCCCGCTAGGCAGGTGATGTACCTGCTCCTGGGCGTGCCCGAAACCGTGCTGGACGAGCTAAGCCGCCAGTGGGGCTTTACCTTCGTCAACGAGAAAACCCTATCCGAGCGGCTCGAGCGCCTGCTGGGCTAGCTGCCAGGATGAAGAAAAGTCTGGGGTGGGGCACTAAAAGGCTAAGATTGCATAGATTTGCAAAAAACGTGTATATTGTTCGTTTGAGAAGTGAGGCGCTGGCATGAGAGAACGCGCAGTTTTGGTTCTGGAAGATGGCACCGCCTACCACGGCTACGCCTTCGGTCACCGCGGTAAGAGCGTGGGCGAGGTGGTGTTCAACACCGCCCAGACCGGCTACCAGGAGATTCTGACCGACCCCAGCTACAACGGGCAGATTGTGGTCATGACCTACCCCCACCAGGGCAACTACGGGGTGAACGTCTTCGACATGGAGTCGAACCGGCCCTGGGTGCGCGGTTTTGTGGCGCGGGAGTTCAGCAAGTACACCGCCGGCCCCCGCGCCCAGCAAAGCCTGGAAGAGTTTATGCGTGATACCGGGGTGATGGGCCTCGAGGGCATTGACACCCGCGCCCTGGTACGCAAAATCCGCGAGGGCGGGGTGATGAAAGGCGTGATTGCCCACGCCACCCACTTCGGCTCGCCCAGCTACCGCTTCACCCCCGAGGACATCACAGCCCTGCGCGAGGAGGCCCGCAAATGGACCGACATTGACGGGCGCGACATGACCCCCGAGGTCTCTACCCCGCTGCCCTACCAGTTTCCCACCTTCAAGGGGCAGCGCCGGGTGGTGGTGATGGACTTCGGCATCAAGCACGCCCAGATGCGCTACATGGCCGAGCTGGGCTTCGAGCTGATCGTGGTGCCGGGCAAAACCAGCCCCGCGCAGATCATGGCCCTGGAGCCCCACGGCCTGTTTGTCTCCAACGGCCCCGGCGACCCCAGCATGCCCCGCTACGCCCACGAGACCCTCTGGAAGCTGATGGGCCTCCTGCCCACCTTTGGCATCTGCCTGGGCCACCAGCTTCTGGGCCTGGCCGCTGGGGGGCGCACCTTCAAGCTCAAGTTTGGGCACCGGGGGGCCAACCACCCGGTCAAGAACCTGCTCACCGGCAAGATCGAGATCACCAGCCAGAACCACGGCTACGCGGTAGACCCCGACACCCTCAAGGACTTCAAGCCCACCCACATCAACCTGAACGACGGCACCCTGGAGGGCATGGCCCACCTGCGCTACCCGGTGTTTAGCGTGCAGTACCACCCCGAGGCCTGCCCCGGCCCCCACGACTCCATCTACCTGTTCCACCGCTTCTTAGAGGAGGTGGACGCCTTCAACGGCCTGACCGGGACGCCGGTGGAGAAGCAGCGCGTGGGGGGTTTGGGGATTTAGGAAAGGCCCGCCCAGGTTTCATTTGGGCCATAAGCCCTCTGCTAGACTGATGGCATGAAACCAAAGCTCGAGCGCAAACTTCAGGTATTCTCGAGCTTCTGAGGAAATGGAAATTCAAGACCGCCCCCTGTGGTGGAGCAAGACCCCGCTCGAGCACATTCATCACATCGAGTTTCTGCGGCGGCTCAACCATGGCGATGCAGCTTTCGAGCGATTACAAAGAGTTTTTGAAGTTGTTGAACGAACATGAGGTGGAGTTGGCGGATACGCGGTCGGGTACTGTTGCCGCATACCGCGTTTTCCCGCTCGAACAGCTATTTCGCTTCTCGCGGGGGCTCCATGACAAGCAAAAATCAGAGGTGGAGAGCTTGCCCAGCGCAGCCTTGCTACAATGATGTTGTAAAGCTCTCGGAGCTGGAAAATATCCTAAAAGACCACCGGGCCGAGCTCGATACCTTTGGCGTCAGGCAGCTTTATGTGGTGGGCTCTGTGGCTAGAGGGGAAGCACGGCCCGGCAGCGATGTTGACTTTGTGGTTGAACTCGAGCGCTACACGTTGCGTGATTTTGTAGGGCTCAAGCTGGCCCTCGAGGACTGGCTTGGTATGGCTGTTGATCTGGCTACCCTTAGAAGCCTCAAACCCCGGCTTCGTAAGGAGCTCGAGGGAGACATGAAGTGTGTCGCGTAGGCTAGATCTGTACTTTCAGGACATACTCAGCTATCCACTGCGCCTGAACTCCAGCAGCTCACTGCTCTGCCCACCCAAATTGCTCTCGCTGACCTGCTTGACCACCCCCACCCCCTCGGCAAACCAGTAGGTGGCCTTGCTGCTGAGGCCGATGCCAAACTCGCCCCGAAACACAGCCTCGACCCGCAGGGCTTCAAACTGGCCAGCTGCCACGGTGATGGTTTCTCTGGCAACGATGCGGTTTTCCACCTCGAGAAACCCGCTCAGCTCGAAAAACGCGATTCTTCCCTTCAACTCGTAGCGGTAGGCCCAGCGCCCCCCTACCAGCCAGGTTTCACCACTGGGGATGATCACCCCCGTCAACCTGGTGAACCGCAGGCTACCCCCCGGAATGGCCCGCTCGCCCTCTGGCAAGGTGCGCAAACCCTGGGGGGTGCACACCCACTGGGTGGTCTCGGTGCGGTCGGGGTAGCGGCGTTGCTCGAGCAGGGTGCTGGGGCCGGTGGGTGTAAAGGTTTGGAGATAGGTTTGGTTGCTGCTCAGGTCGCGGTAGCGCCAGCGCAGGCTGGGGTCGGTGGGATAGAAGGGGCTCGAGCAAAGATTGCCCAGCGCCAGACCGCCCAACCATAGCACCAGGCCAAAAACCCAGGCTTTCATACCACCAATGTGAGCTTTTAGCTTCAGGGAAATGTGGAAGCATCTGACATTGCTCAAAAAATCGTTCAGGTGCGCCTGTTCGCTTGAGCTCGACTTTTGGCGGTAAGCCCGTACAATACGCCAATGGGCTATTCCGCTCAGGCACAAGTATGGAAACCGTACCCCACCGGCCCCGGCCACACTGTGATAGGAGAGGTACTGGTGTACGAGGGCCTGCGCAGCCCACAACTGGGCAACCAGCGCGACATCCTGGTCTACCTGCCGCCTTCCTACCGTAAGAGCAGCCGCCGCTACCCGGTGCTCTATATGCACGATGGGCAGAACATCTTCGACGAGGCCACCAGCTATGTGGGCGAGTGGCAGGTAGACGAGAGCATGGAAATGCTGGCTCGAGAGGGGATAGAAGCCATTGTGGTGGGCATTCCCAACATGGGGGTGGAGCGCCTAAACGAATACAGCCCCTTCCGCGACCCCAAGCACGGCGGCGGCAAGGGCGAGAAGTACCTCAAATTCCTAATCGAGACCGTTAAGCCCTTTATAGACGACGAGTTTCGCACCCTGCCGGGCCGCGAGCATACCGGCGTGATGGGCTCTTCGATGGGCGGCTTTATCAGCTTGTGTGCCTATTACCTGCACCCCGAGGTTTTTGGCATTGCCGGGGTGGTGAGTCCCGCGTTCTGGTTTGCCGATGGGGCCATCTACAACTTTGTGGAGAAAGCGCCTCAGGTGCCCGGCAGGCTCTACATGGATGTGGGCTTCCGCGAACTCACCCTCTCCCACGTAAGCAGCCGCCGCTACCTGGAAGGGGTACGGCGCATGCACCGCTTGCTATTGCGAAAAGGCTGGCAGCCGGGCCATGACTACCTCTATGTAGAAGACAAAGAAGGGGTGCACAACGAGGGCCACTGGGCGCGGCGCTTCCCCGAGATGATGCGCTTCTTGTTTGGTTAGAAGGAGATGGGGCGGTAGGCGCGTTCGCTTTTCCAATCGCCATTGGAAAAGATATGCTGCTGTTATGCGACTCCCCATTGGTTTTCGTGCAGGTGCAACCCAGGCTGGTATCAAGCCTTCTGGCAAGCCCGACCTAGCCCTTCTGGTCTCGGGAACGCCCTGTAACTGGGCTTTTGTGGGAACCCTGAACAAAGCCGCTGCGCCCTGTGTGGCTCGAGGCCGCCAACTGCTACGCAGCGGCCAGGGTCTGCAAGCCATTGTGGTCAATGCTGGCAACGCCAACTGCGCCACGGGTGAGCAGGGCATCTGGGCCGATGCCCGCATGGCCGAACTGGCAGCGGCACAGCTACAGCTTGCACCTGAGATGGTTCTCACCGCCTCTACCGGGGTGATTGGGCAGCCCTTGCCGGTGGAAAAGATCGAGGCTGCCTTGCCTCAGATTCGGCTGGGACTGGAAATAGACCCCTTTATGGAGGCCATCATGACCACCGACCTGGTGCCCAAGATGGCCGAGGCCACCCTCTCGAGCGGGGCGCGGGTGGTGGGGGTTTGCAAGGGGAGCGGCATGATTGCCCCCAACATGGCCACCATGCTGGCCTATATCGTCTCGGACGCGGCGGTTCCCCAGGAAGAGCTGCGCCGGGGCTGGCAGGGCGTGGTGGATAAAAGCTTCAACCAGGTGACCGTGGACACCGACACCTCCACCAACGACATGGCCGTTCTGATGACCAACGGCGCGGCGGGGCCGGTAGATTTAGCCGAGTTCTGGCAGGCGGTGGAGCGGGTTTGTGTGGAGCTGGCCCGCAAGCTGGCCCGCGATGGTGAAGGGGCTACCAAGCTGCTGACCGTGAGGGTGACGGGAGCCGTCAGCGACTCAGAGGCCCGTAAAGCCGCCCTGTCGGTAGCGGCCAGCCCTTTGTGGAAAAGCGCGGTCTACGGCAACGACCCCAACTGGGGCCGCGTCATGATGGCGCTGGGCAAGGCGGGGGTGGCGCTCGAGCCCGACAAAGTGCGCATTACCCTGCAGGGCATTCCCCTCTATGCCGGGAAGGTGCTCCCTTTCGACCGGGCCCAGGCCAGCCAGGCCATGCAAGCCGAAGAAGTGCTGGTCGAGGCCGACCTGGGGCTGGGGGAGGGGCAGGGAACGGCCTGGGGATGCGACCTTACCGAGGGCTACGTGCGAATTAATGCGCTCTATACCACCTAGAGTAACGCAAAAATAACGCAAAGGTGCTAAACTACCCTTGGAGGTGAGCAAAAGATGAAACGTGTAGCACCCTTGGTTGTGTTGTTTGCGTTGCTGTTTGGCTCTCTCGGTAAGGCCCAGTCGGATGGTTTTGGCCTTTACTCGGGCTTCCCGACCTGGATTGGTGTGCAGTACCAGGTCAGCAACTTCCGCTTGGGGGCTGGCCTTGCATTCGCAGGGCTGGGGGCTGGGGCCGATTACATCGTGCTCGAGCAGGCCATCCCGGCTGCACCGGGCTTTGACCTGAGCTGGTACGCCGGCGCCGGAGCCTCGGTGGGCTTTTGGACCTTCAGTGGTGTGGGCGGCATCTACATCTTCCCTCATGGTCTAGCGGGTATCGAGTATGCCTTTCCGGGACAACCCTTTAGTGTCTATGGCGAGCTCCAAGTTGGCTTTGGCATCTTTACAGGTGGCGTGGCAGGGGTAGGTGGCCTGGACTTTAACGGACGGGCTGGCCTAATTTTCAGACCCTGAGCAACTGTTAGGATGAAGGGGTGCGGTACGCGCCCCTTCTTTTTTTATTGCTGCTTTCGGCATGCCAGCGGCCGGGAGATACCCAGCCGCCCCTGATTGGCATCACCCAGCCTAAAAGCGGGGTGCTTTCCCAGCGTTCTTTGCAGGTACAGGGGTACGCCCTCGACGATGTGGGCGTGCAGAGTGTGAAAGCCGGTGGAAAGGAGCTGCTTCCCGAGGCCAGCCGGGGGCAGAAGCTGGTGCGCTTCAGCTTCCGGGTGCAGGCCCCCCAGTCGGGGCAGGTGGAAATCAAGGTGGAAGCCACCGATATGAGCGGCCAGACCCGCACCGTGCGCCTGCCGCTGGTGCTGGATGCCCGTCCCCCGCAGATCGTCATCGAGCGGGCCGAGCGCGTGGTTACCGTGGTGCAACCGGCCCGCAAGCGCACCCTGCCCGATGGCACCGAGGAGGAAATCCCGGCCCGCACCGAGTCCACCCTGCAAATCTCCGGGCGGGTGCTGGACGATACCGGGGTGGATCGGGTTACCTTGCAGTACGACCGCACCTTTAGCCCGCTGTCGCTGCCCAAAGGCAAAGAGGTCAGTTTTTACGTGGAGCTGCCGGTGCGGCGCGTGACCCTGATTGCCGTGGACGCGGCTGGCAACCGCACCAGCGTGGATGTGAGTCGCTGACCTATGGGTTGAGCTCGAGCCGGGCGCTGCTCATGGCGAGGCCACGCGCTGTTGGGCGCAGCCCCTCCCGCACCACCTCGAGCCAGCCCGCTTGCAGGGCTTTTTCCCTGACCTGCCCGAGAAACCTGGGGTTCCAACCGAACTCCTCGAGCACCTCCTGTTCGGGAACCGGCTGGCTGTGATGGGCCAGGTGCGCGACCAGCAGACGGGCGGCGACCTCGAGGCGCTGCCGTTCCCGGCGCAGGCGGGTGGTGAGATAGCCCTCCACGGGCGAAAAGAGGAAGGCCAGGGCAAAGCAGAGGCCGGCTACCGTAGCCATCATGCCGGCGATGGAAGCGTCCAGCCAGATGGCCAGCGCATACCCCGCCAGGCTGGAAACCACCCCGACCCCCACCGCCAGGGCAAGCATGACCGGCAGGCGCTGTGTGAGCAGATAAGCTGTGGCGGGGGGGATAATCAGAAAGGCCACAATCAAAATGGCCCCCACCGACTGGAAAGCCCCCACCGAGGTGAAGGAGACCAGGGTCATCAGGCCGTAGTACAGCGCACCGGGGGCGAAGCCCAACGTGGCAGCCAGGCCGGGATCGAAGGTGGCGAGTTTGAGCTCCTTGTAAAAAAGCAGCACAAACAGCAGGTTGAGCAGGGTCAGCGAGCCCATCACCAGCCACGACTCGGGAACCTCCCGGCCCCACAGGCTCAGGGTGTTGAAGGGCGCATAGGCGATCTCGCCGTAGAGCACGGCGTCCATGTCCAGGTGTACGTTGCGGAAGAAAAGCGAGACCGCCAAGACCCCCAGGCTAAACAGCGCAGGGAACACAATGCCGATGGCCGCATCGTTTTTGACCCTGCCGGTGCGGGTTAGCCATTCCACCAGTACCACGGTAGCGAGGCCCGCGGCGGCGGCCCCCAGCAAAGCTGGCAACGTGGCCCGCTCGCCGCCGGAGAGCCAGTAGGCCAGCACGATGCCCGGTAGCACCGCGTGGGAGATGGCGTCGGACAGCAGGGCCATGCGCCGCAGCACCAGGAAGCTGCCCACCAGGGCCGAGGCCGTGGAGACCAGGATGGCGGTAAGGATGATGACCAGGTCGGCGTTCATGACGAGCCCTCCACCCTATGCGGCAAAACCCGCATGGCCTGCTCGAGTTCGTGGGCTTTTTGTTCGCCGGTCGGTGTGAGGATAAAGCCCTGCGGGTGTTCCTGTACCCAGCCCAAAGACCGCAGGGCCTCGAGGTTCTGTAAGGCCACTGCCACCGGCTCGCGCCGGCGCTCTGCCAGGGCCTGCGGGGTCAGGGTTCCGTGGGCGTGCAGCACGTGGGCGTCCAGCAGGAGGCGCTCGAGGCGCACCCGGTGGCGGTGCAGCTGGGTGCGGGCCCAGTCCCACACCAGCCCCCTGAGTGGGGCGAAAAAGAGCGAGACCAGCAGGATGGCGCTCATCGAGAGCACCACCAGCGGGCCGGTGGGCAGGTTTTCGCGGGTGGCCGAGATCAAAGCCCCGCTCACCCCAGCCATCGCCCCAAACAGCGCCGAAAGCCCAATCATGTGGCTGAGCCGGTCGGTCCACTGCCTTGCGGCGGCTGCCGGGGCAATCAGCATGGCCGCCATCAAGACCACTCCCACCGTCTGGAGCCCCACCATGACCGCCAGCACCGTTAGCGAGGTGAGGAGGGTGTTCAGCCCCCGCACCGGCAGGCCCAGGCTGTGGGCGTAGGCGGGGTCGAAGGCCAGCAGCTTGAACTCTTTGTAGAAGAGGCCCACGGTGAGCAGGGCCAGCCCGCCCAGCACCGTAAAGTTCAGCACGTCGGAGGCCACAATGGTCGCAGCCTGTCCGAAGATGTACTGATCCAGCCCGGCCTGACTGGCGTTGTTGCTGTGCTGGATAAAGGTGAGCAGGGCCACGCCAAACCCAAAAAAGCTGCTGAGCATTACCCCCAGAGCCGAGTCCTCGGGCAGGCGGCTATGGCGCAATACGGCCAGCACCAGCCAGGCGGCCAGCCAGCCGGCCAGGCCCCCGCCTACCAGCAGAATGAGCGGGGCCTTGGCGCCGGTGAGGATGAAGGCCAGGCAGATACCCGGTAGCGCGGCGTGAGCCAGCACATCCCCCAGCAGGCTCTGGCGGCGCAGGACGGCAAAAACCCCCAGCACCCCGCCCACCATCCCCAGCATGGCCGAGCCCAGCGCCACGTTGCGCAGGGTGTAGTCGGTAAAGATGAGCAGGAGGTCGGACATACCCACTCCCGTTTAGGCTTCCCACCGCATCCGCTCCCCGTAGGTTCGCTTCAGGTTCTCGGGGGTGAAGGTCTCGTCCATGGGCCCGCTGGCAATGACCTGCACGTTGAGCAGGGTCAGGTGGTCGAAGTAGTCGCGCACGGTTTGCAGGTCGTGGTGCACCACCACCACGGTTTTGCCCTGCCCTTTGAGCTGGTGCAGGACGTGCAGGATGGCTTCCTCGGTCACGGCATCCACCCCGGCGAAGGGCTCGTCCATAAAGTAGAGATCGGCGTTCTGGGCCAGGGCGCGGGCCAGAAACACCCGCTGCTGCTGCCCGCCCGAAAGCTGGGAGATTTGCCGCTCGGCGAACTCGCTCATCGAGACCTGCTCCAGGCAGCGTAGGGCTGCCTCGCGCTCGAGCCTCCCAGGCCGCCTGAACCAGCCCAGCCGGCCGTAGAGCCCCATCATCACCACGTCCAGCACGCTGGTGGGGAAGTCCCAGTCCACCGAGCCCCGCTGGGGCACATAGCCGATGCGTTTGCGGGCCTGTTCCAGGCTCTGGCCGAAAAAACGCACCTGCCCCGAGGCCACCGGCACCAGCCCCAGGACGGCCTTAATCAGGGTGGATTTGCCCGCCCCATTGGGGCCCACGATGGCGCAAAGCTGCCCGGCGGGTACTTCCAGATCCACATCCCACAAGGCCGGCTTCTCCCGGTAGACCACGGTCAGGTCGCGCACGCTGAGGGGGCTCGAGGCCCCGGATTCCGGGTGCCGAGCGGTTTTGGGCTGGGCGATCACGGTTCCCTCCCCAGCAGCCCGTTCACGATGGTGCGGATGTTGTGCTCCATCATGCCCACATAGGTGCCCTCGGGGGTGCCGGGGCTGCCGGCGGCGTCGGAAAAAAGCTCACCCCCGATGGTTACGCGCCAGCCTCGAGCCCGCACCGCTGCCACCACCGCCTCGATGGCGCGCCGGGGCACGCTGGACTCCACGAAGATGGCGCGAATCCTGCGCTCGACGATGAAGTCGGCCAGGGCCTGCACGTCGCGGGTGCCGGCCTCGGATACGGTGGAGATGCCCTGCAAGCCCCGCACCTCGAGGCCGTACCGCCTGCCCAGATAGTTAAAGGCGTCGTGGGCGGTGATCAGCACCCGTTGCTGGGGCGGAACCTGGGCAATTTGCTGGCGGATGAAGGCATCCAGTTGCTCGAGGCGCTTGCGGTAGGCTTCGGCATTGGCCCGGTAGCGGTTGGCCCCGGCGGGGTCTACTCTGCTGAGCGCATCCCGTACCTGGTTGATGGTGAGCTGCCAGAGGGTTACATCGAACCAGACGTGCGGGTCGTAGGTGTACTGCCCCTGGAAGCCGCCAGCGGGCCGAATCAGGCGCTCGCGGGGGATGGCGTCGGTTACCGCGATGGCCTTGGGTAGGCGTTCCAGCAGTTCCACCATCTTGCCCTCGAGGTGCAGCCCGGCGTAGAAGACCAGGTCGGCCTGCTGGAGCCGACGCACATCGCCCGCCGAGGCCTTGTAGAGGTGGGGGTCTACCCCGGCCCCCATCAGGCCCTCCACCCGGACGCGGTCGCCCCCCACCTGCTGCACCAGGTCGGTGATGAAGTTGACCGTGGTCACCACCCGCACCGGGGTTTGCCGCACCGGTTGAAGCTGGGCGATTTTGTCCGGCTGGGCGGCGGCCTGGGTTGCCAGGCCCGGCGCCAGCAGGGCCAGCAGTACAAGAAGTCTTAGGTGGTTACGGATTTGCATCCCGATCCTCCTCGATCTGTATCCACAGCACCTGGGCCAGGCTGGTGGGCAGCAGGTAGCGCTGGCCCCCCACCTGTATGCGGCTGCCCTCGGCCCCCTGCTCGAGCAGGTGCAGCGTAGCCCCGGGCTTAAGACCCAGACGGGCTAGCAGGTTGAGCGCGTCCTGATCCTGGGTGGCCACCCGCGCCACCCTGCCGTGCTGGCCGCTTTGCAGGGCCACCAGGCGGAGGTTGGGGGTGGTGGGGGGCAGCTCGAGGGCCGCGCTGGGGATGACGTCGCCGTGGGGGTCGTGGGAAGGGTGGCCCAGCCACTCGGCGATGCGTTGTTCGAAGGCTTCTGAGATGTGGTGCTCGAGCTTTTCTGCTTCGGCGTGCACCTCCTCCCAGCCATAGCCCAGGGCCTGGTGCAGATAGGCCTCGATGAGCCGGTGGTGGCGGAGCACCTCGAGGGCCACCTTGTAGCCGGCCTCGGTAAGCCGCACGCCCCGGTAGGCCTCGTACTCCACCAGGCCCAGCTCGGCCAGCTTCTTGAGCATCCCGGTGACGGAGGCGGGCTTGACCTGCATCCGGTCGGCCAGCGACTGGGTGGATACCGGCAAGGTGTCCTCGAGCCGGCCCATACCCTCCCCACTGCCCAGCAGCAAGACCTGCTTTAGATAGTCTTCCTGGGCCTCGGAGAGGGGGGTGTGGTGGGTAGTCCTGTTCATAGCTTGAGATTTAGGCAAACCTAGCCCAGTAGGCCCTTATTTTTAGGCATAACTAAAAATCTGTCAAGCTTGCCCATCCTCACGGTCGTTCTACAGCATCTGTGCCAGACTGGGCCCCATGACCTACGAGGCCTTTGTCGAAACAGCCGAGCGGCTGTGGGATGAAATTCCAGCTGAGTACAAGCAAGGCTTACACGGCCTTCACGTGTTGGAACACCTCAAACCCGATCCCGACGAACCCGAACTGCTATGGCTGGGTGAGTACTACGACCCTGGCTATCCCTCGGTGCTGGGGGGATTTGAGGGCATAGGGCGGCACATTGCCCTGTTTTACGGCTCTTTTGCGGCACTGGCTGCCGAAGACCCCGACTTCGACTGGGAGGGCGAGATCTGGGAAACCCTGCTGCACGAACTGCGCCACCACCTGGAGTCGCTGGCCTGGCGGGACGACCTGGTACAGGAAGACATAGAGAACCTCAGGCGTTACCGGGAAGGCCGATAGGCTGCGCTGCTGACAAAAAAGCCCCCATCCGGGGGCTTTTTGAGTGAGTAGTTTTATACGCATTCCGGCAGCATCGTTTTTTCTGCCGGAATGCACTCCTGCTCTCTTCGGTCGACTCGCATCTTTCACCTCGATTACACCCAAAGGTGAAGGATTCAAGCGGAACCGATATTATCGGGGAATTTGCAGCTTCTGCCCCACCCGAATCAGGTCGGGGTTGGCGATATTGTTGGCTTTGGCGATTTTCATGTAGCTTTCGCGGGAAGCATCGCCGTAGAACTTGAGGGCAATGCCCGAGAGGGTATCGCCCGGCTGCACGGTGTACCACTCGTCGGGGATGTTGACCCCGCCCTGCTCGGCAGCAAAACGGGCCTTAGCGCCCTCTACCACTTTCAGCCCGCTGGCATCCACCTCGGTGGCCCCGGCCTGCTTGGCGAGCTGTACGGCCAGGTTGAACTCGTGCTGGCTGTCCACCGCGCCTTGCAGCACCACCCCGGTGCCCTTTTGCAGCACGGCGATGGGGTCGTCTTTGAGTTCGCCGTTGGCTTCGAGGGTAGCCAGCACTTTTTTGGCCAGCTTGCTGGCCTCGGTGGCCTTGCGGATGGCCTCCTCTTCGGTAGCAATGGCGGCCTCGGAGACCTCCTGCTGGGCCACAATCACCCCGCTCAAATCCACCGACTTAACCCCCTTGACGCCCTCCACCGTAGCCTGCAGGAGCGACAAATGGGGCTGGCGGGGCACCGCGCCGGTAATGCGAACATTACCGCCCTGTTCTTGAATGTTGAGGCCCAGCCCCTGTAGGGGGGGCCACTGGTTGATTGCATCCTGAACTCGAGCAGATAATGACTTTCCAAACGGCCACATAACCTACCTCCAACTGCGACTATACCCTGGGTATGTAAAAAGATTATGCAAGCCGGCCCGGCAGGGGTCAATGCTTGGTGGGGGCTAGGCCAGCTCGAGGCTGCTCAGGTCGCCCAGCACCAGTTTGTGGGCTTTGGGCAGGCTTTGGCGCCTGGTTACTCTGGCTCCAACCCCCAGAATGCACTCATGGAGTCGCAGCGGCACATCCTCGACCACGGCACTATCTTCCAGGATGGAATACTCCACCTCGGCCTGGCGCACCACAGCGTTGGGGCCTACCGAGGTAAAAGGGCCGATGTAAGCACCTTCGACAATGGCGTTCTGGGCGATGTGTACCGGGCCCAGAATAGTGCTGTTCTTGACCACCGCGCCCTTTTCGATGACCACCCGCCCGGTGACCTGGCTCTCATGTACCTGCCCTTCGATCACCGGGGTGGGGCTTTTTTGCTCCACCAGCAAGAGCCGGTTGGCGTCCAGCAGGTCGGCGGGGCGTCCGGTATCCTTCCACCAGCCGACAATTTCCTGCCCCAGCACGGTGTGGCCCTGATCCACCAGGGCCTGAATAGCGTCGGTAATTTCGTACTCGCCCCGGGTGCTGGGCTTGAGGTTGGCAATAATCTCCATGATGGCCGGACTGAATACGTACACCCCGGCCACGGCTAGATCCGAAGGCGGTTCTTTGGGCTTCTCCAGCAGCTTGACGATGCGCCCCTGTTCCAACACCGCCACCCCAAACTGCCGGGGGTCGGGTACGCGCACCAGGGCAATCACCGCGCTTATGCCGGGCTGGTAGGCTTCCACAAAGGACTTGACGCCTTTTTGAAAGAGGTTATCGCCCAGATACAGCACAAAAGGGCTCTGCCCCAGCCAGTCTTTGGCCGTGCCGACCGCATGGGCAATGCCCAGGGCTTCTTCCTGCACAATGTAGGTAATCTGCACGCCTGAGCAATCTTTGAGGGCCAGCTTGATGTCTTCGATGGTGTCGGGGGAGACCACCACCCCCACCTCGGTAATGCCCGCCTCGAGCAGGTTGTCCACTGCATAGCGAATGATGGGCTTGCCAGCCAGCCGGATGACCGGCTTGGGGCGCGTGTGGGTGAGGGGACGAAGCCGGGTACCCCGTCCAGCGGCGAGAATGAGTCCTTTCATTTCGGGATTCATCTTATCAAGCTTTCTATAGGGGTTTGGTGCAATGTGCTGTGGAGCGGAGGCTTGGGTAGGTTTGCAAGCTACTGTAAGCGATTACAAAATACCGGGGCAAAAGTTTATTTGCTTGCTATTGACAGGCCATATTAGATGCATTTATTATCAAGCAACAGTTCGTAAACGATTACAAAAACCGGGTTATGGAACACCAACAAACCCCCACCATTCAAGATGTGGCCCGCCTGGCCGGGGTATCCACTGGCACGGTCAGCCGGGTGCTCAACCAACGGCCAGGGGTACACCCCGAGACCAGAACCCGGGTGCTCGAGGTGGTGCAGCGCCTGGGCTACGTGCCCATGCAGGCCGCCCGCGAACTAACCGGCAAGGGCGACACCGTGGGCATACTGCTGGCCCCTGGGGTGCGGCGCTACATCCCGTACTTTGTGCTGTTGTTCGAACACCTTTCCGAGGCGCTCTGGCAGGCCGGGCTGCGCCTGGAGGAGACCTCCACCGACCCCGCCGGCCTGCCCCTCAAACCGGCCAAAGGCTACATCCTGCTGGGGGCGCACGACCACGACCCCCGGCTCGAGGCCCTGGCCCAGGCCCGGACGCCCCATGTGCTGGTGGGGGTGTATCCGGGGGCTTTCTGGGTAGCGCCGGACGACGAGGGCGGGGCCTATGCGGCCACCCGGCACCTGCTCGAGCTCGGCCACCGCGAGATTGCCCACCTGACCGGCCAGCCCCAACACCAGGCCGGACGGGAGCGGCTGCGCGGCTACCGACGGGCGCTCGAGGCCTACCAGGTACCCTACCGGCCCGAGCTGGTGCTGGACGGCGACTTTTCTACCCTTACGGCCTACCGGGTGGTGCGCAAGGCCTGGGAAGGGGGCCTGCGCTTCAGCGCCCTTTTTGCAGCTTCCGACGAGATGGCGGTGGGAGCCCAGGCGGCCTTGGAGGATGTGGGCCAGCGGGTGCCACAAGACGTCTCGCTGGTGGGCTACGACGACCTGCCCGAGGTGGGCGAACAGCTCACCACCGTGCGGCAGGAGATCGCAGAGATTGCCCGTACCACGGCCCGCCTGCTCAAAGAAGCCCTGGCGGGGGTTCCCCCCTATGGGGTGCGGGTGCCGGTGCGCCTGGTGGTACGGGGCACAACCTGCCTGAAGGAGGTGGGAGGGTAGGAAGATATCCCAACAGAAGCAGATAAATCGGTTAAAGGCGTCATTTCTTTAGGAGGAATCCATGAAGAAAATACTCGTAACCCTGGCCCTGGCTATGCTGGGCCTGGCCTCGGCGCAAACGGTAGTAAAGCTACAAGGTTTCGGCGGAAACGATACCGCCATCATCAGCAGCCTGGTGCGGGAGATTGTAAACCCGGCCCTGGAGAAAGAGGGCATCCGGGCCGAGTACCAGGGCATCGAGGGCGATTACCGCGCGGCTTTGCTCAACGCCCTCTCGGCGGGCACCGCTGCCGACCTCTTTTACGTGGATATTTTTTGGTCGGAGCCCCTGTTCGCTTCGGGCCGGGTGGAGCCCCTGAACAAATACTTCACCCCGCAGGAACTGGCCGTCTTCAACCGCAACCTGCTGAATGCCTTCACCCTGCGCGGCAACGTCTACGGCCTGCCCAAGGACTTCAACACCCTGGCTGTGCAGTTCAACAAAGACCTCTTCGACGAAGCCAAGGTGCCCTACCTCAACCAGACCGACACCTGGGAGACCTTCAAGGACAAGCTCAAGCGCATACAGGCTGCCCTCAAGGATGTGGCCGGGCTTTGCGTGGTGGCCGACCATGCCCGCTTCGGGGCCTTCGCCTACGCCACCGGCTGGCGGCCCTTCAACGCCCAGGGCCGCACCGTGCTGGACGCCAACTTCCGCCGGGCCTTCGAGTGGTACACCAGCCTGGTCAAGGATGGGGCCGGTAAGTACGCCCAGGATCTGGGCGAGGGCTGGACGGGCGGCTGCTTTGGGGCCGAGAAGGCCGCGGTGGCTATCGAGGGGGCCTGGATCGGCGGCTTCCTGCGCGACAAGGCCCCCAACATGCGCTATGGCACCACCCTGATTCCCCTCGACCCGGTCACCAAGCAGCGGGGCAATTTCATATTTACGGTCTCCTGGAGCATGAACGCGGCCTCCAAGAACAAGGAGGCGGCGGCCAAGGTGTTGCGGGCCCTCACCAGCCCCGAGGCCCAGAACTGGATTCTCTCCCGTGGGCTGGCCCTGCCCAGCCGCAGCGCGCTGGCCAACAGCCCCATTTTCCAGCGCCCCGGCAAGGAAAACGAGCTGAACCGGGTGGTCTTCCAGGGCTCGACCGGTGTGGGCGGGGCGGTGCTGCCCTTCAAGTTTGGTGCGCTGGACGGGGGTAACTGGATGCGTCCCATCAACGAGGCCTTGCAGGCGGTGATTACCGGCAAGAAGTCGGTGGATCAGGCCATTGCCGACGCCCAGGCCGAGCTGAACCGCATCGTCCGCTAAAGGTTGTTGATTTGTGGAGCAGGGCCCGGCCCTGCTCCAGCCCTTAGGGGGTGTGCATGCTTCGTTCGCAACGAACCGAAGCGCTGTATGCGCTGCTGTTTCTGGCCCCGTTTCTGATTCACCTGGGTATTTTCTTCGTCTTTGCCTTTGTCCGCACGGTGGGCTTTAGCTTTACCGATGCCACCCTGATTGGGCAGTCGAGCCGGTTTGTGGGCTTCTCGAACTTCGTGGAGCTTTTCCGCGAGCCGCGCTTTTTGGCTGCCCTCACCCACTCCATCAGCTTTATGCTGGTGGTCACCACCCTGCAAACCCTCTTAGCGCTGGCCCTGGCGGCGGTGCTCAACCAGCGGCTGCGCGGGATTACCTTTTTCCGCACGGTTTACTACATCCCCAGCGTGCTCTCCTCGGCCGCCGTGACGGTAATTGCCATCTGGTTTTTCCAGAAAACCGGTTTCCTGAACACCTTTATTGGGTATATCGGCTCGGTGGCCCCGGTGCTCCTGGCCTTTGGGGGCCTTTTTGTACTGGCCCAGGCGGTGCAGGTGGGCTGGGAACGCTGGCGGGGGGTGCCGGTGCCCTGGCTCGACCCGGCCCTGGCCACCATCTCGCTGGTGGTGGCGCTGGCCCTCACCTGGGGGCTGGTGGGGCTGGGGGTGGTGCGGCCCCTCGAGGCCCGTCCCCCCGAGTTTACCTGGCTCACCAACCCCGACCGCTTTCTGGGGATTCCCATCCCGCTTTGGAGCATCGTTATCCTTAACACCTTCACCACCATCCCCACCCTGATGCTGATTTTTTTAGCAGGTCTGCAGGACATTCCCAGGAGCCTCTACGAGGCGGCCTCCATCGATGGCGCAACCCCGTTGCAGCAGTTCTTTAGCGTGACCGTGCCCATGCTGCGCCCGGTGACCTTTTTGGTGATTACTTTGTCGCTCATTGGCACCTTGCAGATGTTCGACCAGGTGGCCCTGATGGGCGACGCGGCCCCGCTGGACTCGATTATCGTGCTGGCCTATTACGTCTACAACAACGTGTTTAGCGGAGAGGGCAAGGTGGGGCTGGCCTCGGCGGCGGCCCTGATTCTGGCCGGGCTGACCTTCGCTATTGTGCTTTTGCAGCGGGCCCTGGGCATCTCGGAGAAGGCCCACTAGGGGGTGCGGGATGGCGACAAAAGCGATCCGACCGGTACGCAAACTGGACGAGCGCCACCTGGCCCGCCAGCGCTGGGCGCGGGCCGGCTGGGTGTATGGCGCCATGCTGGCGCTGGCGGTCTTTTTTATCGGGCCCTTTTATGTGGCGTTTCTTGGCAGCCTGAAGGACAACCCCCTCGAGTGGCCCTTCCGCTACAGCTTTGCCCAGACCCAGCCCAAAAACTGGGCGGCGGCCTGGCGGCTGGGGCAGTTGGGCGCGGGTAACCCCTGGACGGGGGGGTTTGCACCTGGGGCCGAGATTCCCTTTCAGATCAGCTATTTTTTGGAGGAGGGGCAGGAGCCCGAGCCCCCTACCGTCACGGTGCCCACCCGGCGGGCCGGGGCCGGCCTGGGGGCCATCTTCGACGAGGTGCAGGCGGCCCAGTACGCCCAGGTTTCCGAGGTGCAGGAGGTGAGCCGCCGTCCGGCGGTGGTGGGCGGTCAGCCGGGCCAGATTGTGACCTACGCCTTCACCATCCGCTATCCCAAGGGCGATGCTGCGGCCAACCAACCGACCATTCCCCGCCTGCCCCTGGATGTGGAGGCCCCCAGGGGCCAGCAGTACTATGCGGCCACCCTCGACCCCAACCGCCTCGAGCGCCGCGGACGGGTGGCGAGCTGGGACAGCGTGACGCCGGGCTTCTTTGGCTATGTTTTCCGCAACTATGTGCGGGTCTTCAACGAGGCCCGCGACCCCAACACCGGGGCCAGCTTCTTTTTGCGCTGGACGGCCAATAGCTTTTTTGTGAGCCTGGCGGTGGTGCTCACCACCCTGCTCTTTGCCTCGCTGGGGGGCTACGCCCTGGCCCGCATGTACCTGCCGGGCAAAAACTATCTGTTCGCTTTCATCGTCTTTACCATGACCGTGCCCAGCCAGGCCACCTTCATCTCCAACTACCTGGTGCTGCGCGACCTGGGCCTGCTGGGGAGCCTGTGGGGCATGATTGTCTGGAGCGCGGTGGGGGCCGGGGCGGTTTTTATCATGAAGCAGTTCTTCGAGTCCATCCCCCGCGAGATCGAGGAGGCCGCCCTGATGGATGGCGCCACCCCCGTCACCACCTTTTTCCGCATCATCCTGCCCATAGCCACGCCCGCGCTGGGGGCGCTGACCATCCTAACCTTCCAGGGCATGTGGAACGAGTTCTTCAAGGCGGCGGTGGTGCTCTCGGGCCAGCAGGCCAGCTACACCCTGCCCCTGGGCCTTTCCTTCTTCCGCAGCGCCTACGGGGTGGCGGGTGACTGGGGCCTGATGCTGGCCAGCGCCTTCCTTTCCATGATTCCCATTATCATCTTGTTCGTGGTCTTCCAGCGCTACTTCGTGGAAGGGGTCTCCACCAGTGCGCTCAAGGGATGAGGCCGATGCCTGTCGCTAGTTCACGCCCAGAATCGAAGGTGTGGAACTGTGCGTTTTAAATGAGGTTTATTAATGCTTCCGCTCAAAGAAGACGATACTTACGCAGTTTTATCAGACCAGGGCCTGGTGGAAGCAGGGGAGCAGGGCTTTTACCGGCACGATACCCGCTACCTCTCGAGCTACACCTGGGTGCTGCCGGGCTTTCGCCTGCTGCTCTCGCATAGCCCCCGCCCCGACCGGTTGGTGCAGCACTGGAGCTGGATTAAGGGCCCCGACCAGGTGGTGGGGGTGCGGCGGGAACTCCAGATGGAACGGGGTGGGTTCTGGGAGCGGCTGGAACTGGAGAACACCGCACTGGAAGCCCATACTTTGGAGATTGCCCTGCAGGCCCAGGCCGACTTTGCCGACCTTTTCGAGGCCAAGGGCTGGCACAGGGTGGAGCGGCGGCTGGAGGGCCTCGAGTACACCGCTCCCGACGGCCTGCGCCTGGCTACCCGCCTCACCTTCGACCCCCCGCCCGTTCAAGAAACAGCGCTCGAGGGCGGCGCGGTGTACACCTGGCGCTTTGCCCTGGCACCCAAACAGAAAGTTCTTTTGCACCTGAAAGGCCGCTTCGAAAGCCCCTTCGAGCCCCACACCCCGCCCCTGCCCAGCTACCAGGACTGGCAGCAACGCTTCCCCCTCCATATGGAAAGCGGACGCAGCCAGCGGGTCTTGGAGCAGGCCATCACCGACCTGCGGGCCTTGCTCTTCTCCCTGCCCGAAGGGCTGTTCCCGGCGGCGGGGATTCCCTGGTATGTCTGCCCTTTTGGCCGCGACTCCCTGCTGACAGCCTACATGATGCAGCCCTGGGCCAGCGACGTAACCCAGGGGGTACTGACCTACCTCGCCAGGTACCAGGGCCGGGAGGTGAACCCGTTTTTGGACGAGACCCCCGGCAAGATCATCCACGAGATGCGCTTAGGCGAGCTTTCGCGCACCGGCCAGGTGCCCTTTGCCCGCTACTACGGCACCGTGGATGCCACCCCGCTCTTTGTCGTTCTGCTGCACCGGTACTGGAAAGACAGCGGCGATATGGCCTTTGTGCGCCGCTTGCAGCCCCACTGGGAGGCGGCCCTGGCCTGGATGACCGACTACGCCGACCCCGACCAGGACGGCTTTCTGGAGTACGCCCCCAACACCCAGAAGGGCCACCTGGTGCAGTCCTGGAAAGACTCCTTCGACTCCCAGAGCCACCGCGACGGCTCGCTGGCCCAGGGGGCCATTGCGGTTTGCGAAGTACAGGGCTATGCCTATATGGCCTATCAGTCTGCGGCGGCGTTTTACCGGGCGCTGGGCCAGACCGGTCAAGCCGAAGCATGGGAGTCTCGAGCCCAGACCCTCCGAGCCCGCTTCCACCAGGCCTTCTGGCTGCCCGAACTGCGCACCTACGCGGCCGGCCTGGACGGGGAAAAACGGCCCATGGCCATCCTCACCTCCAACCCCGGCCACTTGCTGTGGAGCGGCATCGTGCCGGAGGAGGTGGCCCCCCAACTGGTCGAGACCCTCTTCTCCGAGGCGCTTTTTAGCGGCTGGGGGGTGCGCACGCTGGGCGCAGGGGAGGTGCGCTACAACCCGCTCTCGTACCACAACGGCTCGGTCTGGCCGCACGACAACGCGCTATTGATTGGAGGACTGGTGCGCTACGGCTTTTACGAAGAAGCCCTGCGGGCCATGGAGGCGCTCTTCCGCCTGGCCATGACCCAGCCCGACTGGCGCCTGCCGGAGCTGGTGGGGGGCTACCCCAAGCACGAAGGGGAACCGCCGGTGCCGTACCCGGCTTCCTGTAGGCCCCAAGCCTGGGACGCGGCGGCGGTGGTGTATATGCTGCGGCTCATTCAGGAGATCAACCGCAAGCACCCGGTGCAGGGCCTTTTGGCGCTGGGCACGGTTCGGGTATAGCTACAGCAGCCGCGCGTTGCTGGGCCTGGGCAGGCCCTGCCGCACCGCGAGGAGTTCCTGGAGGCTGCGGCCCTCCTCGCTGCCTTCCTGCACCTCGGCCAGGGCCTGGGCTACCTGCCAGAAGGTTTCGCTCTCCAGGTGGCCGGCTTCGGACAGGTAGTCGGCTATGGCCTGCTTGCCTTCGCGCATCAGAAGCAGGGTGCGGTGCAGGGCATCTACAATGGCGATGCCGTCTGACCCCGGCTGGGCGAGGTGTTTGTCTCGAGCCCGCTCTTTAGCGGTGCGTAGGCGGGTTTTTTCCCCTTTGACTTCCACCAAGCTGCCCAGCTCGGCCAGCTCTACCCCCGCGCTTTGGGCCAGTTTGCGGGCCTCGTCGGAGGGTAGCTCGGAGCCGTAGGCCCACAGGGTAAGGAGGGCAAACTGGGTAGGCCCATCCACCATGCCCATGGCCTTTGCGCCCAGCACCTGCTCGAGGGCAAACTCCAGCACAATTTTTCGTACCTCGTCCAGAAACTCCCCCACCCCCACCTCGCGCCCATCGGCCCGCCTGACCACGTCGTAGCGGCTATAGGCCTCGAGCCCCGGCCCAATGGCCGACATAAAAAAGTCGGCCCCGCGAATCCCGGCCTCCCAGAACTCCAGTAGCTGCGGACGAATGGCCTCCTGCATCTCGCGGCGCACGTCGGTAAAGAAGCCCACCCCGCCCCCCTCCCGCTTGGTGCAGTTGAGGAAGGTAGACGAAGCCAGCGCCGCCGACTCCCGCGCCCGCAGCCGCGTTTGCATCTCGGTGTGCATAGGCCAGGAAGCCTCTACCTGGAACCCCGCTTTGATGAGCGCGCTAATAAGGGTCTCCCAGGCCTCGGTGCTCTTGTGAGCAAACACAATGGTGGCCTCGCCCGAGGGCTTTAGCACCCGGTGCATCTCCCGAAAGGCCTCGCTCATCATCTGCTCGAAGAACTCCTTGGCCTTCTGGTTGTCGCCCCCGTGACGCACCGGGTTCTGCACGGCCTCCTCGCGCTTGGGCGTTAGGGGCGTGCGGAAGTGCTCGGGGTACAGGTGGCCGATGGTGCGCTTGAGCCAGACATAAAAAAAGTCGGAGAGGTCGGAATAGGGAACGGCATCGTAGTAAGGCGGGTCGGTAACGATGGCGTCCAGGGAGTTATCTTCCAGAGGAAGGCGGGTGGCAGTGCCGCGTAAAACGTTTGCAGCATTGTGTGATGCAAGAGCTGTAGATTCAGCGACACGAACGCTCCAGTCAATTCCACCTTCCCAGTTTCCTGATGTTTCTGCTATTGGAACCGTCTCAGCATAATCCCATACCATTGGCAAAGCCTGCCGTACAAATGTGTGACCGATGTACTCACCATGATTGGCCCACGTGCAGATGTTTGAGTTATAGTCTGCGACCTTATCTAAGGCAACGCCCAAATACGTCGCCACCCCTCGAGCCCACTCTTCATCCATCCCCACCTTCAACATCTCGGCGTGGGCCTCGCGCACCCATTTGGCGAAGGTGACCAGGGCCAGGGCCTGGCGGGGGTTGAAGAGCTGGCCCCAAGTATTCGGCCCGTACTCGCCAACCCAGAAGTTGCGCTTGTCGGCAACATTGATAGGTTCGTCGGGTAATGGGTTTAGAGGGGATTCGTTCACTACAAAATGGTTTTGCAGGTCTCTCAGCGTTTTATCTAATTGCTCTTGGGCTGCTTCAAAAACACGGAGGTCTTCCGGGGTTGCAGTTCGATAGGATTTCCCATCCTTTTCCGTAGAGAGCACAACAGCAAGGAGTCTTTGCCCCATCCGACCTTCAGTGCCTTGCTGACGAATCGAGTCATTAGCAACCGCACTGCCGCATACAGGGCAGACGGCGCTACCCCGTGTGATTGTCCCTTCTTCCGGCCACTCCTCGCTTTTGCCGACGCTTACCACCTCGAAGGCAATGGTCTTGGCCGCGGTGTTTACCTTTGGCTTCAGGGCAATGCGCTTTTTGTCTTTTTTAGCCAGCCACCACTGGCGCACCAGAGGAACCTCGGCCCGGCAGGTGGGGTTGGTGCAGGTGACGGTGCGGGCCCACAGGTAGGCCACGGGGGTTTTGCCGTCGGGGTCGGGGGGGTAGAACTCGGATAGCTCGGCCTTGGCCCGTTCCAGCACCCACTCGCCCCAGTAGCGCACCTCGGCGGCCAGCGGGTTTTGCTGGTAGCTGCTTGCCCACTCCCCCTGGTGCACGGGCGTAGAACGTCCCGACAGGGGATCGTCCCCCTCGCCAAAGTCCAGCGACTGGCGGCCTTTGCTTTTGGCGTTGTCCTTGGCCCGGATGTACTCGGGCACCGGGCGGCTGCCGGGCTGGCCGTACTTTTGCGGGTACTCCAGCGTGGCCCGCTGGATAAGGTGGGCAACTGGGTTGAGGTCGAGGCTGTACACCTCACAGCCCAGGCGCAGGGCTTCGAGCGGAATGGCCCCGCCCCCGCCGAAGGGGTCGAGCACCTTGGGCGGCTGGCCCCCGTTGGCCTCCAGCACCCGGCGGCGGGCTTCCAGAATGGCCGCGTTGTTGCCGTCCTTCACGGCCTCCCAGGGGACGATTTGCTTCACCAGCTCGTAGTTTTCGTCGGTGTCGGGCACCAGCGTGGCGAACACCGCGGCGCGGCTGGCGGCCAGGGGGCGGCGGGCCCACCAGATGTGCAGGGTGGAGATGTGGCCGTGGCGGATGGACTTCTCCTTGGCGGAGGCCTCCGAGATTTCCTTGAGGGGTAAGCGGTGCTCGATGAGGCGGCGTTTTGGGTTCATATTAACTCCTGAACTCGACAAAAACTCTGATTCAGAGTTAAGAAATCAACTTTCAGAGTTTATGCTGAGATACTCGTAGTGGGCTGAACGACCTTTGCCCACCAGGCGCACTTTCCCAGCTTTTTTCAGCTTACGCATCAGATACTCGGCCTGGGATGGGGTCAGATGGCATAGCCCAGCAACTTCCCCGCGGGTGATGCTACCGTGGCTTTTGAGGTAGGTGAGAACCATCTGTTCCTGTTGAAGGGCGTCGAAACCACGGCGATGAACATAGGCCGAAGGCCTCCCCAGACGCTTGTACACCCCCGCGC
Organism: Meiothermus sp.; assembly: GCF_026004075.1. Lineage (NCBI taxonomy): Bacteria > Thermotogati > Deinococcota > Deinococci > Thermales > Thermaceae > Meiothermus > Meiothermus sp. The sequence continues at coordinate 2,315,158 of NZ_BPIK01000001.1, read as the reverse complement.
TCAGGTGATAGACCCGTCCTCTCTTGGCCCCCCTGGCCTCCAACAGACCCATCTCTACCATCTCCTCTAATAGGGTTCGGGCTCTTGACTCGCCCTGCTGAATGAGGCGTGCGGTCTCGGCCACGGTGAGTTCTCCCTCGTTGGTTACCTGGCGCAATACCAGGAGGTGGGGCCAGCCAAGCTCCCTTCTCTGGCGGTCTTGGACCTCAAGGATGAGGCGGACAAAGTTCAGGTCGGCCTTGCCCCCCGGCAGCACCACTTTTACCGTGTCTCGAGTGGTTCCAGAATAGTCGGGTGGGCGCCTACCCAAACCCAGCACCTCGCGGAAGATGCGGTCAATGCCACGTCCGGTGCGCTCCACCAGGCCCAGACGCTTGAAGGCATCGGCCAGGGTGCGGTTGCGTGGCCTGGGCTCCACCACCAGGAGGTTGTCCAGGGTCACCCCCTCCACGAACCCCCCAGGGTTGCTGATGACCAAGCCCCCGGCGTCCGGGTCAAGGCGCACATAAACCGCCTGCAAGAGGGCATAGTCTCGGTGCACCAGAGCATTGGCCAACGCCTCGCGGAAAGCCTCCGGGGGAAAGAGGGGCACTGGGATTCGATACAGACCGAAGGAGAACTCTTCCTCGGGGTTATGAGCCTGCAGACGTTGCTCAAGGCGCTCGAACAGCTTGAGCAGGGGCTCATGGAAAAACTCGTTGACGGCCACCTGCCGGTCTTCGCGCAACACCTGGAAAGCGGCCTCGTGGGTGGGCACCAGTCGGCGGATGGCCTCGTCCCTGCCCAGCAGGAGCACCCCCGCCACCGTGGGCAGGAGTCGCCCGTCGCCGCTGACCACCAGGCCCAAGGCCTGCGCCAATTCCTCGTCCGGGAGGTCGAGCAGGGTTTTGTCGGCTCGAGGGTTGCGCTGGATGGTCTGACGCAGGCGCTCAAACTCCAGGGGGTTCAGGTCCTCCCATGTCGCTTTTTGCAGGGCCTGGGCGGTGTAGTCGTGCTGGTACAGCTCGGCCAAGCGAGAAGCCAGCTCGTGCGGCTGAAGGAAGCGGCACTCCGGCTGACCGCGGCCCACGATGAAGCGACGCGGCACCCGGCCATCGGTGAGGGCCACCAGGTGAGGAGCCCTCGCCACCCTCAAGGCCACCACCACCCCATCGCGGGTTTGCACCTGGTGCACCTCAACCTGAACACCGGGGCTGGTCTTGTTGGCGATAAGGGCTTGCAGAAGGTGGGGATTGACCGGCAAGCGCTTAGGGTGGAGCCCGCTGATGCTGCCGTCATCCTCCACCCCCAGCAGAAGCCATCCCCCTTCGGTGTTGGCCAGGCAGGCTACCGCCTCAGCCAGCTCAACATCGGGGATGGGGGAATCACGTTTGAACTCGCAGTGTAGGGATTCCCCTTGGTTTACTAAGGCCAACAGCTCGGCTTCCGTCACAGGACTATTCTATGTTGTACTAGCCAGCATTCGGCCCCAGGGGTATGCCGCTTCACTCATCACTCTGGCGTCAGAAGGGGCGGTTGGATAGGCGTTTCTCGGGATTTCTTTGCTGGTGGGGACAGGGTATCTTCCAGTTGCATGAAGGTTTGGTCGCCTGGGAAAGCAGGCAGGGGTTGGGCCATGCCCTGGGCGATAAGGGCTTGGTTGCCCTCTATAGGAAGATCGAATACAAATGCTGGCCGACCCAGGCGCTTGGCCTGAGCCACGGCATCCCAGGTGCCGCTCATGCGTTTTTTGCCCTGTTCTACAGTTTCTTTGAGACCTGTTTGGGCTACCAATAATGCATCCGACAGAGCCACTACAATGCGGTTTCGCATCATGGCGTACTGGGCTTTCCAGGGTGCGTCCGGGTGCAATTCCGAAAGCAAGGCCAGCCGCCCCGAGAAAATATCCTCTTGATACTCTCGCAAAAGCTTGAAAGTTTCCTTGGCTGAAATCCCATACGGCAAAACCCCGATGGCCTTCCCAGCTACCTCCCTGACCCCGTGGAAAGCCTCGAGGTCTGCGCCACGGGCCATGCCGGTAACCACTGCGTAGCCTTCCTTCCCGAAATACCGCCCAGCCCTTCGGGTGAGCTCGAGGGCCTCCGGGCTGGCGTTCCTCGAGCCCACGATGGCAATTGAGCGCTTACTCTGCAGCAGACTAACTTCACCCGCCACGTAAAGCACCAATGGCGTGTTCTGGCGTAGGGTTTGTTTGAGCCGAACGGGGTACTCGGGGGCCGCCCCCGGTATGACCCGTATTCCCTGACGTTTCAGCTCCTCTAGAAGAAACCCTGTTGCCGCTGCTTCTTCCAGGATTTTTTCCATCACGGCCCTGGTGTTACCGGATAGCCCTGGCAGACCACCCTCGACGAAGCCCTCGAGGTTTCCACCCGCTGCCCGCAAAATCTGCATTTTCTCGGCAGTCTTGAGGCCTGAGTGCGCCAGAAGCATCCAGTACAGGGGGTTCATACGTCGTCACTGTGGCGGGTCTTGGCTAGTGCGAAGGCAAAGAGCCGGCCAGCTCCTGCCCGCTTCAATGCCTTGCCCACCTCCTCTAAGGTTACCCCTGAATCCATCACATCATCTACTACCAGCAGGTTTCCCTGGATGCCCGGCCTGCCCAGGAAGGCGTCTTTGAGGTTTTCGCGCTTTTGGGTTCGATTGGTGAAGTTTTTTTGCGGCTCCGTTTCCCTTACCTTGCAAACCACATCCAGAAAAGGTATCCCCAAACTTTGAGCCAGCCGCTTTGCAAAGTCTTCCACCAAGCCCCCGCTTTTGGTAGAAGGTACAGCAACTACACCAGAAATCCCCTGGTCGGCCCAGTACTTCCAAATCACCCTGGAGGAGTCTTGTACAAGCCAGTCGGGGAATGGGGTATGCGTTTTGTACTTGCTTGCATGAACGGCTTCTCCCACCCGGGTGTCCTTGTAGTAGTCCAGGGCTCGGCCATCTTCGAATACTGGGGCTTTCAGGTGAAGCTTGGGGTGTGTTACATGTTCTCTCGCCCGCTGCACCAAATCGGCGGTTAGGGAAGGTAAAGCATCCTGGCGGCAGTTATCGCACTGCCTGCAGGGCTTGGTTTCCGGGTCGCCCAGATAATTGCACAGGTACACCATCCGGCAGGTCTGGGTGTTTACATACGCAATCATGGCCTCGAGGTCGGCCAGTTTATGCTGGCGCAGCTCGTTTTGAGCATCAAAACTTGGGGTTCCGTGGGCAATGGCTCGGTAATAGCCTTGCGGATCTTTCTCCCCCACTAACTTTTGCTCCTGCAAATCGGCGATAATATTGCGTACGGCTGTTTGCGAGAGCCCGGTCTGTAGCATAATGTCTCTTTCTCTCAAAGCGGATTTATGCAACAGTGAAAGAACCTGGTGGTAGCTATCCGGGCTGGGTTTGCTTCCATTAATGAAGCTTTCCTGTATGCTTCTATCCTCTGGGTTATAAAGCAGAATCAGACGAGCGGGTTGCTGATCGCGCCCTGCGCGGCCAATCTCTTGATAGTAGTGCAGCATGGAGCCGGGGAACTCGGTGTGGATGATGAAGCGAATGTCGGGTTTGTTCAGGCCCATGCCTAAGGAGTTGGTTGCCGCAATTACTTTGAAGGCATTCTCCATCAAGCCCCTTTCGCGTTCTAGACGCTCATCCGGGCTCAGATCGCTGTGATAGTAGGTGGTTTTTATCCCAAGATTGCCCAGGTAGCTAGCTACGTTTTCAGTCATGGCTTTTGTGGCGCAGTAAACGATACCGGTGCCCTCGAGCGTGCTGACCCAGTAGTCCACCCACGCGAGCTTTTCTGCTTCGCTGCTGACCGGAATAACGTTCAGCCAGAAATTGGAGCGTACCAGGTTGCCCCGAATCACCTTTGCTTTCGCACCCAGTTGACTTTCGATGTCCTGCTCGACCCTTTTTGTGGCAGTAGCTGTGACGGCTACAACGGGTGTTTGAGGGGGTAAGTGCTGAACAAGCTCAACAATTCTCCGATAATCTGGGCGGAAGTCGTGCCCCCAGGTAGAGATGCAGTGGGCTTCGTCTATAACCAGAGCTTTGATGGGCAATTCGGGCAAAAATTCTTTCCAGAGAGAGTTTTTTATGCGCTCGGGCGAGATGAAAAGCAAATCGAGCTGCCCCTTCTTAGCTTGCTCCAGGATTGCTGTATGCAGTGACTCGTCCTGATCGGAGTTGAGAGTCTGAGCCCGCAGGCCGTACTGATCTGCTTCTTTGACCTGGTCACGCATAAGGGCCCGCAAGGGGGTGAAGACCACGGTCAGCCCCTTAACGGCGGCAATCATCTGGTAAACCAGGCTTTTGCCCCAGCCCGTAGGTTGAACTAGTAGCACCCGCTCCCCGGCCAGTGCTGCTTGAATGGCCTCGAGCTGGCCGGGGCGAAAGGATGGAAGACGAAACTTGTTTTGAAGAAGATGTGTTAGAGCTTCCTCTTGCATACGCAAAAACGATATGGGGATAAGCTTAGTTTAGCTGTGAGAATTGCACTTGAATAAAACTTAACCGGAAGGCTGCGCCACCCGCTGCCAGGCTGCCAGGTCCAGGACATACCGCACCACGCTCACCTCTTCCCCTGGGGTGAGCTTGGCTGCTGGGTTTTGGATGAGGTACAGGCGGGGGCTGGTGAGGGCCTCGGTCACGATGTAAAGCCAGTACTGCTCGCCCAGCCGCTTGGAGGCAATCCACTCGTTAGGGGTGAGGACCACCGGCCCCACCCCGGCACGGCCCTTGACCTCGATGTGACGGCCCTCGGAGCGAATGTCGTAGCCCAGGTTCTCGCGGCTTACATCCTGGGGGTGGCGGCCTGCCTTGCGCTCGTAGGCCAGCGCCACTTGCATGGCGGCCTCCTCCACGGCCTGGCGTGTAGCGGGATCGTCTTCGCTGGGTATTCCAGAGGGGCGGGGGTATAGGTAGGCCAGCGCCACGACCTGGGCAGGTTCAGGGTGCAGGGTTTCGGCCCGCCGGAGTTCTTCCTCGAGGGAGCGCTGGCGGGCCTCGAGCTCCTGCAGTCGGCGTTCTTCCTGCAATATAGCCAGACGCATCGCCTCCCCTTCATCCGACTTAAGTTTGTACTGGGTCAGTTTCTTTACCGACGCGTCAATCAAATACTCCAGGCTTCGGCTGGCGTACTTCCGCCGAATGGCGACTTCCCGCTGCCGCGCCTGGGCTACCTGGCGGTAGAAGTCTTCCAGCACATGTTCATAAGCCCAGGCGAGTAGTTTTTCTTCTGCGCCAGCCCCACTTGCCAGGGGCTTTGTAGCTGGGGCAGGCTCGGCATCTACGATGACCTCCGGCGGTACGGGCTCTACTGCTTCCCCTGCGAGTGCGGCGTAAAGCCTGCGGGATACCGTCTGCCCCAACCCGTCTACCACGCTCAGCTCCAGGTAGCCCAGCACCCCTTCGGCGCCCTGGTCGGTCTGGAAAACAGCCCCCTGGCGCAGCACGGGTGCGGCCTGGGAGAGCATCTCCTCCAGAACCAGGTCGAAAAGGGGATGGCCGGGGGCGATGAGTTCGGCCTCGAGGCGGGCTTTGGGGTCGAAAGTGGTCTTTCCGTACTCGCGGGCCAGTACCCCCGGCTGCTTACGAACCAGGTCGTATGGCACTGCGATCCGAAACAGGCCGTCGCTCCGTCGTTCCACGCCCCCGCCCAGACGGGTGAGGGCCCGCACAAAGAACCGCTGGGTGTACTCGGGCTGCAAACGGTGTTCCTCCGAGCGTTCGCGCTCCTCGCGCAAGCGGGAGAGGTCGAGTTCGCGTTGGGCCAGGGCTTCCAGGGTGACTTCTCGCAGGTAGGCCAGCCGTTCGGGCGACAGGCGGGCCTCCACCATGGCCCGGATTTGGGCCAGGGATTTGCGGCCGGTCAGGTGTTCCAGGATGAGGGCTTCCAGGTTAACGTCGGAAAGCAGCTCGCCAACCACATCGTAAACCCGGTCGGAGCCCATCTGCGCCCGCATAACTTCCAGCTTGTCCAGCACCACCTGCAGCACCTCGCCCTCGCGGGTGCCCTGGGCGATTAGGTTGTAGATGTGCACGTCGAACCGCTGACCATACCGGTGCACACGGCCCATGCGCTGCTCGAGGCGGGTGGGGTTCCAGGGTAGGTCGTAGTTGACCATTACCGCGCAAAATTGCAGGTTAATGCCTTCGCCTGCGGCCTCGGTAGCCACCATCACCTGGGCGCTGTCGCGGAATTCGCGCTCGCGCGAGACCCGTTCTTCCAGCCTCATGGAGCCGTCAATCGAGGTGACGGCATAGCCGCGCTTTTTGAGTACCCCTACCAGAAATTCCAGGGTGGCCTTGTGCTCGGTGAAGATGAGCAGTTTCTCCTGTCGTAGCCCCTCCAGAACCGCCAACAACTCTTTTAGCTTGCGGTCGTCTTCCAGCCGGGCCAGGGTGCGGGCCTCTTTGGCCAGGTCTTCCAACTCGGCAAGTTCGCCCTCGAGTTCGGGGAGGTTGCGGGCCAGAGTTAACCGCTCAGACAGGCTATTTTCCAACTCCCAACGCTCTTCTTCGCTCATCTCCTCGAGGTCTTCTTCGGTGTAGTCGCCGTAGGGGTTTTCCTGGAGCTTGAGCACCTGCTCCCGCAGCGAGGAAAGACGCCTGAGCCGGTTTTCCAGGCTTTGGGCAATGGCATAGCTGCTGCTGGCTAAGCGCCGCTGTAAGACCGTCATAGCCAGTCCCACGTTGCGCCGCTGTTCCTCCCAGGCCCGCTTGAAGTGTTTGGCCACGTACGCACTAACCCTGGCATATAGTGCCTGCTCGCTGGGCGAGAGTCGGAAGGATAGGCTGTGTACATAGCGAGGTGGGAAGAGGGGCTTACCCTCAAAGTCGGTCATGTCTTCTTTGAGACGCCGTAGCAGGATGGGATTTTCCCCAGCCCGGGCTGCTTCTTCCAGCAAGGTGGTATGGGCGAAGAGGTCGGGCTCCAGCAGGTCGAGCAGGAGCCGGAACTTTTCATCGTCGCCCTGGTGAGGGGTGGCGGTAAGGAAGAGCAGGTGGTGGCTTTGGCGGGCAAGCACCTCGCCCAGGCGGTAGCGCTGCGATTTTTTGACCTCGGGCCCGTAGCGGGTGGCCGAGAGCTTGTGGGCCTCGTCCACCACCACCATATCCCAGGAGGCCTGTTCCAGGAGGCGTAGGTTTTCCTCTCGCTTGGCAAAGTCCAGGCTGGTGATGAGTTTGGGCCGCTTGAGCCAGGGGTTTTCCTGGTAGAGGGCGGTGGTGGTGTTGCGGTTCATGACCTCGAAGGTTTCGCCGAATTTCTCTTTGAGTTCGCGTCGCCACTGGTCGGTTAGGTTGGCCGGGGTCACAATCAAGACCCGCTCCAGCAGGCCGCGGTACTGGAGTTCCTTGAGCAATAGCCCGGCCATGATGGTCTTGCCAGCACCGGGGTCGTCGGCTAGCAGAAAGCGCACCCGCGACTTTTTCAGAAGCACGCCATAGACGGCCTCGAGCTGGTGCGGTAGAGGGTCAATGCGGCTGGCCGAGACAGCAAAAAAGGGGTCAAAGAGGTAGCCGAGCTGGATGCGACGGGCCTCGAGGCCCAGAGCGAACAGTTCGCCGTCGCCGCCAAAGGGCTCGGCCTCGGCCTGGGTCAGGCGCAGCAGTCCGCTTACCTCATCCGTGCTCAGCAGCCGGTGGAAGACCTGGCGGCTTTTGAGCCCTTCTACCGCCAGGGCAAAGCGGCCCCCGGCCTGGCTAAGCCGCAGCACCCGTACTGGTTCGGGCCAGTAGGGGGCCTCCACTACCCGGTCTATGAGGGAATTCCACTGCACGGCTATTCCTCGTGCCACTCGTACTTAAGACCGTGCTGGTCGAGAATTTCTTTTGCCGAGGTGTTGAGCACACCCTCGTCAAGCCCTTTTGGACTGGTGGCCTCGATTTCCACCCGGAGCTGCACCGTGCCCCCAGCATCGCGCAAACTCTTGGCCAAGTCCACCAGTGTAGGGATGCGCGAAAGCTCGAGCTGCTCGAGGGTCACCCTTACCTTGGTTTTAACAGTCTTCTTGTCCGAGCCATTATTGGGAGGCGATACGGGCTCGTCTTGATCTAAATCTTCGTTCTCGTTGGTATCTGTAGAATGCCCAGGCTCTGATCCTGGGCGCGGTAGTTTGCCAGGTCGGGCCAGCACATAGGCCTCGCCAAAGAAAACCTGCTCTGTCCCAGGAGGCCGACTGGCATCCCAGACCTGGGTGAACCCATCGTTTCCCTTCACCCCCAGCTCGAACAGGTGGATGCGGATGCCCTGGAGGATGGCATTCTTCAGCACCTCGTCTTGCTCCAAAAATGGCAGTTGGGGCAGGCGCAGGAAGTACTCGCGCAACTCGCGCAGGTTCAGATAGGGTTCATCCTGAGGCCATAAGCCCCAGGGACCATGCACCAAATAGGCCGGGTCAAGCTTGTTCAGCAGCAGCTCCTCGGCTCTCAACACCTCGGTTACGGCGGCCTGGAGCGTAGGCTGGGTACGGGCGTAGGCGGTGAGGTCGAAGAATCGGTAGGAGCCTTTGGCGTCTTGGGGTTCCAGCATGCCTGTATAGCTGCTCTTGAGCAACACCGGTAGGGCTTCACGGGCCTCTTTCAACAGCCGGGTGAGTTCAGCCTTCTGCTCTTCCGAGAGCACCAGGCCCCGGTCGGACTGAATATCTTCGAGTGCCAGCAGTTTGCGGGCTGCTTCCTGGGCCCGCAGATAGGGGGTTTTGGCAAGAGCAAGGTAGAGTGTGGTGTTTTTGTTGATCCGTGGCCCCGAGGCGTGATTGTCCTGGATGATGTGATAAAGCCGTTTCAGGGCTTCTTCGTCGTCGTGGGGAGCTTCGGGTCCAAGCAGCACAAGCTTGAGCTGGGACGAGTCAGGCACCTCGCGGTGGCTCTGCGGCCAAACAAAGACCTTGAACGGCCCTGACCCCGCTACCTTCTCTACCTGGCTCTGGAGGAGGGTCTCCAGCGCTTCTGCCTTGACCTGGGCCATGCGGTCGGCCAGTACGGCGTTCAGGTTGGGCTGGGCTTTGAAACTCCAGCTCCCGTTGGCATAAAGGTAATAAAGCCGTCCCTTTAGATTGTCCAGCGCATCCCCTACCAGAAGAGGGGTAATCCCCTCGGGGTAGGCCAGGGCCAGGTTAAGCTGGGGACGGGTGGCCCCTTGCTGGGCCCCGCCGGAGTGGGAGTACATAAAAATTGCGGTGGCTAGTGATTGACCCAGCCGATGACGGGCATACTCGCCCCCTAGCTCGCGGTCGAGCAGATGGGCCTTCCCCTCGGGAGGGACGATGTCCGAGGCCAGAACCGACTCCCAGTTGGCCTCACCCAGCACGCTGGTTATGGTGGCCCTCAGGTCGGCGTCCCCCAGGGTTGCATCTCCAAGCCCAATCAGAGGCCGGGCGGTGGGGCTTAGGTAGTCGGTCTCAACAACCCGAGCCAGTAGACGCAGTACGCCACGGGTTTTTTGGAAGGTCTGGAGGGTGCCCCAGCGCTCGTAGAGCACCTCCACCAGTGTGGGATGGAAGGGGAAGGCCTTGAGCATCTTGCGGCCGTACTCGCCGCTGCGTACCTCGCTGGGGAGTTCGTTGCGGTAGGCATCGTAGGTTTTCATGTAGGCCGCTACCACATGCTTGGCTGCCTCTCCGTCAATCCGCTCGAACAGGCGTCGCCTCAGTACCTCGAAGATTTCCTCACCCTGCACCGGCATTCGCACTGCCTGTACCCGCCCGAAGATTTTCTCCAGCCGGGCAAAGACCTGGGGTGCTTCCTGGTGGTCGTAGTACTCGAGGTGCGACTCGGGGAAGGTGGTGATGAGCGCAGCGTTGGGCAAGCCTCCTACCACCTCGCTAAGCTCCTGTAAGAAAGCGAAGGTCTGGGCTTGTAGGTTGGTATGGCCTAGCGCAACCGAGGCGGCCTTGACCTGATAGACCAGTAGCTCGTCAATCAGAATGAGAACCGGGCTGTAAGCCTCCAGCAGCTCGCGTAAAGCCTGCTTACCGGGAGGGCTTCGGTTTTCGTCGGCAGCCTGTAGCTTTTCGTAGCCGTTTCGACCCCCAAGCTGGTAGGCCAGCTCGCCCCACAGGGTGTGCAGGTGCAAACCTTCTATCTTGCGCCCCTGGGCTGAGAGTTCAGTGCCTACCAGCACGGCCACCCGGGCTTTGGGCATGTCTCTGAGCCCGGCTTCTTGCAACAGGCTCTGTACCTCGGGAAGATCCAAGAGCTCGCTGTACGCCTTGACCAGGTGATATAGCGCAATGAGGGTGTGGGTTTTGCCGCCACCAAAAGGGGTGCGGAGCTGTGTTACAGCCTCCCCACCCAGCCCTGAAAGCCGCCGCAAGGTGTCTTTCAGGATGGTAGCGAGTTCTTGGGTTAGGTAGGTTTTCTTGAAGAAAAGCTCGGCATGGCGGTACTCAGCCGGCGCCCGCCCGGCCACCACGTCGTCGAGCTTCGCTGCAAAGGTGTTCTCGTCGAAGTCCCCCCGACGGATGACCTCATCGGGCTCAGCCAACTGCCACCAGGGAGGGAGGCTACCCTGAGGTGCCTTGGGCAGCTCACGCGCCATCAGCTTTCGTACCTGTTGGGCAGTCTCTTCCGCGCCGATGATTCGGAGCAGCCGGGCCATGCTATCCAGGGCTCGGTTGACATCGTCTTCGAGGAGTTCCTTTTGGTGTGCCCAGTCGTTGCGTACCTCGCTAATCTCGTCGGCCCAGGTGACGGCTCGGTTGTAGTTCCGGCCTAAAACACCCCGGAAAACCTCCCGCTGGCCCAACAAAATGTCTTTGAAGTGATTGAGGTCGAGCGTCTCCTCGGCGGTTTTGCCACGCTTCATCTCCTCGAGTACCAGCCCACGCCGGTTCTCACTCAAAGAACCCAGGTAAGCTTCAACCCAGCCCCGCCCCTCACCGTGTGCTTGCTTGAGCGCTTGTAAGAAAAAAGGCTTTAATGCATCTGCATACAGTTTGAGAGCTTGACCCAGGTGATTATAGGCCTTCATGCTGCTATTCTATGAGCAAAAAAGCGATAAGGTGGGTGCGCATAACCGGTTAGACTAGGCCCTGTATGCGCCTACTCGCCATCTTCGCCCACCCCGACGACGAGTCGTTTTTCTGCGCCGGAACCTTAGCTAAGTATGCGGCTTTGGGGCACGAAGTTTACCTGATCTGCGCCACGCGCGGGGAGCAGGGCCGGATCCGGCATCCGGCCCTCGATGCTTCGCTATATCCCAAGGGTGAGGCCCTGGGCAAGCTGCGTGAAAAGGAGCTCGAGGCCGCCTGCACCACTCTGGGCCTGCGTCCCCCCATCTTTCTGGGCTACCAGGACTCGGGGTATCCGCTCGAGGTCGCCCAGGCTAACCCCAGGGGCTTCATGCACCAGAACCTGCAGCAGATCGAGGATGTCCTGCTGGGGTATATGGCCCAGCTAAAGCCCCAGGTGGTCATTGGGTTCGACCCCCAGGGCTACTACGGCCATGCCGACCACATCCACCTCCACCGGGCCACCCTGGGGGCCTTCTGGCGGGCCGGTAATGTGATGCCCGAACCGCCCAAGCGCCTCTTTTTTCCGGTACGCACCAAAGAGCGGGTGGCCCAGACCAGGTTCGACCCCGAGCGCTATGGGGTTTCGCCCTGCTCGGTGGCGGTGCGGGTGGACGTGCGCCCCCTGGCTCCGACCATCCGGGCGGCGGTACTGGCCCATGCTTCGCAGGCCGGGCCCGAGGAGAACTTTTCTCAGGTGCTGCTGGACTGGCCGGGTCTGCTGGAAGAAGAGACCTTCGTGCTGGGCGGGCTGCGGGGTTCTTTCCCGGCCATGCCGGTAGACGATTTGTTGGCGGGATGGTCGTAGCTGGCTAGGACTCCCTGCCAGACACTACCCCAACTTTGATCTGGAGGTTGAACGCCTGGGCGATTTGATAAGCCGGTGTGGTGGTTTCGTTCAAACCAACGCGCGCTAGGCATTTGGCTCTGCGAGTGCTAACCTCTAGACTTTGGTTGCCTGCCTGCCATGATGGACTACCGCCAAGTTCTGCAACAACTTTCCTTCCTGCCCGATCTCTACCTGGTGGGCGGGGCGGTGCGCGACATTCTGCTGGGCCAGACGCCCGAAGACCTGGACTTTGCCACCTCGGCGCCCCCGGAGGAGGTGATGCGTCTGGCTAAAGCCCAGGGCCTGGGGGCCATCCCTACCGGCCTCGAGCACGGTACGGTCACCATCCTGATTGACCACCACCCCTACGAGGTCACCACCTTTCGCCGCGATGTGGAGACCTATGGGCGCAGGGCCAAGGTGGCCTGGGGGCAGCGCATCGAGGAAGACCTGGCCCGGCGCGACTTCACCATCGGGGCCATCGCCATGGATGCCTCGGGGCGGGTGATAGACCCCTACGGCGGACAGCAGGACCTCGAGGCCGGCGTCTTGCGGGCGGTGGGCGACCCGGCCCAGCGCTTCCGGGAAGACTACCTGCGGGTGATCCGGGCGGGCCGCTTTGCGGCGCGCTACGGCTTCCAGATCGAGCCCAAAACCCTGCAAGCTGCGCGGGAAGCAGCCCCGGAGGTGCTCTCGCACGTGGCTGTTGAGCGGGTGAGTGCGGAGTTCGACAAAGCCTTTCAGAACGGCACCCCCAGCCGCTTTCTGCGCTACCTCTACGACCTGGAAATTCTGCAACGCCTGATTCCCGAGTTTGAAGATACCCACCTGCTCTTACAAAACCCCCGCTGGCACCCCGAGGGGGATGTGCTAACCCATGTGCTGCAGGTGGTGGATCGGGCGCCGCCGCCGTACCGCTGGCACGCCCTGCTGCACGACATCGGCAAAAAAGACACCGCGCGCTGGAGGCCCGAGGGCTGGTATAGCTTTTATGGGCACGAGCGGGTGGGGGCCGCGCTGATACCCCGCATCGCCCGCGACCTGCGCCTGCCCAACCATCTGCGGGACGAGCTGGTGGTGACCACCGCTTTGCACATGGTGCCGGTCTTTACCAAGCCCACCCCTGCGGCCATCCGCAGGTTCCAGGCCCAGGCCGGCCCGCACCTGATGGCCCTGAAAGCCCTGTACGAAGCCGATGGGGCCGAGCGGCGGCCCAAGGAGTCCTGGAAGTTCTTTGAGCCCCAGCCAGTGCCGGTACAGCCGGTGCTGCTGGGCCGCCATTTAATCGAGCGGGGCCACAAGCCGGGGAAGGCCTTTGGCCAGATGCTCAAAGCCGCCTACGAATGGCAGCTCGAGACTGGCGAGACCGACCTGGAAAAGCTATACCAGGCGGCCCTGAGGGTTTTGGAGAGGGAAACCTGACCCTATTTTTTAGGCTATGCTGAGAATATGTCGGTTCCTGTAGTCTTTCTACACGCCTTTCCCTACAGCCCGGCCATGTGGGCAGGGCAGCTCGAGGTCGTCAAAGGGCATCCGGTTCTCTACCCCGACATCCTGGGGTTCGAGAGCCTGGAAAGCGCAGCCGCCCACGTGCTGGTCGAGATGGACAACCTGGGCTGGCAGAAAGCGGTGTTTGTGGGGCTTTCCATGGGGGGCTACGTGATTTTCAGACTGTGGAACCTCGAGCCCGAGCGCTTCTCGGGGATGGTGCTGGCCGACACCCGCGCCACCCCGGACACCCCCGAGGGGGCTCACCTGCGCCTGGAGCAGGCCGAGCGCATCCGCCGGGAAGGGATGCAGTTCTTCCCGGAGGCCACCCTCAAGGGGCACCTGGGGGCTACCACCCATGCCCGCCGCCCCGAGCTGGTGGCCCAGGTACGGCAGGCCCAGCTCGAGGCAGACCCCAGCCGGGTGGCCAAGAGCCTCGAGGCCCTGGCCCGCCGGCCCGACTCGGTGCCGCTGCTCTCCAGCATCTCGGTGCCGGCCCTGGTGCTGGTGGGCGAGGAAGATACCCTCACCCCGCCCGCCGATGCTCGGCAGATGGCCACCCAGATTCCCGATAGCCGGATGCTGATCCTGCCCGAGGCGGGGCACCTGAGCAACCTGGAGAACCCCAAAGCTTTTAACACAGCCCTGCGGGGCTTCTTGGCCGAGCTTCAATGAGTGGGTTCGGCCTGGCTCAGGTGCAGGGCTAGACAGTCGTCCAGAGCCAAGGGCGACTGGGTGTTGAGCCGCGCACGCAGGGCCTCGGTCGGCCAGATTTTGCCCAGCACCCGGCCCAGCTGGGCGCGGTAGGGGGCCGGGAGGCCTGCGCAGGCCTGGAGCTTCTTCCAGGCGGCCTCTTCCTGGCCTAAGCCCAGCAGCGCCTGGGTCTCCAGGCCCAGCTTCCAGCTCTGCACCCCTGGGTCTTGCAGGTCGCCAATCTGCACCACCTGGGCCAGCGCCTCGGCCCATTTCTCCTGCCTCGCCAGGGTCTCGGCATAACCCAGGCGGGCCTGGGCCTGGAAGTAGGGGTCGCTTTGCTGCAAGCAGCCCTGCATCATAGCTTCGGCCTGGGGGGCCGGCATCAGCAGGGAGAGCTTCAGGGCTACGTCAATGGCCAAGGCGATGTAGCGGTCGCCGGGGAGCTTCTTGGTCAGGAGTTCTTCGCGCAACTCGCGCAGGATTTTTTCGCTCTGGGGGGCCTGCTGGCCTCCCACGTAGGGGGGTAGGTAGGGCAGTCCGCTGGCCCGTACCCAGTAGGCCACGGCAATGCGGTACAGGGTGCGGCGGTGGCGGTAGTGGGCTTCCTCGGGGCGTTCGCGCACCTCGCGCAGGTAGGCCTCGGCCTCGGCCAGCAGGGCCAGGGCTTCCAGGGGGCGGCCTCGAGCCAGCTCGAGCACGCTGGCCTCGCTCATGGCCCGGGCCCGGATGAACTCGTCGGAAGCCTCGCGAATAGACTGATACAGGTATTTTTCCGCCTCGGCAAAGTTGCCGATGCGCCGCAGGGCCGTACCAAAGCGGGCCCGCACCCGGGCCACCTCCTCGGGCGGCGCCCCCGAGGACTCCAGGGCCTCGAGGCCCTGCCGCATCTGGGCCTCGGCCTCGTAGACCCGTCCAATGCGCAGGAGCAGGTCGCCCGACTGGTAGCGGGCCCGCCCGACCAAGAGGGGGTCGTGCGCAACCTGCCGCAGGGCTTCCAGGGCCTCCTCGAAGCGGCCCGCGTCCTTGGCTACCAGGCCCTGCCACAGCCGTACCCGGTCGGCCAAAAAGGGCTGGATGGGCAGCGAGAGGGCCTGCTGGACATAGGCTTCGGCCTGGGCGTAGTCGCCCTGCCAGCGCTCCACAGCGGCCCAGACCAGCAGCCCCTCGGCCCCGATCTCGCCCGAGAGGGCCTCGGGTGGGGGCAGCAGTTGCAGGGCGGCGGGAAAATCCCCGGCGTCTACCCGGGCTTCGGCGGCCTTGACCCGGGCCCAGGCCTGCACCGCGGGGTCGGTGGAGTGGAAGAGCAGCTCGAGGGCCTCCAGGGCCTCGGGGTGGGCGTACTGGCCCAGCACGGCCCGGTAGCGCACCACTGCCATGGCGAGCTTTTCCCGCTCGAGGGTGGGCCAGGCCTGTGACTCAGTCCATAGGGTGGGCAGCAGTGAGAGCCGGCTGGGGTCACGCGAGAGGAGCTCGAGCAGCCGATCCAGCCGGTGCGCCCCGTGGGCGTGGTAAAGCTCGCGGAACAGATCGCCCTTGAAGTAGTCCAGCGCCAGCAGGTGCAGTTTGCGCGCCTCTTTTTCGGGAACTTCCGGTAGCAGGGTGCGCAGCGCGGGGCGCACCTTGCCCTCGCCCAGGGGGGCCAGCAGGGCGCGTTCGGCCTGGGAGAGGTGCTCTAGCCTTTTGCCGAGCACCTTTTCCAAAAGCGCGACCGGAACGCCG
Source organism: Meiothermus sp. (assembly GCF_026004075.1). Lineage (NCBI taxonomy): Bacteria > Thermotogati > Deinococcota > Deinococci > Thermales > Thermaceae > Meiothermus > Meiothermus sp. The sequence continues at coordinate 2,299,435 of NZ_BPIK01000001.1, read as the reverse complement.
GGGTCGGCCTCCGGCGAAAGCACCGCCAGCGCCTGCAAAATGGGGCGCAGGGTGTGATCCTGGGATAGGTTGGTGGGGGTGCTGCCATGAATCTGGGCGGCCTCCAGCAGCACCAGCCGCGAAAGCTCGGCAAAGTTGCGCCCGGCCTGGTTCACCAGCGCCTCCACCCGCTCGGGGGGCAGGTCGGGCAGGCGGTCTTTCACGTAGCGGCGGGCCTCGGCCCGGCTGGGGGCCGAGAGCGGGTGCCAGGCCAGGTTGGGCGGGGGCTCGGAGAGCCCGGCCAGAAAGGGAATGGTCAGGCGGCGCAGCAGCGGCTCGATCCAGGCCGCCAGCCCCACCGGGTTGCCCTGGGTATCGCGCAGATTCAGGCCGCCGATCTGCCCTTCTTTTTCTGCCCGCAGAAGCAGGGGCCGCCCGTAGGCATTGAGGGCCCGGGCCAGCGCGCTGCGCAGCTCGTCCTGCAAGGCGGCTTGCAGCGCGTAGGGCTGGGTGGGGGAGAGCTGGGAGAGGATGCCCTCGAGCTCCAGCCCCAGTTTTTCGGCCAGGGGGTGAAGGTGTTGGGCCAGTTCACCCCCCAGGTTCACCATCAGACAGCCCGGCACGGCCCGCTCCACCGCCGCCAGCAAGACGCCTTTGCCGGTAGCCGCGCCCCCCACCACCACCATCTGGGGTTTATCGCCCTGCTCCAGGGCCCGCACGAAGCGGCGGAAGAGCCGGCGTTTGTCGCGCCCCAAAGCCCGCCGGGCCGACTCGAGGGCCAGCTCCGAGGGCAGCGGAGGGGCCTCCAGCCCCGACTCGGTGTACAGATCGCCGATCACCTCGAAGAGCCGGAGCTTCTCCTCGGGACTCCCCAGGTCTTTGTACAAAATGTTGCGTACCGTTCCGGCCCGCCCGCCCCGCTCGGCCACGGCGGCTTCCAGCCAGCGCAGGCTGCCTTTTTTGCCCCGGTGGTCGCGCCCGCTCAGATGAGGCCGCAGGGCTTCCAGGTACGATTGCCAGAGTGTACTCACTTCACCCACAGTAACTACACCATACCGGGGTGTAGTGTAACGTGCAAGCAAATCCTTACTGCGCCAGCTCGATCTCGAGGTTTTTGTTGTTAGGTACGTTGATCAGTGCGCTAAACGTCCGGTAGCCGGGGGCCTCGACCTGCAGGGTGTAGTCGCCGGCCTCGAGCAGGAAGCTCGAGCGCTCCTGCCGACTGCTGGCTACCTCGGTGGTGCCCTGCAGAATGCGCACCGTGGGGTTGGGTGCTTTCACCTGCACATTGAGGAGACAGGGGCAGGCCGGCTCCACCTCGCGCAGACTGCCCGTAGCAGCGGGCGGGGTGGGGCTAGATGTTGGGGGTAGCGGCTCCGGGGTAGGTGAAGATGGGGTAGGGGCGGGTTCCGGCGTGGGCAGGGGACTGGGCTCGGGCGGGGTGGGGGTTGGTTCGGGGGCGGTTTCGGCCGGTGGGGTGGGCGTGGAGCTGTCGGGTGCGGTGGGGCTTGTCTGGAGGTTGTCGAGCGGGTTGGGGATGGTGCCCGAGGTGAGCAGGTTGGGGCTGCTGCTATTCAGCAGCACGATGCTGCCAAAGCCGGTGAGGGCCAGCAGCACCGCCAGGGCGGTGATCCAGCCCGCCAGGCGACTTCTGAGGTTGAGCAGGGCCCAGACCAGCAACAGCACTCCCAGCACCCCCAGGCCCCAGAACACCGCGGTGCCGTACTGCTGGTGCAGCCAGGCTCCGCCCAGCCCGGCCAAGCCCAGCATCAAACCAAAGCCCATCCAGGCCAGCCCACCGCGCGATAGGCGGGTGAGGCCCCAAAGCAAAATAAGCACGCCCAGAATGCCCAGAATCCAGAGTAAGAGTGCGTTCATGCCAGCTCCTTTCGCAACGACCTCGAGGTTGCCTGCTGTAGACTCTAACACTTTGCAGTGCAGATTTTTTGTAACGCCGGTGGAGTAAGTCAAACGTCCCAGGGCAGGAGCCTCGGACAACGGTATACTTGAGCCACTATGAAGATTGTACGGTTCGATGCGGGTCAATGGGGGATACTGGAAGGCGAGACCATTCACGAAACCGACGGCCCGGCGGGCAACCCCACGGGCCGTCATTTTGACCTGGGGGGCGTGACCCTGCTGGCCCCGGCCGCCCCTACCAAGATTGTCTGCGTGGGGCGCAATTACCTCGACCACATCCGCGAGATGGGCCACGACTTCGGCGGGGATCTGCCCAAGGAGCCGGGTCTGTTCCTGAAAGGCCCCAACACCCTGGCCCACCCGGCCAACCCGGCCCGCCCCGAGCGCTCGGGCGATGTGGTGCCCTACCCCAGCTTCACCAACCTGCTGCACTACGAAGGGGAGCTGGCGGTGGTGATTGAAAGTCGCATGAAAAACGTGCCCGAGAGCGAGGCCCTCGAGCACGTGCTGGGCTATACCTGCGCCCTGGACGTCACCGCCCGCGACAAGCAAAAAACCGACCTGCAGTGGGTACGGGCCAAGTCCGCCGACAAGTTCTGCCCCCTGGGGCCCTGGCTGGTGACCTCGCTCGATCCCCAGAACACCACCTTGCGCACCTACGTCAACGGCGAGCTGCGCCAGGAGGCCCACACCAGCCTGATGATCTTCCCGGTGGCTAAAATTCTCTCCTACATCAGCAGCTTTATGACCCTCGAGCCCGGCGATGTGGTACTGACCGGCACCCCCGAAGGGGTGGGCGAGCTCAAGCCCGGCGACCACGTGGAGGTAGCCATCGAGGGCATCGGCGACCTGCATACGCGAATTGGGAACTAAACCCCTGCTTTAGGCCCGATTTGGCAGCATACTGGGCCTAGGGTGCTTCGCGCACCAGAGCGCTATGTTGCCCGGCAGTTTTGCCGGGAGACGGGGGAGGTGTATTTGCCGAGACCGGAGACCCTTCTGCTGATCGCCAGCATCCTGCTGCTTCTCAGCGTGCTGGCCACCAAGCTGGGTGGGCGGCTGGGGGTGCCAGGGCTGCTCTTGTTTTTGCTCATAGGGATGCTGGCTGGCAGCGATGGGCCGGGGGGTATCTGGTTCGATAACTACTACGTGGCCCAACTCATCGGCACGGTGGCCCTTGTCTTCATCCTCTATTCGGGTGGGCTCTTTACCCGCTGGAATGCGGTACGTCCGGTGCTGGGGGCTGGTCTGTCCCTGGCTACTTTGGGTGTGTTCTTCACCATGCTCCTAACGGGCATGTTCGCCCATTGGGTGCTAGACCTGGATTGGCTCGAGGCCCTCCTGCTCGGTGCGATTGTTTCCAGCACCGATGCCAGCGCGGTGTTTGGGGTGCTGCGCGAGCGGGCTGTGCGCCTGCGCAAGCACCTGCGGCCTCTGCTCGAGTTCGAGTCGGGCACCAACGACCCCATGGCGGTGTTTCTGACCATTGGCCTGACCGCCCTTCTGACCCGCCCCGAGATGAGCGCCTGGCAGATTCTGCCCATGTTCGTCCAGCAGATGCTGTTGGGCCTTCTGCTGGGTTACAGCCTGGGGCGGGCGGTGGCCTGGATTTTGCAAAACATCCGGCTCAGCTTCGATGGGCTGTATGCAGTTCTGTCGGTCACGCTGATGCTTCTGGTGTTTTCGCTCACTGCCGTGCTGGGCGGCAGTGGCTTTTTGGCGGCTTATGTGGCGGGGGTGGTGGTGGGCAACAGCGACTTTCCCCGCAAGACGGCGCTGCTGGCCTTTCATGAGGGCAACACCTGGCTGATGGAGATTGGGATGTTCCTCACCCTGGGCCTGCTGGTCTTTCCCTCACAGCTTCCCTCGGTGGCGGTAGGGGCCATTCTGCTGGCGCTCTTTCTGATGCTGGTGGCCCGGCCTGTGGCGGTTTTCCTGAGCCTGCCCAATCGCCGCTTTGCCCTCAACGAAAAAGTCTTTGTTGCCTGGGTGGGTTTGCGGGGGGCCATTCCCATCGTGCTGGCCACCTTTCCTTTGCTGGCCGGGGTCGAATCGGCGCAAAAGATATTCAATGTCACCTTCTTCGTGGTGCTGTTTTCGGTGCTGGTACAGGGTACCACCCTGCCCCTGGTGGCCCGTGGGCTGCGGGTGCGCGCCGAGGATGAAGCAGCGGCCTCACCGCCTTCTGAAGCGGTGGGTAGCCGGTAGCCCATGGGGGTACTGTGTACAACCCCCTCAACCCGCAGGCAGCTCGGCATCCACGAAGAGCGTCCTGCCCTGGGTATACAGCACCTGGCCGGGGGCCGCTTTGCGGGGCCGCCAGACGTGTTTTTTGGCGGTATAGTCCACCGGTACGTTTTTCTCGCCCCGGGCCTTGGAGTGGTGGGCGGCGAGCTGTGCGGCGTAGAGCAGGTCGGGCAGGGGTGCACTGCGGCCCTGGGTGCGCAGGATCACGTGCGAACCGGGGAGGCCCTGGGCGTGGAACCAGAGGTCTTCGGAGTGGGCCATGCGGGTCAGGAGGTCGTTTTCCTTGCTGTTGCGCCCCACCCAGACCTCGAAGCCGCTGGGGCTGGTGAGGCGCAGACCCACCTGGGGGCCTTTCTCGCGGGTTTTGCGGCCCAGGGCCTGCAACTCCTGGCGGGAGCGCTGCTCGAGCTGGGCCAGCTCCTGCTCGAGCCCGGCGATCTGGGCCTCCAGGGCCGGTATCTGCTCCAGAGCCCGCTCGGCGTTGGCCTCGAGGCGCTTGGCCCGGGCATAGAAGCGGCTGGCGTTTTGAATGGGGGAGAGCCCGGCTTCCAGGGGAATTTCCACCATCTGGCCGGAAAAATCCTCCAGCGTGGCCTTTGGCCCCGGCTGAAGCTGGTGGCCGTAGGCCATCAGCAAGTCGCCCCAGTTCCGCAGGCGCTGGGCCTCCTCCAGGCGCTCCAGGGCGTTGTGGGCATCCCCCAGGCGGGCCTGCAGGGTTCGCATCTGCCGCTCAAGGGCCTCGCGCAGGGGTTTGCGCAGGGCTTCAGCTTCTTCCTGCGCCCAGGCGGCCTGGAGGTCGGGAGTGGTGGTTTGCAGGCTGGGTTGCTCGACCAGGCTGTGGATAACCCTGTGGATAAGTGGCAGGTGCGCGGGCTCGAGCGGGGTTTCCGGGCTCAGGTGTGCGCGGCGGCAGAGCTCGGCCCCCAGGGCCTGGCCCATCCCGTCCAGGTTTTTGATGAGCTGCGCGAGGGGCTGGCCCACAAAGGGTTTCAGTTCGTCTTCCTGCAGGGTGCGGGGGTCGAGCTTCTGGTAGGGCGGGGGCGGGGTATAAAAAAGCCCGCTCCGCAGTTCGCGGTAGCGGTTGATGGCGGGCGTAACCGGGCGGTCTATGCCGATAATCCGGCCCTCGAGATCCAAAACCATCAGGTTGGCGTTGCGGCCCGTGAGCTCGAAGACCAGCCGGGTGGGGGCGGTGTCCACAAAGCCCTTTTCCCCTTCGAACTCCAAAAACACCACCCGGTCGAGCTTGAGCTGTTCAATTTTTAGCAAGCGCCCTTTGCAGCGGGCCTCGAGGAGGCGCTGAAAAGGGGTTTTGGCCTCGCCCGCCACACGATCGGCCTCCAGTGCCAGAAGGGGATGGGGTGGGCGGTAGCGCAACAATAGATTGCCCAGCCCTTCCAGAAGCAGGGCAGCGGTGCCCTCGTCGGGGAACGCCCAGCCCAGGCTGCGCCGGGGTAGCTGGGGGGCCAGCGTGCGCACCACTGTGTGTATCTGCAAACCTTCCATCCGAGCCTCCCGGCCAAGTATAGGCCTTTGGTGAAGCCTCGAGCGGCCCGGTTATTCAGAAAATGCCCGGGTAAGATCCCAAAAGGTATTCGGCGGATTTTTCAGGTGCGGTTTGCAACTATACCCTTGGCGTACTTGATAGTTTCTTTTGCGGTTCTACGGGAAGGTTTTGCTCGAAGACCAGACCAGCCCTTGGGGGCCCGCAGTACCTATCAACTCGTACCAACCAGGTTTGAGCCCAGGGGGTACTGGAAAACTACTCGGAAGCGCCCGAAACTTGTTTCCATCGAAATAGGCCACCACCCGAACCTGGGACTGCTCGTCGGCAGCCCGAAGCGCCAGGAAAGGGTCGTTGCGGTTATTGGTAAGCCATGCGCTCACAAACTGGTACTGACTGGCCCCCACCAGGCTGCCTGGCCCCTGGTAAAAAGCCCAGGGTACGGGGCTGTGCAGCTTGACATCGGTAGCCACAAACACATCGTCTTCCCAGACACCGGTGGCCTCGAGCCACATGCCCGGCACGGCCAGGCTCAACCAGGGCGAATTGCTCTGGATGCGCACGCTCCCCGAAATAACCAGGCCGCCAGCACTGATCGTTACCTGGCCCATGTAGCTGCGGGGTTGGCGGGTGCTCGAGGGGTTGGAACTGGGGTTCGGGCTGTTCCCAGCCGCGTTGCTGTTACCGTTCCCGGCGGCGTTGCTGCCCCCGGTGTTACCGTTTCCACCAGCGTTACCGTTTCCACCAGCGTTACCGTTATTACCGCCACTGTTACCATTTCCCTTGCCATTGCCATTCCCGTTGCCGCCGCCACGCTGAACAATAACTTGAGTATCGGGCACAAGGTCGGGTTGACTGCTGGCATTGACCTGGGCAGCCAAGCCGGAGGGCATGGCCAAGGCAAGGGCAATCCATAGTAAGAGTGCGCTGCGGATACTAAGCATGGCTTACCTCGAGTCTGGGCAGGCTCAGGGTAGCCTCGAGGCCACCCCCAGGGCGATTGCAAAACTCGAGCCTACCTCCCATCACAGAGGCAATGTGTCGAACCAAAGCCAGCCCCAGCCCCATTCCCTCTACCCTGGGCTGCATGCGCAGAAAGGGGTTACCCAGGCGGGGCAAATCTTCCTCGGGCACCCCGGGCCCCCGGTCACGAATGTGGATTTGAACCACCGTTCCCTGCTTCACCTCGACCTCCACACGCCCCTGGCTGAATTTGAGGGCATTGCTCACCAGGTTGCTTAAGGCCTGCTGCAGCAGTTCTTCATAGCCCAGCACTCGAGCCCCCAGGTCACCCTCTAGGGTAATACGCCGCTGCTCTTCTGTGCTCAGGTTTTGCACCACCAAGCGTAACGTTAATCCCACCTCCACTGGCTCGGGGTCTTTGCGGGGACTGTGGGTTAAGGCCGTCAGGGCTGCTAGCAAGCGCTCCAAGCGCTCCAGACTCCTCTTGATGGCCGGTAGCGATTCCTGGGGTGTGAGCAACCCCTGCTCTAGGGCTTCAATTTGCGCCCGCAAAGCCGCTAAAGGGGTGCGTAGCTCGTGCGAGGCATAGCGTGAAAAATTGCGCTCACGCTCCAAAAACCCCTCCACTGCCTGGGCCATGCGGTTGAAGCTCTCGGCCAGGTTGGAGAGCTCATCCTGGCCGGGGGGTACTGGAATTGGTTTGGGGAAGCGCTGCTGAGCAATGGCGTGGGTGGCTTCGGTCAGGTGCCGTACTGGGTGCATCAGGTAGCCAAAAAGCAGGTAGGCTACAACCAGAGCCAGCAGCAGCGAGATGGGCAGGGCCAGGAGTTCGGTGTGCCAGAAGGCTCGCAAGGCTTCGCGCTGGCTGCGGGTCTCGAGCGCGGCTTGCAGTACGAACCCATGTTCCAGCAACCGCTCGGTTTTGAACCAGCCCTCAGCCTCGGCAGGGTAGCGACCGCCAATTTCCAAAAACACCTGCTCGGCCCGTATCACCCGGAATCGGCTACTGCTCAACTGAGCCAGCCGCGGTAGGCGATCCGGGCTGAGCACGACCCGCTCAGGAGTAACCAGCAAAGCCTGCTCTACCGCGTTGATTACAGAATCGAGAACCTGCCGGGTTTCCCGGCTTAGGGTGCTCTGAAATTGCACGAAACCCAGCGCCCCTACCAACAACGCCGTTAGCACCACCACAGCTGATAGGCTCAGCAGCAAGCGATTGCGAAACCCGCCCAGCCACCGCCCTTTGGGCCCGGATAACGAAACGGGCAGGGCTCCAGCGGTTTTGCGCGGCAGCACTCCCATCCGATTAGACCCCCAAGGTATATCCCCCTGGTAGGGTGACAATTACATTCTCCCCCAGCTTCTCCCTCAGGCGATGTACATAGACCCGCAGAATCCGGTGGCCCGACTCGGTGTTGGGGAATACCTTACTGAGCAACTCATCCACCCCGAAAATCCGCTCGGGGTACATAGCCAGGCGCTCGAGCAGAGCAAACTCTTTGTCCGAAAGCGAAACCGGCCGCTGGTTCCAATACACCTTACGGCTATCAAACTCTACCCGCAGGGGGCCACGCTCGAGGATGTTCTGGCGCACGGTACCGCCTCGCCGCAGCAGCGCCCGGATCCGCGCCAAAAACTCCTCGAGGGAAAAAGGCTTCACCAGGTAATCGTCTCCGCCTAAATCCAGCCCTAGCACCCGATCCTCTACGGTATCGCGTGCGGTCAGAAACAGGATAGCCCCCCCAAACCCTTCCCGGCGGAGTTGTTTGGCCAGACGAAAACCGGCATCGTCCCCTTCCGGCAACATCACGTCCAGGGCTATCAGGTCGGGCTCGAGTTCGTCTATCAGCTTTTGGGCCTGGGCCATACTGTCGGCCCATTCCACCTCGTATCGCTCCCGCCGCAGCAGGGCCACCAGCGGCCCTGCCAGATCTGTACTGTCCTCGACCAGTAAAATGCGCATAGCTGATTCACCAGATTCTATCGCTTGTTGGGGGGCGGGGTGTTCATTTTTTCCCAAACTCGAGTCGTTGTTGAACAGACGGATGGTAAATGGTGCGTGCAGGGCCTACCCTGGAGGCGCATTATGGATCGACTTTACGGTTTGGCTGTAAGACGGTGGCCTCCCCCGATGTGTTTTTCCGGGCTTGCCCAACCCGCCTGAGCTGCACCAAAAATGCCGTATGCCCCACCTGCTGAAACCTGGGGTGGGCGATGGGGGGTCGCACATCCCACTCCCGGTGCTGCACCTCCAGGGTGCGCTCGTGCAAAAACGGGAGTTGCAGGGTTTTGAGCTGTTCGAGCAGCGTAATTACCTGGGTCAGGTTGGGCAGGTAGCAGACCAGGAAGCGGTCTGGCTTAAGGGCAGGGGTGAGGGTGGGGAGCACCGTCCAGGGTTCCATCAGGTCCAGCGCAATGCCATCGAAGAAATTGGGCGGCAATTCGGCTTGAGACACGTCGGCTTCCACCCAGCTTACATTGCCCCAATCCTCAAATTGGCTCAGGTTGCGTCTGGCTCGTTCTAGGTGCCGGGGACGGGCCTCGTAGCTCCAGACCTGGCCCGTAGGCCCCACTGCCCGCGCCAGATACAGCGTCAGACCACCCGAGCCTGAACCCGCTTCCAGCACCTGCATACCCGGGGCCAGGTCGAGCAGAAAGCAGATGGTGGCAGCATCCTTGGGGTAGGTGGGGGTGGCTTCGCGGGGCATCTGGAGCACATAGTCTTCCAGGGTGGGGCGGTGGATGCTGAGGCGCTCGCCTTGGGGGGTGGCAATGAACTGCCCGACCCCGGCCTGGACGATGGCCTCATGGCGGATGGAACCCCGATGGTAATTGAACATACCGCCTTCTTGCAGACGAAACAGATACATCCGGCCCCGCCGGTCCTGCAGCAGAACCCAGTCGCCATAGGTCATGGGGTCTAGCGTAGCGGTTGGGCGGTGGTGGGTGGTAGTGACTCAGCTTCCCATGTGAAGAAGGATTTGCTAGAAGAGATTTGCCCACCTTGGAGCGGAGCTGCCCTGGCCCCCCGATTGGGGGGAGTGGATGTTAATTTATTGGTCACTCAAGACCCAAACTTACCCTTTCTTACGCCAATCTGCCATTAATCAAAAATGACTTTTTTCTCGTCCCCAACACACATTTTTGGGTTATATATCACTTAGGAAGTCCGGCTAAGGCAGTAGGTTGTCCGTAGATATGGGGTGGCTGAACGCTCAGGATGACCTTAAGGTGCCAAGGGTGCTGGGTGGGGGGGGTCTGTGAAGCGCGCACACGGAATGAGCGTAATCGAGCTGATCATTGTCATCACCATCCTTGGTATTCTGATTGCGCTGGGGGGTGGATGGTTTAGAGCCTGCTAACTAGCTGTTCGTAAAAGCTCCACAGTTTTCGCTGTCATCAGAATCGAAAAAGCCAACCAGTGCCAACCTCGCAAGGTCTCAGCCAGCCGCTCATAGTCTCGCGCCAGCCTGCGAAACCGGGATGTCCAGGCAAACGAACGTTCCACCACCCAACGCTTCGGCAGCAGCACGAATCCTCGTTTGGCCCCTTCCACCTTGACCACACACAGGGCGATGCCTTCCGCCTCTGCCGCTTGTGCCGCTTCCTCCCCAGTGTAACCCTGATCCACAAAGGCCACTTCCACCTGCTCCCCCGTCACTTCCTGCACCTGTTGACTGAGGGCTCCCACCTGGGCCCGTTCCTGTTCACTGGCCGCCGTTACTACCAGGGCCAGCAGATGCCCCAGGGTATCTACCGCCAGGTGAACTTTGCTTCCCTTGCGTCGTTTGTACCCATCGTATCCGGCCCGCTCCCCACTTTGCGGGGTGGACTGTAGGGTGCGAGCATCGTAGATGGCAGCGCTGGGATGGGCGGCTTTGCCCTGGAGCATTCGCAGGGTCATGCGCAGGTCGTGTACCAGGTCTTCGAAGACCCCCCGGTTCATCCAGCGGTAGGCTTGCGCCTGAACGATATGGGGGGGTGGGAAGTCGTGGGGCAGGTAGTCCCACTGAGCACCGGTTCGAACCATCCAGCGCAGGGCGTTGAACACTTCGCGCAGGTCGTACTTGCGCTGGGGTGCTTCCAGCGGGGCGAGGGTCAAATAGGGCAGCACCAGAGCCCATTCCTCATCACGGACGTCCGATGGGTAAGCACGGCGGTTCATGCTCTAAACATAACTGCAGTGCCTGATTTGGGTAAGGTGGTTTGTAGATTCTAATCCAATCGTCGGCTACCAGCCAGGGCATCACCATCAACCTGGCGACAAAAGTTTCATGCTACGACAGCTTTGCTTCCCGTACGGCTGCTATCGGGGTGGGTAGCCTCGAGCCCTGCCCCAGGCCCAACTAGGAGCTTGATATGCGCACCTATGGTTTTACAATCCTCGAGCTGCTGGTGGTTCTGGCTATTTTCACCGGAGTTTTGACCATCGCTACGCGTTTCCTGGCCAGCCAGTCGCAGGATACCCGCATCATTCAGGAGCGCAACGAAGTGCAAGACCGGGCCCGTCTGGTGTTACAGATGGTTAGCCAGGACTTGATTCTGGCGGGCTCGAGCCGCTACGTCCGTAACAACGAGGTGCGCTTCGATGAAGCCAACTGGGTCTCCTGTGCGCCCGGAACCCCCTGTCTTTCCGGCACCGACCACAGCGAGCGCGATACCTTCGTTACCCGCTACCACACCAGCCTTTACCCCAACGGACAGGAGTGCCGCTCGGTGGGTTATACCTTCGATGGAACCACGCTTCTACGGGCCGACGTGCCTTGCAGTCAGGCTCCTACCGGCCTGATAGCTGCCAGTAGCTACCGCGAGTTCGCTCCCAACATCACCCAGCTCAGCATTCGCTATGTCTGCGGCGACTCTGCAGCTACCGAGGTGGGCTTGCCCAGCGGATGCACGGTGGTGACCAATCCCACCGAACGGTTTGTGCGGGCTGCGCTGGTCACCATTACGGCAACTTCGCCCCAGGGAACCTACACCTACACCATCGCCCAGCGGGTGCCGATTCGCAACCTGAAAACCGACGAGGTGCTGTGATGAGACAACCCCGAGGAATTGCTCTAGTTGTTACGCTGGCTATCCTGGTAGCAATTGCGCTGCTGGCCTTTGCTACCTCGGTTACCACCATGATCAGCCAGTGGAGCGCCCGCAACGAGCGCGGGGCAACCGAAGCCTATTACGTGGCCGAGACCGGCCTGCAGCAATGGAAGACCCTTCTTTTCCAGGCCTACCGCTGGCAGCTTTACCAGACGATCGATCGCACGGCTGGAAGCCGCACCCCTACCCGCAGTGAATGCGGCAATGTGCTGGCGGGCGGTGTGG
>NZ_BPIK01000001.1:397500-482500 GCF_026004075.1 Meiothermus sp. | reverse complement strand
CCTACCGCATCAAATCCACCGAAGCACAGATCGAAGCCAGGGCCCAGGCTCTGGCCGTCGAGCAAAGCATCGAGATGCCCCCCACCGCCGTGCGCCAGCCCGAGCTGCTGCAAAAGGTGCTGGCGCGGGTGGTCTCCATCCAGGAGGACGGAGCGGGGTATTTCCGGGTTGTGCTGCATTTTGCCGAAGAGACCACGGCATTCGAGACAACCGGTCTGCTCAACGTGCTTTTTGGAAACTGTGCCTTACAGGAAGATGTCGAGCTGCTAGACCTGAAGCTGCCACCCAGTTTGCTCTCGGTGTTTGCAGGGCCGCGCTTTGGCATCGCCGGACTGCGCCAACTGGCTCAGGTGGAAGGCCGACCCCTAACCTGCACCGCCCTCAAGCCCCAGGGCCTCTCCCCCACCCAGCTCGCCGAACTGGCCTATACCTTTGCCTTGGGGGGCATTGACATCGTCAAGGACGACCACGGCCTCACCAACCAGCCCACCGCCCCTTTCGCCGAGCGGGTGGGGGTTATTCAGGAGGCCATTGCCCGGGCCAACGCCGAGACCGGCGGCCACACTCTATACGCACCTATGCTGGCCGGCAGTCCTAAAACCCTGCACCACCACCTGAATATCGCCCGGCAAGCTGGGGTCAAGATCATACTTACAGCACCCATGTTGCTTGGGTTGCCAACTTTTCAGGAGGTGGTCGAAGATCTGGGCCTGGCGGTGTTGGGTCATCCGGCCTTTGCAGGCCTTCGTATTAGCCCGCCACTAATGTTTGGCAAGCTCTTTAGGCTTCTGGGCGCCGACGCAGTAATCTTTCCTAACCAGGGTGGGCGCTTTGCTTACAGCCAGCAAGCCTGCCTGGCGCTGGCCCAGGCCGCTCGAGCCCCCTGGAGCCACATCCGCCCGGCCCTGCCAGTACCGGCGGGGGGCATGACAGTCGAGCGGGTGGAAGAGCTGCTGGAGCTGTATGGATCTGACACCATGCTCTTGATTGGCGGCAACCTCTTGGCCGCCAAAGACAACCTGCTGGAACGCACCCGCGAGTTTGTACAGAAAGTAGTAGTTAGTGGGGGAAAAACCAGCCGTTAGAATACCGCCATATGACTTCGACCAAAATCAAAGCCAAGCGAGCTGCACGGCAGTATACCTGGGAAGACGTGGAGGTACTGACCTACAAATCGGAAGGAACGGCCCCCTTCAAGGATGTAACCCGTCAGGTGCTGTTTGATGACCCTCACCTGGCAGCTCAGTGGCGCTATTTCGAGGTAGCCCCAGACGGCCATACCACCCTCGAGCGCCACCAGCACGTGCACGCGGTAATGGTCATCCGGGGACGGGGGGCCTGCTTGGTGGGAACCGAGGTATTTTCAATCGAGCTACACGATCTTATTCATGTACCCCCCCTCACCTGGCACCAGTTCCGCGCCACCCTGAACGAGCCGCTGGGCTTCTTATGCCTGGTAAATAGCGAGCGCGACCGACCCGAGCTGCCAGGGTCAGAAGATTTGCAACTTTTGCGTCAAAACCCAGATGTTGCTGCATTTATCCGGGTTTGAAGCTTATCTTGTGATAAGGTGATGAAATGGCTAAGCGTGTCTTTATAGAAGAAAGCAAGACCCAAACGCACGAGAACCCCGAAGCTCACCTCGAGCAGATTCGAACCATTCTGTTCGGGCAGCAAATGCTGACCATCGAGCAAAAGCTACAGGGCTTGGAGCAGCGAACCACCGAACTCAATCAAGAACTCCTGGATCGCATTGCTAGCCTGGAAGACCGACTGGCCGGGCTTTTACGCCAAGAGGCCGAGGAGCGGCAAATTGCCGACCAAGCCCTCCAGGGCAGCCTGGACACTGCGGTAGACAACCTGGAGGATAAGCTAGCCTCGGAAACGAAAGAAATTCGGGCCGAGTTGAAGGATCAGGGCAGGGAGCTAAATAAAAAGCTCGACCAGGTAGCCTCGAGCCTGCAAGCCGCTATCGAAGAGTTGCGCCTGCACAAAACCGATCGGAAGGTTTTAGCCAACCTGCTGGCAAGCATGGCCGATAGCCTGCAAAAAGATTAGCGAGATAATCCGTGGTTATACTCCCCGATTCCGAGTTTCCTCGCGTACTTTAGTCATGGCCCATCCCACACCACCACCCCCCCCACAAGGCGACCTCGAGGCCCTGCGGCGGTTATTGCTCGAGCCTGAGCAGCAGGCGCTCCAGGCCCTGCAAGACCCGGCCCGCTGGGAAGAATGGGTCGCACGGGTGCTGCCGGAGGCTTTGCTTCGCCGTGTGCAGAGCGACAAGGCTTTGCTGTATGTACTTAACCCCATCATCGAAGAAGCTTTCGTGAGGCTGGCACAGCGTAATCCGAAGCTGCTGGTAGACATTCTGTTTCCCGTATTGTTACCAGCTATTCGACGGGTGGTGGTGAACCTATTTGCCTCGCTCACACAAAGCCTGAACCAAACCCTCGACCAGGTTTTCAGTCTGCAGGGGCTGCGGTGGCGCCTCGAGGCCCTCACCACCGGTAAATCCTTTGCCGAGGTGGTGCTCTCGCATACCCTGCTATACCGGGTTGAGCAGATCTTACTGATAGAGCGCACCAGCGGCTTGCTGCTGGCTCATCGGGTCGCCGAAGGGGTCAGCGTGCAGGATGGCACCCTGGTCTCGGGAATGCTAACAGCCATTGGCGACTTTGTGCGGGACTCCTTCGACCCGGAGGCAGGGCTCAATGCAGTGAATTTCGGTGAGCGGGTACTGGTGGTTGAGCAAGGCCCCCAGGCTGTGCTGGCCGCAGTGGTGCGAGGCACACCTCCACAGGTCTTGCAGGAACGACTGCTGGACGTTCTTGGGGAAATCCAAACCCGTTTTTCCGACAAGCTTAGGAGCTACAACGGCGATAGTGCGGCTTTTGTCGAAGCCCATCCACTCTTGGATTCCCTGCTGGAGGCCGAGTACAAGCGCCCGGAAAACCGCCGTCCTTATGCGGTGCTGGTCATTCTGGGCTTACTTCTGTTGGGGCTGGGCGGGTGGGGTTGGAGCAATTTCCAGGCCAACCGGGCTTGGAATGCGTACCTCGAGCGCCTTTCCAATACCCCTGGCCTGGTAGTTACGGAAGCCCCCCACCGCTACGAGGTGCGCGGTCTGCGTGATCCCCTGGCCCCCGATCCTTCGAGCCTGCTGGCAGGCTTACCTATTCGCGCCGAGCGGCTCCGGGCAAACTGGCAGCCCTATCAGTCGCTCGAGCCCGAGATCGTGCTAAAGCGCGTCCAGCAGCGTATGGACACCCCTGCCACAGTACGGTTAACCTGGCGTGATGGGGTACTGGTGGTCAACGGACGTGCCACACAGGCCTGGCTCAGTCGCCTCCGCAACCTGGCTCCTTTGCTGGGGGTGGAGCAGCTCGATACCCGCGAGCTGGTACTCGAGACGCCATAAGGAAATTTACCCGCTTCTCCACTTGCACCCATGACGACTCCAGCCTTAGACTGCCATCTATGATGGCACCAGGCTCGCTGGTGGGAATTACGGTGCAGTATCAGGGGGCTGCTAGGTGATACAAAAGAAAATCTGCATGCTGGGGGCCTTTGGAGTAGGCAAAACCAGCTTAGTCGCGCGGTATGTCCATGGCATCTTTTCCGAAAAGTATCAGACCACCGTCGGTGTCAAGATCGACAAAAAGGTGGTCACGGTTGGCGGACAAGAAGTAGGCCTGGTCTTGTGGGATCTGTACGGTGAAGATCAGTTCCAGCGGGTACAATCCTTCTATATACGGGGCAGCTCAGGCTATTTATTGGTGGCCGATGGAACCCGCCCCGAGACCCTCGAGGCTGCCCAAAGCCTGCAGGAACGCGCCCAAGAGGTGCTGGGATCAGTTCCCTTCATCCTGCTGATCAACAAGCATGACCTGCCCTGGCAGGTGAGCGAAGCGCAGGTAAGCCAATTAAGGGCAAAAGGCTGGGAGGTACGTTACACCAGCGCCAAAACCGGCAAAGCCGTAGAGGAAGCCTTCCATTCGCTGGCCGGTCGGATGCTCGAGCAGTCATAATTCACCCAGTGCAACCTTTCGATTGCACTGGGCATATGGCAATTGCTCTACGCTCTTGCCACAGGCTGTTCTTTAGCCCGCCGAGTTTTCTTAGCGGGAGCCGGCGCTTTGCGCTCGAGGGCTGCTAGGCCGCCCACCAGGGCCCAGTTCAGCACCTCATCCAGCGACTCGGCGAAGTGAAACCGCAGGTTTTGACGCAGATAGGCTGGAATATCTGAGAGGTCGGGCTGGTTCCGCTTGGGCAGAATCACCTCGCGAATGCCAGCTCGCCGAGCCCCCAGCACCTTTTCCTTGACCCCGCCAATGGGCAATACCCGCCCGGTAAGGGTAATTTCACCGGTCATGGCCACATCATTGCGCACGGGGACTTCGGCCAGGGCCGAGACCAGGGCAGCGGTAATGGCAATGCCTGCCGAGGGGCCTTCTTTGGGCACGGCCCCGGCGGGAACGTGAATGTGTACGTCCGAATTATCGAAGCGCTCGAGGGGGATGCCAAAGCGCGTCGCGTTTTTCTTGGCGTAAGAAAGCGCCGCCCGGGCCGATTCCTTCATTACGTCCCCAAGCTGCCCGGTCAGGATCAGGTTACCCTTGCCCGGCATCACCGAGACCTCGATGAACATGATGTCGCCCCCCACCGGGGTGTAGAACATCCCCGTAGCCACCCCAATCTGGGGCGCTCTGGCCTCGGACTCGGGCTGGAAGCGGGCCGGGCCCAGGTATTTTTCCAGATCGCCCTCGCCAATCCGCACCCGCTTTTTCCCGCCTTCCAAGATGGCGCGGGCCGCCTTGCGCAGCAAAGTGCCAATCTCGCGCTCGAGGTTGCGCACCCCCGCCTCGCGGGTGTAGTGGGTAATCAGGCGCATCAGGGCCGCCTCGGTGATGTGCACCTGGTTTTCCTTGAGCCCGTTCTCGCTCATCTGCCGGGGCAGCAGATACCGCTTGGCGATCTCGAGCTTCTCCTGCTCGATGTAGCTGGTAAACTCGATCAGCTCCATGCGGTCGAACAGGGGGCCTGGGATGTTCTCCGGGAAGTTGGCGGTGCAGATGAACAGCACCTCGCTCATGTCGAAGGGAACCCCCAGGTAGTGATCGGTGAACTCTTTGTTCTGCGCCGGGTCGAGCAGCTCGAGCAAAGCCGCCGCAGGGTCGCCCTGGTAGGAAACCCCCAGCTTGTCCACCTCGTCCAGCAGGATAACGGGGTTCTTGCTACCAGCCTGGCGCATGCCCTGGATAATACGGCCCGGCATGGCCCCAATGTAGGTACGGCGGTGGCCGCGAATGTCGGACTCGTCGCGGGCACCCCCCAGCGAGATGCGGTGGTATTTGCGGCCCAGGCTCTTGGCAATGGACTTGGCAATGGAGGTCTTGCCCACCCCTGGCGGCCCCACAAACAGCAGGATGGGGCCTTTGGAAACCTCCTCAGGGGGAATCTCGCCCTTTTTCTGGCGCTCGAGCTTCAGTTTGCGCACCGCCAGATACTCCAGCACCCGATCCTTGACCTTATCCAAGCCGTAGTGGTCTTCGTCCAGAATCTTCTTGGCTTCCTGAAGGTCAATCTGGTCTTCGGTGCGGGTGTTCCAGGGCAGGTTGATAATCCAGTCCAGGTAGGTGCGCACCACGCTGGCCTCGGCGGAGTCGGGATGCATGCGGGCAAAGCGCGAAAGCTCCCGCTCTACTTCGGGCAAGACGTTTGGGGGCAGGTTCAGGGCCGCAATCTTCTGGCGGAACTCCTCCACCTCCATCTCGCCCTCCTCGCCGTGAAGCTCGCGCTGGATGGCCTTCATCTGCTCGCGCAGATAAAACTCCCGCTGGTTTTTATCTATTTCCTCTTTTACCTGCTGCTGAATGCGCCGCTGGGTCTCTACCAAGTCCAGCTCGGCGTCCAGCAGTATGGCAATGCGCTTGAGCCGATCCACCACCGAAGGCGTGGCCAGAATTTGCTGCTTGTCTTCCAGTTTGAAATCGAGGTGGAAAGCAATGTAATCGGCCAGTTGCGAGGGGTCTTCCAGGTTGAGCACAAACTGGGCCACTTCGGGCGAGACGTATTTGCCCTCCCGCAGCAGGTTCTCAAAACGCTCCTTAACCTCCCGGAATAAGGCGGTTACCTCGGTGGCTTTGCCTTCAACCTCGGGCAGTCGCACCACGCTGGCTTCCAGATAGCCGTCCGCAGGGTAGTACTGTTGCACCCGCACTCGAGCAAAAGCCTGAACCAGCATCTGCACAGAACCGTCGGCGTTTTTCCGCATCCGTAGTATGTTGCATGCGGTACCCACCTCGTACAGGTCGTTTGCGCCGGGTTCTTCTACGTCCTTGTCCCTCTGGCTTACGATCAGGATCACCCGCTCCTGTGACAGGGCTGCTTCGATAGCCCGTATGGAGATAGGTCGCCCAGCATCAATGGGCATCACCATGCTGGGGTAAATTACCGAGCCACGCACCGGACAGACCGGGAGTCTCTCGGGAAGGTGGGAATTGTTTTTTTCGGTTTTGTCGCTCATAGTGCACTCCCTATCTATCGCAAGTGGTACTTCTTAGTCGTTGGGCCTATATCCTGAGTCTATTATTATCAAGTTTAGTGATTATATCAATAGCAATAAGAATCTCCTACACAATACCGTATGCTGGGGTGGATGCGATTTATCTGGGTTTGGGTTTTTCTATTCCTCTGGGCCATAGCAGCCTGGCCTAGTAGTATCACCGGAAGCAGCCTGGACTGGAGTTTGGCAGCAGCACAACGCAGTGGGGGCGGGGTGGGAGGTCGGGGCGGCTTTTCTACGCCACGCTCGAGCCCTTCAATCCCCAGGGTCAATCCCTCTCCCTCCCCTTCTCTGCCGCTGCCAACCCCCCGCAGCTACCCCAGCTACCCCACCTATCCCCGCGACTACTATCCCCCCAGCAGCCCTAGCTACCCCTCCAGCCGTCCACCGATTTATGTAACTCCAGGTGCGGGCTATGGCATTGACCTAATCGCACTAATATTCATTGTCGGCATTGTTATAGTCAGCTTCTCAATGATACGGGGTTTGCAGCGGGCTGGAAGTGGTACCGGAGTCGGTGACGAGCCCGAAAGCACTGTAGCCCGGCTTCGGCTGGCCATCCTTTACAACCCCGAGTTGCAGGCCAGCTTACGCCAGACCGCCGAAGCAGCCGATACCGAGAGTGTGCGGGGGCTGGCCGACCTCATGGACAACACCGCGGTACTGCTGTTACGCGAGCAGGCTGGGTGGCGCTTTGGTATGTACGAGGTCTGGACAGGCAGCCTTCAAAAGGCCGAGGGGCAGTTCGATGCCTGGATGACCGAGACCCGCTCCGAGTTTGTCGAAACGTACCGGCACTTCGAAGGTAAAGAGGTGGTTCAGGCCGGCTATCAGCCCAAGGCCGAGCCCGATGGACGCTACATCCTGGTAACGCTCCTGCTGGCTGTAAGTGGCAGCCTACCCTCCATACCAACCCCCTTGCGTCGCGAGGGTGCGCGTCAGGCCCTGATGGCCCTGGCCTCCTCGAGCCCTACCAACACCCTGGCCGCCTACGTAGCCTGGACGCCCGAGGCCAGCGGCGAAGCCCTCACTGAGCAGGAGCTGCTGATGGGCTGGCCCAGGCTCGAGCTGCTCTAGGCGGCAGCGGTCAGTGCCTTTACGGCTGCCGCCACTTCATCGTAGGGCGGCTCCTGCGCAGGAACCTCAGCCACCCAGGCCCAGACAATCCGGCCCGTGCCATCCACCACATAGGCCGCCCGCTGCGAAAAACCGGGCAGACCCCGCAGGCTAATCTCCAGACCAAAGGCCCGGGTCGCTTCTTTGCCATAGTCGGAGATGAGCGGGAAAGCCAGACTAAGGGCTTTTGCATAAGCCCCCAGGGTCCAGGGGGTGTCCACACTCAGGCCGTACACCAGGGCTCCCAGTTCGTTGTATGCGGCCAGACCATCCCGGAAGGTGCAGAGTTCGCGCTCACAAACTCGGGTATGGGCCGCCGGGAAAAACAGCAGCACCAGGGGCTTGCCCTGCGCCAGTTGGGGCAGTCGCAAGGCCTCGGCAGCGGTGTTGTAGACGGTCACATCCGGTAGGAAGTCGCCAACTTGTATCGCCATAACCTACCCAAAGTTACCAAAAGAGTGTTTTCTCGGGTAGAGATGTCCCCTAGCTGCACCCCCAGCGAGGCCCCAGGATAAAGGACTTTAATTTGGTTGGGCACCCGACCCCTGCCCTAATCTACTATCTACCTGGCCAAAGGATATTAGACTCGTTGGTATGACAGTGAAGCGTCGCAAAACTCCAACCGTCTGGGTGGGCAAAGTCCCCAAAGGGGGCGACCACCCGGTGGTGGTACAGTCCATGACCAACACCGATACCGCCGACATCGAGGCCACGGTGGGGCAGGTCTGGGCCCTGGCCCGTGCCGGCTCCGAAGTCGTGCGCATGACCGTCAACAACGATGAAGCTGCCAAGGCTGTACCGGAGATCAAGCGCCGCCTGGCCGACCTGGGGGTGGATGTGCCCCTGGTGGGCGATTTTCACTTCAACGGCCATATCCTGTTGCGCAAATATCCCGAGATGGCGCTGGCCCTGGACAAGTACCGCATCAACCCCGGCACGGTAGGCAAGGGCAAGCAGCAGGATCCCAACTTCCGCACCATGTGTGAGGTGGCCGTGGAGTACGGCAAACCGGTGCGCATTGGGGTGAACTGGGGCTCACTGGACGCGGGACTGCTCGACGAGATGATGGAGGCCAACGCGGCCCGCCCCGAGCCCAAAGACGCCCACCAGGTTACCCTGGAGACCATCGTGGAGTCGGCGGTGCGTAGTTACGAGTGGGCCCTCAAATATGGCCTGACCGAGGATAAAATTATCCTCTCGGCCAAGATTTCCAATGCCCCCGATCTGTGGTGGGTCTACCGCGAGCTGGCCCGGCGCACCACTGCGCCGCTGCACCTGGGGCTCACCGAGGCCGGTATGGGCGTGAGCGGCATCGTTGCCAGCACCGCGGGCCTGGTACCCCTGCTGTCCGAGGGGATTGGCGACACCATCCGGGTCTCCATCACCCCAGCTCCCGGAGAGCCCCGCACCAAGGAGGTGGAGGTCGCCCTGGAAATCCTGCAATCCATTGGGGTGCGGCAGTTTACCCCCAGCGTGGCCAGTTGCCCTGGCTGTGGGCGCACCACCAGCACCTTCTTTCAGGAACTGGCCCAGCAGGTCTCTACCCGCCTAAATGCCCAGATGCCGGTCTGGAAAACTCAGTACCCCGGTGTCGAAAACCTGAAGGTCGCTGTTATGGGGTGCGTGGTTAACGGCCCTGGCGAGTCCAAGCACGCCGACATTGGCATTTCCCTGCCCGGCACCGGCGAGGCCCCCCGCGCCCCGGTTTACATTAACGGGCAGCTCGCCACCACCCTCAAGGGCGATCGCATCGCCGAGGAGTTTATGGGCATGGTGGAGGAGTACATTCAAAAGCGCTTCGGCAAGCAGATGGCATAATACCGGATTCAAAAAGATAGTCTTCTAACAAAAACCCTGGCGGCTATCTTTTTTGAATCCTAAGTTGCGCCAGGGCAGATTGGCAAAACCAGCGGAATCGGCAAGGTGTACCCGACGCAATTCCCCACTAACCGTTGGGGATCGGATCTCGCATTTCAACTATGGAGACACTTAACTTCGGTCGGGTTAGTTCGCCATCGTTCGGAGGCGAACCAACCGAATCTGGTATAACACTCGGCTTGTACCGTTTCCGCTTGAATCCTTCACCGTTGGACGCAGTCAGAGGTGAAGAATTCAAGCCAACCGAAGGGAGTAGAAAAGCATTTCGGTAGTATCGTTTAGGCTTGCCGAAGTGAACGATACTGCCGAAATGCGTATCGCACCTCTGGCTCCGTGGCCAATGACCCCACACTGACCTGTGGGCTATTCACTGGCTGGAGCGGATCAAGACGGGCAAGCTGGCATACAACTGGAGTACACCCGACAAGGATACGGCAGCTTTTCGAGTAGTGTGTGGTCTGCTTACACCATTTGGGGTTTTCATTTGTGTAAGTTAGATATCTCTACAATAAATATAGTGTGGTATTAAGTGTGTATATTTTAGCAATCGTGTAAATGTTCTGACATTTGGATTATCCAAAATAACACCACTCGATCTATCCTTAGTCCAAGGAGGGAGTAGCATGGAGACCACCCTGATGGAGACTAACAGCAGCCCGCTGCGGCAGTATTCGAGCTCGAGCCATCTGACCCGCCCTGCCCGTCTGATTCTTGGCCGTCCCCCCGCCAAAAGCTCAGTTAAGGCTATCTGGGACGGCTTCCGCATGAGCAAGGCCTGGGGCGAGGCCCTCGAGACCTACGACCTGCCCCACGAGTAATTCGGAAATAGAAACACACGGCGGGCCCGTCCCGCCGTTTTTCGTGCTGTCATCAACCGATGGTCACAGTAGGCTCGTTGCCGGGCTTCCACTTGATGGTGCAGCCAATGGCGTTGGCCTCGGTAAAAGGAGGCTCCTGCCCCTGTGTCAGGGCCGATAGCACCAGATCCAGGGTGTGTTCCTGCACGCCAGAAGGGTTTTTGGGGGAATCGTTGACCCGGCCATGGTAGCGGAGTTTGCGGTTCTGATCGAAGACAAAAACTTCCGGCGTACGCAGGGCTTTATAGGCTTTTGCAGTGGCCTGCGTTTCGTCCAGGAGGTAGGGAAAGTTGAAATTGTGCATTCTGGCGAAGGCCCGCATGCCCTCCGGCGCGTCCTCGGGGTAGCGCTCGTAATCGTTGGCGTTGATACCCAAAAAAGCCACCTTGCCCCGGTACTTCTCAGCCAGAGCCACGATTTCCTGGATAGAGCCCTTGACGTAAGGGCAGTGGTTGCAGATGAAGATAACCGCCAAAAACGGCTCGCTAAAGGCCGAAAGCCGAACCATCTGGCCCGAAAGATCGGGCAGCTCCGCATCGATCAAGCCTGCACCCAAAGGCAGTTGGTCGTACTGCAGCATGGTTTAATGCTAGCAGACTTCGTACCCCGAGAAATAATGGGTGCTTATGGAATCATCCGAACCGAGTTCGGATACCAGCCCAGCCAGTCCGATGAGGGCACAAACGCACCCAGAAACTGGGCCTGACCCGAGAGTTCGATGGCCTCCCCTGCCCCAATCAGCAAGGTATCGCCCCAGGAGAGCGACCCTTCCAGCCATTCCGCGCCTCCCGCAACGAGCGTCAGGAGCAAGAAACTGTCCTGGGGTGCCTGGAGGGTCAGCCTACCCCGCAGGTGGTGGCGCTCGAGCACAAAAGCCTCGCTGGCCAGCAGGATTTCTTTATTGCAGGCCGGCAGCGGGGCAAGGTGTGGCAGTGGGGTGGGCTCGAGCCTGGCGACATCCAGACCTTTCTCCAGATGCAGCTCACGGGGCCGTCCGTAGTCGTAGAGGCGGTAGGTCAGGTCGGAGCGCTGCTGTACTTCGTAGAGCAGAAGTCCGGGCCCCAGGGCATGAATAGTGCCTGCAGGAACCGGAATCACCTGCTCCGATACCACCCATTCCCGCCGCAGGCAGTTCCAGATGGAGCCCTCCTGGGCTGCTTTGGCCAGGCTTTCGCGCGCCATCGGCTCGAGCAGGCCATAGACAATTTCACCCTCGCCCTCGAGGATGTACCAGGCCTCGGTTTTGCCATGAAAACCACTGGCCGCCTCCACGGTGTGGGCATAGGTGTCGTCGGGGTGTACCTGCACCGAGAGCCACTCGGCCGTATCGAGGAATTTGATGAGCAGGGGGAGCTCGAGGCCATACTTGCTATAAGGCGTCCTGCCGATAAAATCGGCTCCAAGCTGGGGCAACACCTCGGCCAGAGTTCGGCCTGCCCACCGCCCTGAGCGAATGCGGTTCTGGTCATAAGCCAGCCAGAGTTCTCCAATGGGTTCTACGGTTTGCAGGCCAAGTCGCTCGGCGATGCGAGTCCCGCCCCATACGCGGGACACCGGCTGGGCCTCGAGGTCAACCACCGATACCGACTGCTTCATACCTTCGATACTAAAACCCGATAAACCTAGCCCCCATGCCAAATGCACCAACTAGGTAAATCACTATAAGGTAGTGGACTAAGCAAAATTACGAGCGCGGTTCCACACCAGCACTGCCAAAGCCCTGAATGTGGTCAGTGAGCGACGCTAACAGCGGCCTTGCAGGCATATTTTGGTATTAGACTAAACCTGGGCCGGGTAGTTGGGTTGCATTTGGGCATCCACCCCTGGAATAGTACGTCATGCGAATCCTAGCGCTCTCCGACCAGATTCATCCCTTTATCTACCAGGAGCGCTTTCCTCACAATCTGCCTTCTTTTGATTTGGTGCTATTGGCCGGAGACCTTCCGGGCAGCTATATCGAGTTTATCGCGACCAAGGTCAGGGTTCCGGTGGTATATGTGCACGGGAATCACAAGGAGGAGTATGTCCAGGATTACCTGGGCAACCTCACGCCTCCAGGAGGGGCGATCAAGGCCCATGGGCGCATTGTAAGTGTGGCAGGGATCAGGATTGCAGGCTGGGGGGGATGCCCACGCTACAATGACCGTAATATCGGCCAGTACAGCGAAGTAGATGCCACGATTCGGTTTTTGTCCTGGTACCCAGTGCTGATGCAGCGCCGATGGCGTACAGGGCACGGGGTAGACATCCTGCTTAGCCATGCCCCGCCTCCGGGGCCTCATGCCGGCACCGACTTTGCTCACCGTGGTAGCACAGCACTGGGTCTATTCCACCGACTGTACCGGCCCAAGATTCACGTTCACGGCCATATTCATCTCTACGAGGCCCAGCCCAAGCGGGAGTACACCAGCCCCGAAGGCGTCCGGGTTATCAATGCCTTCGAGTACACGCTGATCGAACTATGAAGATTGCCGGCAGTCTATGCGTAGTCAGTGGGGCCAGCAGCGGAATTGGCAAAGCCACAGCCCTCGAGCTTGCTGCCCGTGGGGGCCGGGTAGTACTGGTAGCCCGACGCGCACAGGCACTGGAGGAAGTCTGCAGTCAAATTCGCTCCACTGGCGCTCAAGCCTGGGCCTTCCCCACCGACCTCAGCAAGCCCCAGGAGGCAGTTCGCCTGGGTGAGCTGGTGCTGGGCCAACTCGGCCCCCCTGACATCCTGATTCACAGTGCCGGAGCAGGTGAGTGGCGCTTTTTGGACGAAACCCCAATCGAAGACTTGCAGCGTCTGATGAACACCCCTTACTTTGCTGCTGCTTACCTTACACGGGTTTTTTTACCTGCGATGCTCGAGCAAAACCGGGGCTTTATTCTCTCGGTCTGCTCTCCGGCCAGCCGGCTGGTCTGGCCGGGCGCAACCGGTTATATCGCCGCCCGCTGGGCCCTGAACGGCCTGACTGAGGCCCTGAGAGCTGACTTATACCGTAGCAATCTACGGGTGTGTGCCTTTTTTCCAGGAAAAATTAGCGACAGCGAATACTTCACCCGCAACACCGACACCGAAAATCGAATACCTAAGGTAGGACGTTTTATTCCTGAAATTACCTCTCGACAAGCCGCCTTAGGCATTGTACGGGCCATCGAGCGCGAGGCCCGGATGATGTTCGTGCCCTGGCAGCTCTATGCCTTCGACCTCCTGGCCCGATTATTCCCCCGTATCGCCGAGCACCTAGCCTGGCATAGCGGGGCTCACCGAAAGGGTTTATAGCAGATAGCTTCGGTAGGAGTAGCCCAGCACCACTCGCACCCGTGAATTCCGATCGCATTTAACCCAGTACAGCAAAACGCTGTACTGGGCGCGGTAATCGCTTTGGCAGGTGCTTAGGAAGCTTTGATTTCTTTGCTCAGGCTGCGGCTTCTGTCTGGGCCGCAATCGCCTCGACTTCGATATTGAATTTCACCTCTTCTCCTACCAGCAAAGCGCCGAACTCCAGCACTTGGTTCCAGGTCAACCCCCAGTCTTTGCGGTTGAGCACCCCGGTTGCAGTAGCGCCAGCGCGGGTCAGGCCCCAGGGATCTTTGATGGCTGGGCTTACCTCGGCCTCGAGCACCACTGGCTTGCTGATGTTGCGAATGGTGAGACTGCCGTAGATTTTATATTTATTCTCATCAATAGCTTCAATTGCGTCGCTTAAAAAGCGTATTTCGGGGTACTGCTCGGCATCTAGAAAATCGGGGGAGCGCAAATGGGCATCGCGCTGGGGGTCGCCGGTTTCAATGCTGGCAGCCTCAATTGAGGCTTCAATTTTGTTTGGAACACCTTGTTCGTTGGTCAAAATGGTTCCAGCAACTTTTTTGAACTGGCCGCGCACAGTAAAAAAACCCATGTGTTTTACGGCAAAAGCAACGGTGGTGTGGCTACTATCTATATTCCAGTTCATATAGCTCTCCTCTACGTTGATCCAAGCATCAACTTTGGATCAGCAAGCGCATAATATTATATAGCGTTTTGTATTGTCAAGCATTTGAGCAAAGAAAGCAAAGGTGTGCTACTATGAGCTTGGTATGGCTAAGGTTATTGCGCCAGAGGCTGTCGAGGGTGATCACAGCTTTTGCCCTGTATACGAGGCCATCAACGTGTTACAGGAAAAGTGGACGCTGCATATCATTCGCAGCCTCTTGGACGGCCCCAAGGGTTTTAACGAATTATCCAGGGCCGTCGGTGGTTGCAATCCAGCAACTCTGGCCCAGCGCGTCGAGAAGCTCGAGCACCTAGGCATCATCTCCAAAACTGTTCACTCCACCATGCCCCCGCGTACCAGCTATGCCCTGACAGAAGCCGGGCAGGCCTTGCAGGCCGTCATAGAAGCTATAGATCGCTGGGGGCGGCAGTATCTGCCCAAGCCGGCCGGAAATTGAGGCGGTTCATTGTTGGGAATGCCGGTCAAGTTGGATTTTTTCTCCCTTACATTTTCTGGATTTTTTTCCAAACTGACCGTATAGTTGCTTTGTAGTGCTGGGGTACTTGGCTCGGAAGTGTTTTGGGTACGTTATAACTATGGTAAAAGCCCAAGCACAAACCCTCGAGGAAATACTGGAAGTATTGGGTCAACGCGGGGTGTATACCATCTTGCGTTCGCTACAGCAAGGCGCATTGCGGTTTGGTGCGTTGCAGCAGACCACCGCTTTACCGCCAAGAAGCCTGTCGTTGCGTTTAAAAGAGCTGGAGGAGCTGGGTCTAATTAGCCGAAGCGAGTATCAAGAAGTGCCGCCTCGTGTCGAGTATGCTCTTACTTCCCCGGGCCAAGCGCTGCAACCGGCCCTCGAGGCCCTAGCCACCTGGGCAAAAAACCAAACAAAAAGATGATAGGCCAATACGCATTTGGCCGACCGCACCCCGGTAATCGCAAGGATGGTGAGCTGGCAAGGCTGTTCGTCAGTGGGCAATTCTCTGTCGGGACTCACTGGCATTCGCACCTCGAGGGCAAAGCCAAACTATCTGAGAGACTGTCTTAATACTTTCTAGGAGGCCAATCTTCTGACCATAAGCCGAATCATCGCTGTGTGGATGAAGGTCTCTGAGCTCTCAGGTAGAAGCTCATAGTCCCGGTTCAGCCTCCGATTGAAGCTCAGCCAGGCAAACGTCCGCTCCACCACCCATCTGCGGGGAATCACCACAAACCCCCGATGCCCCCGCGTCCTCTTCCGCACTTCCTCCTCCAAGTCCTCCGGAAGAGGCTGGTCTTTAGGCCACCAAATACCCCGGAAGTTGGCATCCGGCCTGCGCACCACCTCCACCGTCCAGCCCAAGGTGCGCCGAACCCATTCCTCAAACCTGCGCTTGTACCCCCCATCCACAAACAGATGCGACAACCGCTTCGACAGCCCCCTGGCCCCCTCCAGCACCTCTCGCCCGCCCTCCGCATCCGTGAGGTGGGCGGGCAGCACCTTGACTCCCAACACCAGCCCTTGTGTATCCACCAGCAGATGCCGTTTGCGCCCCTTTACCTTCTTGCCCGCGTCATACCCCCTGACCCCCCTTTTCCCGAGGTCTTCACGCTCTGGCTATCCAGAATCCCCGCGCTGGGTTCGGGCAGGCGTCCTGCTTTACGGCGGGTTTTCTCGCGCAGGGTGGTATGTATCTGTTCCAGAAAACCCGATTTGCGCCACAAACGGAAGTAGTGATAGACGGTTTTCCAGTGGGGCAGGTCATAGGGCATCATGCGCCAGGCGCAGCCGGCGCGGGTGATGTAGAAGATGCCGTTCAGGATTTCCCGCCAGGGATTCTCCCGGGGGCGATGGGGGGCGGCGGAGGGCTGGGGCATCAGGGGTGCCAGAATAGCCCACTCCTGGTCGGTCAGATCGCTGGGGTAGCGGCTTTGTCTGAGTTCCATGCGTGACTATAGCATGAGGGAGGCTATTAAGACAGTCTCTAATACCCTTTCCGCTTGAATCCTTCACCGTTGGACGCAGTCAGAGGTGGAGGATTCAAGCCGACCGAAGGGAGTAGAAAAGCATTTCGGTAGTATCGTTTAAACTTGCCAAAGTGAACGATACTGCCGAAATGCGTATTATATGTTGTCGGCAGTAGGTTTGTAGGGCAGATACCGGGGCTGCCAGAAGCGCTCGGCCACATAGGCCTGGATGGCCTCCATACCCAGCCCCTTCAGGCGCTCCTCGCGAGCCAGACCCTCCTTCATGGCCTGGCGGATCACCCTCGAGGCTACCAACTGGCTCACCTCGCGCAGTTCCGAGGTGGGGGGGTATATGCGGTCGGGGTGGTGCTGGCGGGTGTAGTCGTAGAGGGCGTAGGCCGCCTCGAGCACCATGGCATCGGAAACTTCTTTAGCTTTAGCAAGCACCGTACCGAAGCCCAGCCCAGGGAACACAAAGGCGTTGTTCCCCTGGCCGATTGGGTAAACCTGGCCGCCCAGCTCCACCGGCGCAAAGGGACTTCCGGCGGCCACCAGAGCCTTGCCGCCTGTCCAGCGCAAAATTTCCTCGGGGATCGCCTCTGAAGAGCTGGTGGGGTTGGAGAGTGGGAAGATGACCGGACGCTCGGCGTTGGCCTGTACCGCCTGCACGATGGGTTCGGTAAACGAGCCCGCCTGGCCCGAAAGCCCCAGCAAAACGGTAATCTTTGCGTGCACCACAGTCTCGTACAGGTTGGGGGCGTCGCCCGCAATGAGCCAGTCCTGGACTGTGGCCGGGTCTTTGGCAAACTTTTGCTTGTAGGCTTCCATGCTGCGGTTACTGAGCAGCAAGCCCTTGGAGTCCAGCACAAACAGGCGTTCCAGGGCCTGGGCCTCGGTCAGACCCTCGCGCATCAGGCCATCGAGCAGGGCCTGGGCCACCCCGATGCCCCCGGCCCCGGCCCCATAGACCAGAATACGCTGGTCGGAAAGGTTCTGGCCCTTGATACGGCAGGCCGAGAGCACCCCCGCCAGCGTGACCGCCCCGGTGCCCTGGATGTCGTCGTTGAAGGAAGGGAGCACCTTGCGGTAGCGCTCGAGCACCGCAAAAGCCGTGTCCTTGCCGAAGTCTTCCCACTGCATGACCGCGTTGGGGTAGCGCTTGCAAAAAGCCTCCACAAAGCGATCCATAAAGGCGTAGTACTCCTCGCCCGAGAGCCGGCGGTGGCGCACTCCCAGGTAAAGCGGGTCGTTGATGAGGTCGGCACGGTTGGTGCCCACGTCCAGCTCGATGGGCAGGGCCTTGTCGGGGCCCAGGCCGCCCGCAGCGGTGTAGATGGAGAGCTTGCCGATGGAGATGGCCATGCCCCCAAAACCCTGGTCGCCAATGCCCAGAATGGCCGAGGAGTCGGTGGCCACGGCCAGGCGCACATCGTTGAGGGGTACGTTGGCCAGGGCCTGATCGATCTCGTGGATGTTGTCGGTGGAGGCGGTAAAGCCCCGCGGGTAACGGTAGATGTGCGAGAACTGCTTGACCGCCTCGCCCACCGTGGGGGTGTAGAGGATGGGCAGCATCTCGCTCATATGGTCGGCGAAAAGGGCGAAGAAAAGCACCTCGTTGCGGTCTTGTAGGTTGCGCAAAAAGATGTGCTTTTCCAGGTCGTTTTCAATCAGGCAGTAGCGCCGGTAGTTGCGCTGCTTCTGCTCCTCGAGGCTGGTCACGTGGGGCGGCAAAAGGCCCTCGAGCTTGAGGGCTTTGCGTTCTTCGTGGGTGAAAGCGGTGCCCTTGTTCAGCAGGGGCAGCCCCAACAGAAGCGAACCCTCGATAAAAGGCTCCAGGTAGCGCTTGCCTCGCTCATCACGTTTCACGTCGTAGTAGCGGCTAACGGTCATGTAGGCAATGTTACGCCCATAGGGTATTTGTGGTCTAGAGCGTTGTATTGGTTATACGCACTCCTACTCCCTTCGGTCGGCTCGAGCCCTTTACCTACTGATTACACCCAAAGGTGAAGGGTTCGAGCGGAACCGGTATAAAACCCCTTCCCCAACCGGTGTAACTACCCCCAACCTTTGTCCTTCGACATTCGGCTTTTGCCGCGTTATTATCGTGAGCGGTAAAGATGGGCTACGGCCCAACGAAAGGAGTTTTCAGATGAAATCCCCTGTACGTGTGGCGGTTACCGGCGCTGCCGGTCAGATTGGCTATAGCCTGTTGTTCCGCATTGCCGCGGGTGAGATGCTCGGCAAAGACCAGCCGGTGATTCTGCAACTGCTGGAGATTACCCCGGCCCTCAAGGCCCTCAATGGGGTAATTATGGAGCTCGAGGACTGCGCTTTCCCTACCCTGGCTGGCATCGTCCCCACCGACGACCCCAACGTCGCTTTTGCCGATGCCGATTATGCCCTGCTGGTAGGGGCCATGCCCCGCAAACAGGGCATGGAGCGCGCCGACCTGCTCCAGGCCAACGGCGCCATCTTCACCGCCCAGGGTCGGGCCCTCTCCGAGAACGCCCGCAAGCACGTCAAGGTGCTGGTGGTGGGCAACCCCGCCAACACCAACGCCCTCATCACCTACAAAAACGCCCCCAACCTCTCGCCCCGTCAGATTCACGCCATGACCCGCCTCGACCACAACCGGGCCATCTCACAGTTGGCCGCCCGGCTCAAGGTGCCGGTCACCGAGATCAAGAAAATGACCATCTGGGGCAACCACTCCGTCACCCAATACCCCGACCTGTTCCACTGCGAGGTGGGCGGCAAAAGCGCCTACGAGCTGGTGGGCGACCACGACTGGTATGTCAATACCTACATCCCCAAAGTAGCCAAGCGCGGTGCCGAGATTATCGAGGCCCGTGGGGCCTCTTCGGCGGCCTCGGCGGCCAGTGCGGCCATTGACCACATGCGCGACTGGGCCCTGGGCACCCCGGCCGGCGACTGGGTCAGCATGGCCGTTCCCTCCGACGGTTCCTACGGCATCCCCGAAGGGCTGGTGTACAGCTACCCCTGCGTCTGCAAAGACGGCGACTTTGAAATCGTGCAGGGCCTGGAGATCAACGAGTTCAGCCGCAGCAAAATGGATGCTACCGCCAAGGAGCTGGCCGACGAGCGCGACGCGGTGCTGCAGTTGGGGCTCATCAAGTAAAAGGCCTCTTATCAGGTTCATGGGTGCTTGTGCTTGCAAGCACCTACATTTTTTGTTTCCAGTTGTTTTGATAGCCTCGAGCAGTAGCCTCCAAGAAGTAGGGGATCGTGCAGCTTGAACCGAGCTTGACATTTTGACCCAAAAACCTGGCATGGTACCGGTATAGTTTGTAATGGGCTTATGGAACGTGTATTGGTTGTTGAAGATGATCCACAGCTAGCTCATCTGGTAATCACTGCGCTGGAACACGAGGGTTACACTGCCCTGCTGGCAACCAACGGGCTGGATGCAGTGCAGATAGCGCCGCAAGCCGACCTGATGATTCTTGACCTGGGCTTGCCGGGCCTGGGGGGCCTCGAGGTCATCCGCGAGCTGCGCGAGGCCGATTGGAGCCTGCCCATCCTGGTTATAAGCGCCCAGGGCACCGAAGAAATTCGCATACGTGCGCTCGAGCTCGGCGCCGACGATTATCTGACCAAGCCTATGAGCGTGCGCGAGATGGTGGCCCGGGTTAGGGCCTTGCTACGGCGCAGCCGACCCGAACAAGAAATCACCCTTCAGGATTTGCGCATCGTACTCAAGCGCCGTCAGGTTTTCCAGGGCGAAAAACTACTCGAGCTCTCTCCAACCGAGCTCGATCTGCTACTAACCTTGGCCCAGAACCCCGGCGAGGTCTGGAGCCGCGAGCGCCTCTTGCAAAGGGTCTGGGGAGCCGAGCGTGGTAGCACTGTAGATGAGCGGGTGGTTGATAGCTATGTGGCGCTGCTGCGGCGCAAGCTGGGCGATGACCCCAAAACACCCCGTTACATCGAAACGGTATTTGGACAAGGGTATCGTGTGGTTATCAAAGAAAAAAATAGATGACTCATTTTGTCTTTTGATAAGTCACCAAACTGCGCTGGCCTTTGGGAGCTCACTTCTAGCCAGCAACAGCTAGCAGGTACTGGATTTGATGCGCATTTCGGTAGTATCGTTCTCTTTGGCAAGCCTAAACAATACCGAAGTGCTTTTCTACTCCCTTCGATCAGCTTGAATCCTTCACTCTGACTGCGCCTGGCGGTAAAGGATTCAAGCGAAACTGGTATGATATCGGTTCGGCTCCGGTTACCATGGCTCTGGTTATACCAATACCCGTACAAGGTGTACCAGGTATACCCCAGTCTGGCCTAGCTGATCTAGAAATGATGTGCTGCTTCGCTATCTATATCTACGCGTTTATTGAGATACCCGTGTAGGGTATTTCCTTTTATCAATCAAAAAAATAGTTCCAGACATTTATCTCCCACTCAGCAAAAAATTATGTTTATTTTGCACAAGCCTTTCAAAGGCTACATTTAGAATCAAACTCTGAGAGGCGTTGATCTCCAGTACCCCACACGGGCGCCCAGGGGCTGGAGTGAGCCAGTGGCGCGACCGGCTCATAGGTCGGTCGTCGTTTTTTTTGAGGAGAACAGGAATGATTCAACACTTCGGGTGGCGATTAGGAGCAGTCTTGCTAGGTCTGGTCGGTCTGGTGCTGGCGCAAGCCGCAAGCGATGTACGGCTCGACCTTAAGGCCTTCCGGGTCGTGAGCGTGCAGGAGCAAAACCGTACCGTCGAGCGGCTCGAGCCCGCTCTGGATGCAAAGCCGGGCCAGGTTATCGAGTATCAGCTCACCGCCCTGAACACCCTCACCAGCCCGCTCCGCCAGGTAGCCCTGGTGATACCCATCCCCCCCACCACCACCTACCAGGCCCAAAGCGCCCTGCCTTTGCGCCTGGGAGATACCCTGATTGTTCCTGAGTTTAGCTTTGACGGAGGGAAAAGCTATGGTCGCCCCCCCCTCAAGCGAAAGCTCAAAGTTGTGGAGAACGGCAAGGAGGTAGAGAAGGAAGTAGAAGTTAAGCCCGAAGAATACACCCACGCCCGCTGGGTAATACCACAGATGGAACCTAAACAAGCCCTTACCCTTACGCTTCGCGTTGTCGTGCGATAAATAGGAGGAAAATACATGAAGAGAATCTACCCCATCGTGCTTGCAGCGCTGATGCTGCTGGGCCTGGCCCTGGCCCAGCAGACGCCTGCTGGCACCAACATCTCCAACCAGGCCTCGGCCAGCTACATCGACTCCGCTGGCCAGCCCCGAACTACCACCTCCAACCAGGTCATCACGGTAGTACAGCAGGTTTACAGCTTTAGCATCACTCCCGACGGCAGTACCACCACTCCAGGTCAGACCCGCACCGCCCTGGCTGGCGCCCCGGTTTACTTTAGCTACACGGTCAGTAATACTGGTAACGGCACAGATACCATCAACCTGACCCTGGCGCAAGACGCGGGCGACAGCTTCGACCTGAGCGGAACCAACATCTACCTGGACGCCAACTGTAACGGTACGCTCGACTCAGGCGAAACCACCCCCATCACCAGCGTCACCCTGACCCGCCAGGGCACCCCGGGCGCCAGCGCCTGCGTGATTGTGGCTGGCACTATTCCCGCCTCGGCTACCAGCGGCCAGTTTGGCAACCTAAACCTGGAGGGCACCTCGGCGGGCAGCCCCAGCACCACCGACACCAACAACTGGGCCCGCGCTGTCGCCACCACCGCAGCTATCCTCACCGCCACCAAGTCGGCCAGCCCGGCAGGCCCCGTCGCCCCCGGCAGCACCATCACCTACACCATCTCCGGCGCCAACACCGGCGGCAGTGCCGCCAGCGGCGTGAGCGTGAGCGGCCTCACCGGCACCGGCATCCTGATCTCCGACACCATCCCCACCGGCCTGAGCGTACCCGCTGCCCCCACCGGCACAGCTGGGGCTGGCACTGTCCAGATCGTCTACAGCACCGACGGCGGCACCGCCTGGAGCACCACCGCCCCCACCTTCCCCTTCGTGGGCAACGGCTCCAACCGGGTAGGAATGTTCATTAGCGGCAGCGGGGCCTTCTTCCCCCAGACCGCCTCGTACACCTTCAGCTTCCAGGCCACCGTACCCGCCAGTGCCCCAGCTGGCACCGCGTATCCCAACACCGCCACCGTTGCCTATAACGACGGAACTGCCAACCAGACCACCACCTCCAACACCACCAACAACACCGCCGCCAGCCGCTACAGCGTGGCCATCGGCGGCACCGGGGCCAGCGCTATAGACGGGGCCGATACCCAGACCATCGCAAGCGCCAACTCCGGCAGCACAGTGACCTTCAACTCCACCCTGCAAAACACCGGCAATGCCCCCGATAGCTTCACCCTCAGCCTGGGCAGCAGCACCCTGGGCGCCTGCACCATCCTGCAGTCCGACGGTGTAACCCCGCTTTCCGGCTCGGTGGGCCCGCTGGCGGCCGGTGCGACCTACACCGTGGTGGTGCGCTGCGCCATTCCGGCCAGCCAGACCACGGGCGGCAGCGTCACCCTGACTGCAACCTCGGTGAACAACCCCAGCGGTAGCGTGGGCGCCCTGCTGGACGGAGTGGATGCAACCACCCTGGCCGTGACCACGGTGGTCTCGGGCTACAGCCTGGATGTCGCCCATAACACCAACGGGGCTTCCGGCGGCGAAGGTCCCGACCCCGCCAACGACACCCGCCCCGGTTACAACCCTGCGGTCAACCCTGGTGGCGTGGCCTACTTCCCCTTCGAGGTCAGCAACACGGGCGCCAACCCGGATACCTATAACCTCACGGCCAGCCTGCCTGCGGGTTGGACGGCGGTCTTTTATCCCGATACGAACTGCGACGGCGTGATGGACACCCCTACCCCGGCTCCGGTCAGCAACAGCAGCCTGGTAAATGCGGGGACCACCGCATGCTTCATCGCAGCCGTACAGGTGCCCGCCGGCGCAGCTCCAGTGGATGCGACCGCCGGTAGCAGCGACAACGTGCAGTTGACCATTACCAGCACCACCCTGCCCGGCGTAAGCGACACCATTGCCGGCGCAGTGGATGTGAACCTGGTAGCCCAGGTGAGCCTGACGCCCGACCGCAGTGGAACCGTCACCAGCCCCGGCACCATCCAGTACACCCACACCCTGACCAACAACTCCAACAGCGGTGCGACCTGCAGCATCTCCGGTAGCGGCGGGAGCTTCGGCTGGACCTACCAGTACTCGCTGGATGGCAGCACCTGGGCACCCAGCCTGAGTGGCGTCGCGGTAGCCGCCAACGGCGGTAGCCAGACCGTGTATGTACGAATCCTGACCCCCGCAGGCGAGCCCATCGGACGAACTGACGTCAATACCCTGACCGCAAGCTGCACCGTTGCCAGCACTACGGCCACCGCCACGGCCTCAGAAACCACCACCGTGGTGGGCGGCGACCTGCGCCTGACCAAGAGCGCGGTGAGCTACGTGGGCAGCAGCGCCACCGTCCGGGATGCTAATGCGGCGGTCGCCCTGCCCGGCGATCAGATTCTCTACACCGTGGTCGCCCAGAACATCGGTACGGGCAACCTGGCCCAGGTGGTGGTGAGCGATCCGCTGCCCAGCTACACCAGCTTCGTAAGCGTGAGTGCCAGCATTAGCGGCTTCAGCGGCACCGTGCTCTACTCGACCGACGGTAGCACCTGGAGCGCAACCGCTCCAACTACGCTGTCGGCGGGTCAGTCGATCTACGTGGCCGTAGATACCAACGGCGACAACACCATTACCAGCGCCGACACCATGCCACCAGGGGCCACCATCACCCTCAGCTTCCGCGTACAGGTGCAGTAAGTTTTCACCACCCCCCTGCGAGGGCTATCCGCCCTCGCAGGGCACAAATGAAGAAGAATCTATGCAAATACCTGCATCCGCACAAGCCGCCCACTACACCCTGGGGTTGGATACCGTCCGAAACTGTGTGTTTTTTGGAAGGGCCAGCCTATGGGTCGGCTTGGTATGGGTGCTGTTTTGGATGAGTATAGCCTGGGCCGCGCCCGCCGGAACGGTAATTCGCAACCAGGCTGCGGCGATTGTCAACGGTCAGGTGTATTTATCCAACGAAGTAGAAACCCTGGTACAGGCAGTGTGCGTTCCGGCCATGACCCCCAATGGGAGCCTTGTCAGCCCCGGCCAGCGCACCACCACCCCGGCCAGCGGAACCGCCTATTTTGCTTATCGCCTGCAAAACCTTGGCAACCAAAGTTTTTCGTTCAGCCTAAGCTGGCTACAGAACGGGGCTTCCTGGACGCCCAGCGCCGTACGTTTTTATCTGGATGCCAACGCCAACGCCCAGCTTGACCCCGGTGAACCGGAGGTGAACAGCCTCCGTCTGGATATGGGACAGGAAGCTCGCCTGATTATGGCCGTGCAAACCCCGCCTTCGGCCAGTGATGAGCTGCTGATTAGCCCCGTGGCCGCCTGCCCCGACGGTACCCGCGATGAGAACAACTTTAGCTCGATTCGCATCGGCACCGGGCCGGCTTTGAGCCTGGTTAAGTCGGTGGATGCGAACCCGGTTCGCCAAAACCAGGCCGTGGGTTTCACCCTACGGGTACAGAACCTGGGCAGTGCGCGGGCCGCCGGGTCAATCTACGTAGAGGATCGGCTGGATATACCCGAGCTGAGTGGCCTGGTGTATCTGGCTGGCTCTGCCAGTGCAGCCAAAGGCCGCCTGGAGTACTTCGACGGGGCCAACTGGAGCAGCCTCGAGCCCGCCAGCGTGCGCGGCCTCCGGCTGGTGCTGGACGGCCTCGAGGTGGGGGAGGAGGCGGTCTTTAGCTTCCGTATGCAGGTGGAAGCCGATGCCGCACCGGGCGAGCGGATTAACCTGGCCCGTGCCACCTCCAGCGAGAGCAGCGCCCAGACCCAGGTTTCGTTGCAAGTTGCCGCCGAGTACGCCCACGCCCTGGGGCCCATCGGCAACCCACAGGCCGCAGGCACCGCCGATCGGCAGGAGGCCGAGGCGCTGGCCGGGCAGCCCTACTGCTTTCGCCATACCCTGCTCAACAGCGGCAACGCCCCCGACACCTACACCCTGGAAGCCCTTGGGCTGCCCAGCGGCGTGAACCTGACCTACCGCACCATGAGCGGAGGCGGCCTGTCCACCCCCATCACGCTGGCTCCGGGAAACACCCTGGACTTCCAGGCCTGTATATCGGCCCTGCCCGCCGGTACACCTGCTTTTGAGTTCAGGCTGCTGGCCCGCTCCGGAAGCACCGGCAACACCGACCCCACCGTGGATCGCGTCGCGCGGGTCTGGGATCTCTCTCAGATTGTCCTGTTCAAAAGCAGCTCAAGCGGGCCCGCCGTGAGTCCTGGGCAGGGGGTGGAATATAGCCTGCAGGTCGAGAATCCCTTGCCTTTCGCAGTACCCAACGTGCAGGTTGAAGATGTGCTGGACAGCCACCTCGAGTTCCTCTCGGCCTCCGATGGGGGGGTCTTCGACCCCGGAACCCGCACCGTGCACTGGAACCTGACACTGGCGGCCCAGAGCACCCTCACCCTGCGCCTGCGGGTGCGGGTCAGCGCCGCTGCGCCCGACAATGCGACCATCGTGAACCGCTTTAGCCTGCGCTCCCCCGAAATTGGCAACCCCCTGGTATCCAACAGCGTCACCTTGCGGGTGCAGGCGGCGGCCCTGCTTCTGGAAAAGCGGGTGGAGCCCAGAAAGGTGAGGGTGGGTGACCTGCTCACCTACACCCTGACCGCGGTCAATGTGGGGCAGGTTCCCCTCACGGTG
The DNA here is from genome assembly GCF_026004075.1 of Meiothermus sp. Taxonomy (NCBI): domain Bacteria; kingdom Thermotogati; phylum Deinococcota; class Deinococci; order Thermales; family Thermaceae; genus Meiothermus; species Meiothermus sp. Next base: position 456,398 of record NZ_BPIK01000001.1, on the reverse strand, counting down.
CGCCTCGAGGACACCCCCGACCCCCACCTGCAATACCAGGCCGGTAGCGCCAGCCCCGCAGAACCCGTTCGGCAAAACGGCCGCCTGGTCTGGGAAAACCTTACCCTGGCCCCGGGGGCTCGGGTGGAGGTTCGCTACCGCATGCGGGTGCTGGCGGGGGCCGGCAGTGAGCTGAAAAACACCGTGCAGGCCACCGGGGATAGTGCAGGCGGAACTGCGGTAGCCAGCGCGGTGGCCTCGGCTGCGGTACAGGTCGAGCCGGGTGCGCTGGCTGCACCCCATCTGCTCTTGGGCCGGGTCTTTCTGGATACCAACCGCGACGGCCTGTACACCGCCGGCCTGGATGTGCCGCTGCCGGGGGCCCGGGTCGTCCTCGGCAACGGCTGGCAGGCCCTGACCGATGCCGAAGGCCGCTACAGCTTCCGCAACCTGACGGGCGGGGTGTGGGAGGTGATGCTCGAGCCGGCCTCGGCCCCCTTCCCGCCCCTCCCCCACCCCGAGGCCCAGGGAGCGGGCTACCGCCACCGGGTGCGGGTGGAGGGCCTGACCGTGAGCGACTTCCCCCTCGAGCGCCCCGCAGGCCTGGCCCGCGCCCAGCGCCAGACCGTGCTGGAGTTTGGCCCCCTGCGGCTCAGCAAGCAACTGCTTCCGCTGCCGGAGGGCTTCCGGGTGGTACTGGTACTGGAATCCGCCGAGTCCCTCAACGACCTGACCCTCACCGACCCCCTCCCCGGCGGCGGTGAGCGGGTCTTCCAGTTTGCCCAATTCCAGGGCCGGCAGACCCTGACCTACGACCTGGACGGCCCCTTAGCCCCTCACCTGACCGATCCGCAGGTGCGCTGGAGGTATCCGTGATGTTTGGAAGAACCCAAGACACCCTAGCGGGCATCCATCGCGGGCTTTTCTGGCTTTTCTTTCTGTTTGCTTCGGTGGCGCTGGGCCAGGCCCGCACCGACCTCAAGGGCGTCGCGCCGGGGGACGCGCTGGGCTGGGAAATCCAGGAGCTGCGGGCCAGCGTGGTGGTCAGCAAACCCACCATCCTGAACCTTCAGATCTACTCCCCTGGCTTCGACCCCACCGACTACCGCCGGGCCTTGAAGGGCCAGGAAGAGCTGGGTGACGAGCGCTATGACAAAGGACAAGGTCAGATACTGGCCGAGTTTGTGCTGATTCGGGATGGAAAAGTGCTGGCCCAGGAGAACTTTAGCGTGGAGCCGCACCGCTGGGTGCTGTTCTTCCGGGGACCGGTGGAGCCGGGGGTATACCTGCTCAAGAGCCGCCTGGCCGGGCTGGGCAAAAACGCCTTCCGCTACCGCATCCAGACCAGCGTGCCGGAGGCCGCCGAGCTGCTCATTGACCCCACCCTACAGCTCTACGACGTGCGGCCTTTTCAGGCAGTGAACCCGCTTTCGGTGGCCACCATCCGGGGGCAGGACTGGCTCGAGCCCTTCGTGCTCAAGGTGAGCCCCGAGGTGCTGCCCTTGCGCGTGGGCTTCTACGACGAGGACGGCGAGAAGGAGATGGAGGGCCGGGTGCGCCTGCCCGACGGAACCCAGGAGCGCCGCCCCGTCTCCGGCGACCGGAGCTGGGCCTACTACGAGATTCAACAGTCCGGCCTGATTACCTTCGGCTTCCGCCAGCCCACGGCCGCCACCCAGTACTCCAACACCATCGGCTTCCGGGTGGACGCCTGTATGGAGGTGGAGCCAACGGCCTTCCGGGTGGTGCCCCCACGCCCGGTGCAGGCCTTGGTGCAGGACAGCAGCGGCCAGCCGCTCGATATCACCCCTGCCGTGGAGGGCGACAAAATTCGCATCCTTCGGCTGCCGGCCCTGCCCGAAGGCTACCGCCTGGTGCGGATGGAGGTGGAAGGCGGGGAGGCCCTGGATGCTCAGACCGCCCGCTTCGGCTGTGCAGGTGGCCTGGTGCGCTATGTGGTGGAAAAACCAGCCCCGGCTGCGACAATTCCCGCCGCCGCGCCCGCGTCCACCCTGGAAATCGAGGCGGTACTGGTGCTGCCAGAAGACGAGCAGCCCTTCGACCTGCCGCTGGCGGTGAACGGCCAGCCCGTGGTGCTGGAGCAGGGCCGGGCCCGCCTGAGCCTGGCGCCGGGCACCTACCCCCTCGCGCCCCAACTGGACGGGGCCCGGATCGAGGGGCCCCAGGCCGTCACCCTGGAGGGCGGCCAGGCCCAGAAGGTGCGCTTCCGGGTTTATCCGGAGGTTCGGCTGAGCCTGGAAGCAACCCCCACCACCCTACGCGTAGGGGAAGAAACCCTTCTAACCGCCCGGGCCCGCACCGCCTTCCCGCGCCTGCTGCCCGCCGACCTCGAGCTTGAACTGCCCCCCTGCCTGGAAGCCCTCGAGGCCCCCCGCCTGGTGGCCCCCATCGCCCAGGGCCGGGAGGCCGTGCTGCAGGTGCGGGCAAAAGCCCTGTGCAAGAGCGAGCCCCAGGTTGGCGCCACCCTGGGCCCCTGGGGGCAGAAAACCAGCGCCCAACTGAGAATCATCCAGCCGGCCACCTTCACCCTGCAGAAGGAGGCCCTATCGCCCACGGCCCCGGTGGGCGGTACGGTGGTGTACCGCCTGCGGGTGCAGAACACCGGCGACGAGGCGGGCCGGGTGCGCCTCCAGGACAGCCTGCCCAGCGGACTGCAAGGCCCCAACCTCGACGAGGTGCTCGAGCTTCCAGCCGGGGCCGAACGCGTGCTCGAGGTGCGCGCCCGCGTAACCGCCGAGGCCCCTGCGGTGGTGGTCAATACCGCCCGCCTGCTCAGCGAAAGCAATCAACCCCTCCGCGAAGCCCAGGCCGAGGTGCGGGTGCTGCGCCCGGTAGCCGAGCTCTCGCGCACGCAGGACAAGCGCCGGGTGGTGCCGGGGGAGGAAGTGGAGGTGCGCCTGGTGGTGCGCAACGCCGGCCAGGCCCCCCTAAACTACGAGCTGCGCGACAGCCACCCCGAGTGGCTGGAGGTGGCGCAGACCCCGGTCTTTAGCGGCGAACTGGCCCCCGGGGCCAGCGCCACCCACTCCTACACCGCCCGGGTGCGCTTTGGCCCGGCGGCCGAGGGCCCGTTCCTGGCGCAACTTTCCTCCAACGGCGGCAACCCCAGCGCGCCCGACACCCTCCAGCGGGTGCTGGTGCAGCTCGAGAAAACCGTCGAGCCGGGCCGGGCGCTGGTGGGCGGCCAGGCTCGCTTCACCATCCGGCTCGGCAACCCCACCGATCACCCGCTCAGCCTGCGCCTGCAGGAGTCGCCCGCCGAGGGCCTGCGGATGACCCTGCCGGAAAGCCTGGAATTTACCCTACAGCCCGGCGAGGTGCGCGAGCTGGAGCTGGAGGCCCGGGCCGAACGGGTTGGCCCGCTCGACAACCAGGTCACGGCCTTTGTGGGCAGCACCCCGGCCTCCCTCCCGGCCAGGGCCACCCTGCTGGCCCTGCCCATCCTCGAGCCCCGGCGGCTTTCCACCGTCACCCTGGACTTTGAGGTGGAGGGCAGCGCCCCCTTCGAGCGCCTGCTGCTCACCCACCAGCCCCCCGCCCAGAGCGCCTATGAGCCCGGTTCGGCCCGGCTGGACGGCCGCCCCATCCCCGACCCCCGCCAGGACGAGAAGGGCCGCCTCTACTTCGAGCTGCCCTACCAGCGCCAGGGCCAGCTCACCTACCAGCTCCGCCACCGCGAGGCCCTGGGCCCCATACCCGAAGCCACCCTGACCGCGCAGGTAGGCGACCGGGAGGTCTACCTGCAGGGCCAGCAGCGCCTGGCCGACCTGGAAAAAGCCCAGCCCATCGTGGTTAAAACCCGCGACGGCTTCATCCAGGAGCCCCTGCCCGGCAGCGTGTTCCGCAGCGATAAAGCCCGGGTGGTGCTGCAAACCCCCAACGGCCTCGAGACCCGCCTGAGCGTGAACGGAACCCCCATAGACTCTAAGTTCCTGGGCCAGGCCACCTACGACAGCGCCCTCGGCCTCCAGCGCCTGGAGTACTACGGCCTGCCGCTTCAGCCGGGCCGCAACCTGATCGAGGTACAAACCCCTCTGGGCTCGGATCGGGTAGAGGTCTTCCTGGCCGGTAGCCCCGTGCGGCTGGAGGTGCGCCCCCTGCGCCTGCTGGCCGATGGCCGCACCCCGCTGGAGCTGGAGGTGCGGGCCGTGGACGCGCTGGGCCTGGCCTCGGGCTTCGGCCCCCTCAACGTGGAAGCCTCCCAGGAGCCCCTGGAGGAGGACGCCTTCCCGCTGCTCTCGGGGTACCAGGTGCTGCTAAAGGACGGGGTGGCCCGGCTGCGCCTGAAGCCCACCGCCACCCCCACCACCCTGCGCCTGCGGCTGGCGACCGGGGAGCTGCAAGAACAGGCCGAGTTCTTCGTGCTGGGCCGCCAGAACACCCTGTGGCAGCTTCAGGGGAGCCTGGGGGTGCGCCTTGGGGATAGCCTTGAGGTGTTCGGACTGGGCCGGGGCTATCTGGAAAGCCCCCTGGGCCCAGGCCTCCTGCAAGGCGCGCTGGACGGCTCGCTGCGCTTTGAGGCGGGCCAGCCCCGGCTGCAAACCGGCCTGCGCGACCAGCCCGACCCCACCGGGCGCTTCCCCCTCACCGGCAGCGGCCAGGAGGCCAGCCTGCCCCTGCGCTCGGACGAGCCTTTTGCTCTGCGCTACGACCAGGAGGCCTTCAGCCTGGGCTACTATGCCGACAAGCTGGGGGTGTTTGGCCTGGACGGGCTGCCCCAGGGCACCGCTCTGCGCCTGGAAACCCGCGGACGATCCCCTCTCGGGACTGGCTCCGCCAGTGCACCGGGCGGACAATCCCCTCTCGGGACGGGCTCCGCCGGTGCACCGGGTGGCGAGCTGGCCCTGCAGGGCTTCGTGGGGTATCTGCCCGCCGGCAGCCGCAGCGAGCGCATCGTACCCGATGGCACCCGCTACTACCGGCTGTCCAGCCCGGCCGAGCCCGGCAGCGAGCAGGTGGTGCTCTGGATAGGTTCCAGCCAGAGCCGCCTCGAGCGCCTCAAAGACTACGTGCTGGACGCCGATACCGGCTTCCTCACCCTGAGCCGTCCGCTCTGGCCCAGCGACCCCGACTTCCAGCCGGTTCTGCTCGAGGTCACCTACGCCCCCCAGGGCGGCCACCGCGCACTGGGTTACGGGGCCGGGGTTCGCTGGAAAGCCGGCGACTTTAGCCTTGGCCTGGGGGCGGCCTACCTGCCCACCCAGGGCTGGCGCTACGGGGCCGAGGCCGCCTACCAGCTACCCGGTTTTGGCGTAAAAGTGAGCTACAGCCGGGGCAGCGCCGAGCGCTACGGCCTCGAGGTCTCTGGCAAAAACGGCCCCCTCGAGTCGAACGCCAACCTGGCCTACGAAGGCAGGCTGCAGGGCCAGGCCCAGGTGGCCTACAGCCTGAGCGAGGCCGACCGCCTCAGCCTCGAGCACCAGACCGACAACAACAACCGCACCGGCCTGCTCTACACCCGCCGCCTCTCCCCCAGCTTCTCGGTGGGGGGTGGGCTGGGCTACACCTGGGAGGAAGCGGCCTGGGCCGGCCTGGGGCGGCTGGGCTTCAGGAGCGGCCCGCTCAACACCGAGCTGACCCACGCCCAGCCCTTCAGCCTGAGCCAGAGCGCCTCCACCCGCCTCCGCAGCAGCTACGCCTTCGATGCCAACCTCACCGCCGAGGCCGACCTGGTGCAGACCTGGGGCCTGGGCTTCAGCGGCGTGGTGGGCCTCAAGCAAAAACTGGCCGGGGCCAACCTCTCGCTGGCCTACCAACTGCCGGGCGCGGCGGGCGAGGGCAACCGGGCCCGCTTTGGCCTGGAAGCCCCGCTCCCCCTGTCCGAGAACTGGAGCCTGAACGCCAGCGCCGGCTACGAGCGCAGCCTTGCCACCGGCGCCGACCAGAGTGCCTTTGGCCTGGCCTTGCGCTACCAGGCCCAGGGCTTCACCGCCACCCTGGGGGGCGAGACCGCCTGGAGCGCCGGGCAGCCCAAGGTGGTGTTGCGGGCCGGGGCCAGCGGGCAGCTCGACGAGCAGCAGACCCTCTCGCTGGATGCCAGCTACCAGGTGGTACCCACCCCGGAGGGCCGCTTTACCCTGGCCTACGCCCTGCGCGGGCGCGAGGCCTCGCTGCTCACCTACCACCGCCTGAGCAACGTGGGTGAGCTTGTCCTCGAGGGGGCCCTGGCCGCCAGCTACCACCCCAGCCCAAGCCTCCAGCTCCGCCCCAGCAGCGCCTACCGCCTCAAGCTCGACGACCCCGCCGGCCACACCTACCAGCTCGGCCTGGGCGGCAACCACTACTTCACCGACTGGCTGGGCCTGGGGGCCGCTCTCTACTACCAGTTCCAGCCGGGCACCCAGACCAGCGCTACTGCTTTCTCGCTCGAGGCCAGCTTCCGGGTCGTAGAGGGCCTGTGGCTCAACGCGGGCTACACCTTCGGCGGCTTCACCGGCCTCACCCCCGACACCGCCCCCGGCTTCTACCTGCGCCTCGACTTCCTGGGAGGTAGCCGATGAAACGCACTTTGCTCCTTTTCCTGATGCTTTCACTGAGCCTGGCCCAGGCCCAGGTGGTGCGTAACTTTACCAGCCGCTACAGCACCAACACCCAGGGCGACATCCTGCTCATCGGCAACACCCTGATGACCTGCTCCACCAGCGGTACCAACGGCAGCCAGTGCGTCAACACACGAAATGGATCTGGATCGCTTTACAACAACAACTTCACCATGATTTACGTGGACGCCGACAGCGACCCCAGCACCTTCAACTCCTCCAGCGCCAATCTAACGCTGCCCAGCGGGGCAAACATACTCTGGGCGGGCCTTTACTGGGGCGCCGAAGCACCCAGCCTACCTAGCCCCAACACCGTGCGCTTCCGCACCCCAGCCCTTCCCACTTATACCACCCTTACCGCCAGCCAGACCGACTCCTTCACCGTGGCGCCAAATAGAGTACGCTACCAAGGGTTCGTGGAGGTGACCGCACTCGTACAAGCTGGCGGTGCAGGCACCTACTGGGTAGCCAACGTCCAGGGCTCCCCCAACAACTCCGACCGCTATGCCGGATGGGGTCTGGTGGTGGTTTACCAACACAGTAGCGAGCCTCTACGCCACCTAAATGTCTTTGACGGGTTTGCAAACATCAGCGGTACCACTACCGTCAATATAACCGTTTCCGGTTTTTTGACCCCTGCCATCGGCACAGTGACCACACGGCTGGGTGCTCTGGCTTACGAGGGCGACCGGGGTATTACGGGCGACCGTTTGCGTTTGAATGGAGCGGATGTCTCCGATGCAAACAATCCTGCAACCAACTTCTTCAACTCCACCATCAGCGATCTGGGTGTTCACGCTAGCGGGAAAAACCCCAACTACATTGACCAGCTCGGCTTCGACCTGGATCGGACTCAGAGCACAGGGCTGCTCGGCAACAACCAAACCTCTGCCACCGTAAGTTTTGTTAGCACCGGGGACGCTTACCTACCAGGGGTGCTGAGCTTCGCCGTCAACGTGTTCGTGCCCGACCTTACTACTACCTTCACGAAAACCGGACAGGACATCAACGGGGGAAACCTGCTGCCGGGCGATATCCTCGAGTACACCCTGAGTTTTTCCAACACTGGGGGGGATGGGGCCACCAATGTGGTCGTGCGCGACCCCATCCCTGCCGGCACCCAGTACGTGCCGGGGAGTTTGCAGGTGCTCACCAACGCCGTCGGTGCCCCCACCGGCACCTTTACCGATGCCGCCGGCGACGACATCGCCGAGTTTGATAGCGCCAACAACCGGGTGGTTTTCCGCCTGGGCACCGGGGCCAACGCCTCGAGCGGCGGGCTCATCCTGCCGAGTCAGGGTGCCAGCGTACGCTTCCGGGTACAGGTGCTGCCCAGCGCCGGCGGGCAAACCATCATCAACACCGCCCAGATCAACTACAACAGCCAGACCCTGGGCACCAGCTTCAGCCAGACGGCCGAGGTCTCGGCCAATAGCCAGGTTTCCAGCCCGCCTTCCCTTAGCAAAGCCTTCTCCCCGGCCAGCATCCCTACGGGCGGCACCAGCACCCTCAGCATCACCCTTACCAACCCCAACCCCACCCCCGCCACCCTGAGCGCGGCCCTGGTGGATAACCTGCCCGCTGGGGTGGTGGTAGCCAGCCCGGCCAACGCCAGCACCACCTGCACCGGCGGCAGCGTGAGCGCCACCCCCGGTAACAGCAGCGTAACCCTGGCCGCCGGGGCCCAGATACCGGCCAACGGGAGCTGCACTGTAAGCGCGAGCGTCACCGCCAGCACACCGGGCAGCTACACCAACACCCTGGCCGCTGGCGCCCTCCAGACCAACCACGGCAGCAACCAGAGCCCGGCCAGCGCAACGCTGAACGTGATAGGCGTCAACGTGAGCGGCCAGGTCTACCACGACCAGGAGCCCAACGGGGCCAGGAACAGCGAGGACTGGAGCAGCGGGACGACGGTCTACGTCAAGCTGGTGCTGGGCAGCACGGTTCTGGCCGTCCAGACCGTGAGCCCCGGAACCGGCGCCTACAGCTTTAGCGGGGTGGCCCCCGGCAGCTACAGCCTGGTGCTGGACAACAACAACAGCACCGCCGACACCACCCCAACCCCCCCCGCTGGCTGGCTTTTTATTAGCCCAACCGGTGGAAGCCGGGCCATCACCGTGGCCGCCAGCAACCTGCTGAACCAGGACTTCGGCCTCTTCCACGGCGCACAGGTAGAGGGCCGGGTCTTCTACGACGATGGCGAGGGCGGCGGCTCGGCCAACAACGCCCTGCAGGACGGCCAGGAGCGCGGCGTGGGCGGTGCAACGGTCACGGCCAGCGATGGCGTTTCCAGTCGCAGCGCCAGCACCGACGGCAGCGGGTTTTATTCCCTGTATGTACCCGCGGGCTGGGGCAGCGTCAGTCTTACCCACCCCCTGCGCCCGGCCACCGGCTGGAACAACGGGAGCACCGCCACCCTGGTGGGAAGCTGGGCCGATGCCACAGGCCCCACCTCCACAGGCGCCGTGGTCAGCCTGGGTTCGGCCAGCAGCCTGGCCGGCTCGATTCTTACCCACAACTTTGGGGTGGTGCGCAACTCGCTCTTCCGGCCCGACCAGTCGGGCCAGGCCACCAGCCCCGGGGTGGGGCGCTACCTGCACCAGTTCAAGCCCGGCACCCTGGGCACGGTTGGTCTGGCCCTGGCCAACACCCCGCAGTTCGGCTACCAGCTCCGCCGCGATGTGAACTGCGACGGCGACTTCGACGACGCTGGCGAGGGCTTCCAGGGGCTGCCGCAGAGCTTTAGCGTGGGTTCTGGCTGGCCGCGGGAGCCGGACGGCAGCCTGGCGGCCTGTGCCCTCGAGGTGCAGGTACTGGTGCCCGCAGGGGTGAGCGCCGGCCAGGTGGATATCGCCAGCCTCAGCGCCGGCCTGGCCTGGGGCAACAACCCTGCCGTCCAGGAAACCCGGGGCCTGACCGATACCACCACTGTTATACGGGGTGGGGAGCTGCGGCTGGAAAAGCAGGTACGCAACGTGAGCCAGAACACCGCTTTCGCCGCCAGCGCCCAGGGCCGCCCCGGCGAGGTGCTGGAGTACCGCATCCAGTACCAGAACATCGGCAGCCAGCCCATCTTTAACGTGGTGCTCTACGACCCCATCCCCTTCTTCAGCACCCTGGTACAGAACGCCTACGGCGGCACCGGCGAGGTGGAGCTGGTCTGTCCAGGTGGTGCGGTGGTACGGCCCGACCTGGGCAGCACCAGCAGCCTCAGCCTGAACCTGGCCGCGCTCTGCCCCCTACCCACCGCCCCACAGCCTGGTGGCGGCAGCGCCCCGGCCTTGCTGCCCGGTCAGGGTGGGTATTTCGTGTACCGGGTACAGGTGAACTGAGCACCCCACAGAAAGCTACGCCCCTTTATTGGCACGTTGCAAAACCTGACCCCTCTTCCAGAAACTCAAGCGGGTCTGGCCTTAGACTAAAAATGTGCATCTGCAAGACTTACACGAATCGTTGAAGGTTAGCTGGCGCGACCAGGATGAATTTCGCATCCCGTGGAACTACGGTGATGTGGAGGCCGAGCTCGAGGCCCTCCAGCAAGGCGCAGCCCTGCTGGACTTCTCCAACCATGGTCTGTTGGAGCTTAGAGGGCCCGATGGCACCGAGTTCCTGCACAACCAGTGCACCTCCAATATCCGCGCAATGTTGCCGGATAGCTGGCTCGAGACCCTCTTTCTGAACGCCCGAGGCCAGATCGAGCACCTGGGCCTGGTGTTCAACCTGGGCAACTCCTTCTGGGTTAGCTCCCCCAGCGCCAGGGCCCTGGCCGAGCGCTTTCGCAAGTTTATTGTCTTCGACCAGGTCGAGATCGAAGCGCTGCCCTGGTCGTTGCTGCGCTTGCACGGCCCGGAGGCCGAGGCGGTGGCGCAAAAGCTGGCCCCCCTCCCCCCGCGCTGGGGCCTGGGGAAGACCCCGCAATGGGTAATGGCGCGCGACGAATTCGGCCTGTGGCTGCTGACCCCCTCCAGCCAGGCGCACACCCTGGTTCAGCCGATACTGGAGGCCGGGGCCAGCCCGGTAGGGCACCAGGCCTGGCACATCTGGCGGGTCGAGCGCGGCATCCCCGACCTGCCCGAGGCCCTGGGTGAGCTGCCCCAGGAAGCGGGGCTGGAGGGCCGGGTGAGCTACAAGAAGGGCTGCTACCTGGGGCAGGAAATAATGGCCCGGCTCGAGGCCCGGGGCAACACCCGCTACCAGCTCATGGGCCTGCTGGGTCAGAAGGAACTCCCCAGCGGGGCCGACATCTTCCGCGAGGGCAGGCGTGTCGGCCGGGTGGGCACCGCCGTGGAGTCGCCCCGGCTTGGGGCCATCGCCCTGGCCCTGCTGCGCAAGGAGCTGGCCCCCGGCGACCAGGTACACATCGAGGGCTGGTCGGCCACCGTTTCGGGCCTGCCAATGCCGTAAAAGCGTCCGCGGCCTCGAGACCAGTCCGTATGATAGAGGTGCGGGTCTTTGACGTTTTTAATAAGTTGTTGTAATGTATAGGAGCTATTATGTTTTTAGCAGAAATAATCGGCGTAGGGGATGAGCTGCTGTACGGCGAAACGGTGGATACCAACACCGCCGAAATTGCCGTGAGCCTCCAGCCCTACGCCCTCGAGATCCGCCGCACCCTGCGCGTGGCCGACCACCTCGAGGCCCTGACCGAGGCCGTGCGCGAGGCCTGGCAGAAGGCCCGGCTGGTGGTGCTCTCGGGCGGGCTGGGCCCCACCCCCGACGACATCACCCGCGAGGCCATCGCAGCGGCCCTAGGCGAGCGCATGGAAATTGACCCCCAGGTGCTGGCCTGGCTGGAGGGCATTTTTGCGGATCGGGGCTGGAAGATGCCCGAGGCCAACCGCAAACAGGCCCTCAAGATTCCTTCGGCCACCTGGATCGCCAACCCCCGCGGCACCGCGCCCGGCTGGTGGGTGCACCGGGGAGACAAAGACCTGGTCGCTTTGCCCGGCCCGCCCGCCGAGTGGCGCCCGATGTGGGCCGAGCTGCTGCCCAGGCTGGGGCTGCCCGCAAAACCCTACCGGCAGGTGGCCTTCAAAACCTTTGGCCTGGGCGAGTCGCGCATCGTGGAGCTGCTGGGCGATCTGTTCCGGCGCAACGGGGCGGTGGAGGTGGGCACCTACGCCAAGATGGACGGGGTGGCGGTGGTGGTGCGGGGGGAGCCCGGCCCGGTCGAAGCGCTGGCCGCGCAGATCCGGCCCCTGCTGGGCGAGGCGGTCTGGGGCCAGGACGGCGACACCCTCCCGGCGCTGGCCCTCCAGCGACTGGACGACCAGAAAGCCACCCTGGCTACCCTCGAGTCCATGACCGGGGGGGTGCTGGGCGCGCTCCTGACGGGGGTACCGGGCGCTTCCAGAAGCTACCTGGGGGGCCTGGTCTCCTACAGCCCCCTCGCCAAATCCCAGCTCCCCATCCCCCTCGAGGTTGCGGCCCAGCACGGGGTGGTCTCGGCGGCCTTTGTCGAAGCCATGGCCGTGGCAGCCCGCAGCCTGCTGGGGGCCACCTACGGCCTCGCCACCACCGGCGTGGCCGGCCCCGAGCCCCTGGAGGGCCAGCCGGTGGGCACGCTCTTTGTGGGCCTGGCCGGCCCCCGGGGGGTTCGCTCCCGGCATTTCCGGCTGCCGGGGGCCAGCCGCGAGATGATACGCCAGCGGGCAGCCCACGCGGCCCTGGCTTTTCTGGTGAGTGAGCTGCAATGAGGCTTTTTTATGCCATCTTCCCCCCGCGCGAGGTGCAGGCCGCCCTCGCCGAGGCCCAGGCTCGAGTGCGCAGCTACCGGGGCTGGAAGCCCAGCCCCCCCCACCAGCTCCACATCACCCTGCTCTTTTTGGGGGAGCAGCCCCCCGAGCGCCTGCCGCAGTTTCGCCGCATCGGGCGCGAGGTGGCGTCTTGCGTCAAGGCTTTTGAGGTGACGTTGGGCGGTACCGGCTACTTTCCCCCCACCGGCGGGCCCCGGGTCTGGTTCGTCAAGGCCAGCGGGGAGGGGCTCGAGGCCCTCGCCCAGGGACTGCAGCAAGCCCTGCCGGACATTGAAGCGGCCCCCTTCAAGCCCCACCTGACCCTGGCCCGCAAAAAAGGCCCGGCCCCTCGCATCGGGCCGTTGGTGATGAATATCCGGTTTCAGGCCAAAGCGGTATGCTTGGTGGAATCCAAGCTGGCGCGTTCGGGTTCGCAGTACCAGGTTTTGGAGCAGTTTCCTCTGAAATAGTCTCTGACAGCAGGAGTGTATATGGATAAAGAAAAGCAAAAAGCGTTGGAAGGGGCCTTAAAGTCCATCGAAAAGCAGTTCGGCAAAGGGGCCGTGATGCGCCTGGGCGAGGCCCCCAGGCAGCAGGTAGATGTCATCTCCACCGGCAGTCTGGGCCTGGATATGGCCCTGGGCATCGGTGGGATTCCCAAAGGGCGGATCATCGAGATCTATGGGCCTGAGTCCGGTGGCAAGACCACCTTGGCCCTCTCCATCATCGCCCAGGCCCAGCAGGCCGGGGGGGTGGCAGCTTTTGTGGACGCCGAGCACGCCCTCGACCCCATCTACGCCAAAAGCCTGGGGGTGAACATTGACGACCTGTTGGTCTCCCAGCCCGACACCGGCGAACAGGCCCTGGAAATCGTGGAGCTTCTGACCCGCAGCGGCGCGATAGACGTCATTGTGATTGACTCGGTGGCGGCCCTGGTGCCCCAGGCCGAGATCGAGGGGCAGATGGGCGACGCCTTCGTGGGCATTCAGGCCCGCCTGATGAGCCAGGCCCTGCGCAAGCTCACGGCAGCGCTTTCCAAGAGCAACACCGCCGCCATCTTCATCAACCAGATCCGGGAAAAGGTGGGGCAGATGTACGGCAACCCCGAGACCACCCCCGGCGGGCGGGCCCTCAAGTTTTATGCCTCGGTGCGGCTGGATGTGCGCAAGCAGGGCCAGCCCATCAAGGTGGGCAACGACGCAGTGGGCAACCGGGTGCGGGTCAAGGTGACCAAGAACAAGCTGGCCCCGCCCTTCCGCGAGCACGAGATTGAGCTGTACTTCGGCAAGGGCATTGACCCCCTGGCCGACCTGGTGACGGTAGCCATCGCCACCGAGGTGATTGATAAATCGGGTTCCTGGCTCTCCTATGGCGACACCCGGCTGGGCCAGGGCAAGGAGAAAGCCGCCGAGTTTCTGAGGGGCGAGCCGCGGCTGGTTCAGGAGATCCGCGAGAAAGTTTTGGCCCAAGCTGGTAAGCTATCGGTACTGGCACCCTCCGGAGAGGACGAAGAGTCTTCCGCTGTGGCTGCCGAGGTATAGACTGCTTGTTAGGTGGGGTTCTCCCAGGATGAAAGGCCAGGCAACCCAAATGCTCAGCATCCGTCCAATGGCGCTTTGGGCCAGGGGGTGGTGCGCAGTAGAGCTTGGTAATGGTCTACTTCTGGTTTGGCGTCGGACTTGGGCCAGTCTGATTACGGTTCTCGCTGTGCCCCGCAGGATGGGCGCGGTGGGTCTTTCAAAACAACCCCGCCGGGTGCGCGGGCTGTTTTCAAAAGCCGTTCAGCGCAGGGGTATGCCTGAGAAAACTGGAACACGTATTTAGCCAAACGCCGATCAGAAACTGTGAGAACCTCCATGCAACCCTTGGAGGTACCGATGGCCTTTACTCCCCTAGATTTGATACTTACCCTGATCGTGATTGTGCTGGCGGTGGTGGTGGTGGTGCTTTTGCAGCGCAGCAACCGCCAGACCGAAGTTAGCAAAAGCGAACTCGAGGCCGCCCGCCGCGAGGCCCAGCAGACCCTGGAAGCCGCCCGCCGCCAGGCCCAGACCGCCCTCGAGCAGGCCCAGAGCCAGGCCCAGGCGTTGCTCGAGGCCGCCCGCAGCGAAGCCCAGAGCCTGCGCCAGAGCGCCCAGACCGAGGTGCAAAACCTGCGGCAAAGCGCCCAGGCCGAGCTCGAGCGCCTCCGTCAGCAAGGCGAGGAGCGCCTGCGCCAGCAGCTCCGGGAGGAACGCGAGCGCCTGCAGGCCAGCCTACAGGCCGAGCGCGAGGCCCTCATAAGCGAGCGCGCCTCCATCCAGACCGAGCGCGAACGTTTGCAGGCCGACCTGCAGGCCAGCCGGGCCGAGCGGGAGGAGCTCAAGCGCGAGACCGAGCGCCTGGCAAGGCGGGGTGAGCAGCTCGACGCCCGCGCGGCCAAGCTCGACGAGCAGGAGGAAAAGCTGGACGCCCTGGAGAAAGCCCTCGAGGCCCGCCAGGCCGAGCTGGCCCAGCGCGAACGGCAGATAGACCTCAAGCTCCAGGAGGTGGCCGGGATGAGCCGGGAGGAGGCCCAGAGCCTGCTTTTGTCGCGCCTGGACGCCGAGCTGGAGGAAGAAAAAGCCCTGCGGGTCAAGGCCAACCTCGAGCGCATCCGGCTCGAGGTCAAGCGCGAAGCCCAGAAGCTTTTAGCCCAGGCCGCCCAGCGCCAGGCCTCCGAGACCGCCGCGGCCCTGGCCGTCTCGGTGGTGCCCATCCCCTCCGACGCCATGAAGGGCCGCATCATCGGGCGCGAGGGCCGCAATATCCGCACCTTCGAGGCCCTTACCGGGGTAGATCTGATCATCGACGACACCCCCGAGGCGGTGCTGCTCTCCAGCTTCAACCCCATGCGCCGCGAGATCGCCAAAATGGCCCTCGAGCAGCTCGTGGCCGACGGCCGCATTCACCCCAGCCGCATCGAGGAGGTGGTGGAAAAGGCCAAAAACGAGATGAAAACCTTCATCTACGAGCGCGGCGAGGAGGCCGCCCTGGAAGCGGGCGTGGTGGGCCTCAAGCCGGGCCTGGTGCAGTTGCTGGGCCGGTTGCACTTCCGCTCCTCCTACGGCCAGAACGTGCTCAAGCACTCGGTGCAGGTGGCCCACCTGACCGGCATCATGGCCGCCGAGCTGGGCCTGGACGCCGCCCTGGGCCGCCGGGCCGGGCTGCTGCACGACCTGGGCAAGTCGGTAGACCGCGAGATCGAGGGCACCCACGTGGAAATTGGCATCACCCTGGCCACCCGCTTTGGCGAGCCCAAAGAGGTAATTGACGCCATCGCCCACCACCACGACCCGGAAAACGGCGAGACCCT
Organism: Meiothermus sp.; assembly: GCF_026004075.1. Taxonomy (NCBI): domain Bacteria; kingdom Thermotogati; phylum Deinococcota; class Deinococci; order Thermales; family Thermaceae; genus Meiothermus; species Meiothermus sp. The sequence continues at coordinate 440,787 of NZ_BPIK01000001.1, read as the reverse complement.
CTACTCGGTGCTGGCCGCCGCCGCCGACGCCATCAGCGCGGCCCGTCCCGGCGCCCGCCGCGAGAGCCTGGAAGAGTACATTCAGCGCTTGGAGCAGCTCGAGCGCATCGCCCTGTCGTTCCCCGGTGTGGACAACGCCTTCGCGGTGCAGGCCGGGCGCGAGGTGCGGGTGATTGTGAAGCCCGACCGCATCTCCGACGCCAAGGCCACCCTGCTGGCCCGCGAGATTGCCGGGCGCATCGAGCGCGACATGAACTACCCCGGCCAGGTGCAGGTCACGGTGGTGCGGGAAAGCCGGGCCGTGGAGTACGCGAAGTAATTAGACAGACTGTCCATTGCCTTATAGGGCCCAGGCTCCTACCATGAACCTATCGGGCCTCAACCCTGTTTCATTGCCCAGCCCATACGGAGGTAGCAGATGGCAGTCAAGGAACCTCAAGTCACCCTGAAGCGCGTTTCCCACTGGATCGGCGGCAAGCCGGTCGAGGGCAGGTCTGGGCGGAGCGGCGTGGTCTGGAACCCTGCCACCGGGCAGCCGCAGGCCACCGTGGACTTCGCCTCGGTGGAGGAGCTCGATGCGGCGGTGGCGGTAGCCAAGGAAGCCTACAAAACCTGGCGGCAGACCCCCCTCTCGCGCCGGGCCGAGATCATGTTCAAGTTCCGCGATCTGGTAGACCAGAACCGCCGCAAAATTGCCGAGCTGATTACCATCGAGCACGGCAAGACCCTGGCCGATGCCCTGGGCGAGGTGGCGCGGGGCCTGGAAAACGTGGAGTTCGCCACCGGCATCCCCCACCTCTTGAAGGGGGGCTTCTCCGAGCAGGCCAGCCGGGGGGTGGACGTGTACCAGATTCGCCAGCCGCTGGGCGTGGTGGCGGGCATCACCCCCTTCAACTTTCCGGCCATGGTGCCCATGTGGATGTTTGCCAACGCCATCGCCTGCGGCAACACCTTCATCCTGAAGCCCTCGGAAAAAGACCCCTCCCCCAGCCTCTTCCTGGCCGAGCTCCTGCAGCAAGCCGGGCTCCCCGATGGGGTGTTCAACGTGGTGCACGGCGACAAGGTGGCGGTGGATCGCATTCTCGAGCACCCCGAGATCAAGGCCGTTAGTTTTGTGGGCTCTACCCCGGTCGCCAAGTACATCTACGAGACCGGCACCAAAAACGGCAAGCGGGTGCAGGCCCTGGGCGGGGCCAAAAACCACATGGTGGTGCTGCCCGACGCCGATATCGGCATGGCCGCCGACGCCGCCGTGAGCGCGGCCTATGGTTCGGCGGGCGAGCGCTGCATGGCCATCTCGGTGGTGGTGGCGGTGGGCGATCAGACAGCCGATAGCCTGATTGCCGCCATCAAGGAGCGGATGCCCAGAATCAAGGTGGGGCCGGGCCTCGAGGAGGGCGTGGAGATGGGCCCCCTGATTACCCGCGAGCACCGCGACAAGGTGGCCTCCTACATCGAAAACGCCCCCAAGGAAGGGGCCACCGTGGTGGTGGATGGCCGGCAGGATCCCATCGCCCAGTCCGAGGGCTTTTTCCTGGGCACCAGCCTGATCGACCACGTTAAGCCCGGCATGAAGTGCTACGACGACGAGATTTTTGGCCCGGTGCTCAGCGTGGTGCGGGTCAAGACCTACGACGAGGCCCTGAAGCTCATCAACGAGCATCCCTACGGCAACGGCACGGCCATCTTCACCCGCGACGGGGGGGCCGCCCGGCAGTTCCAGTTCGACGTGGAGGCCGGCATGGTGGGCATCAATGTACCCATCCCGGTACCGGTGGCCTACTACAGCTTTGGCGGCTGGAAGGCCAGCCTGTTCGGCGACCTGCACATGTACGGCCCCGAAGGGGTGCAGTTCTACACCCGCGCCAAGGTAGTCACCAGCCGCTGGCCCGACCCCAGCACCAGCAAGGTGGATCTGGGCTTCCCGCAGGTGCGCTAGCCCCTGAACACCCGCTTCACCTTGTCCCAGAAGCCCTCGGGTGCAACTTCTTCGCCCACCTCCTGCGCGTACTGGCGCAGGAGTTCGCGGGCTTTCTTGGAAAGGTTGTGCGGCACGGCGATCTGGGTGATCACCTGCAGCTTACCCCGGCTGCGGCTACCGGGGTGGGGTAAACCCTGGCCCTCGAGCTCGAACACCTCGCCATCGTGGGTGCCGGGGGGGATGCTGAGCTCGAGGTCGCCCTCCAGGCCCGGAATCTGCACCCTGGCCCCCAGTGCGGCCTGGGCCAGCCCCAGCCGTAGCTCGTAAATCAGATTGGAGCCCTCGCGCTTGAGGTGGGGGTGGGGGTGAATGTGCGGGCGCACGAACAGGTCGCCCGGCCCCCCCGGCCCCAGGTTGCCCATCCCCGAGACCCGCAGGAGCTGGTTTTCGTCTATACCGGCGGGGATGTTTACCTGTATCTTTTCCCTGCGCCGCACCCGGCCCTGGCCTTTGCAGGTTGAGCAGGTCTCGGAAAGGGTGTAACCCCGGCCCCGGCAGGCCGTACAGGGCACCTGGGCCACCATGTTGCCAAAAAAGGTGCGCTGGATTTGCTCGAGCGTGCCCCGCCCCCCACACGAGCGGCAGGTCTGGCGCTTACCCCCCTGTCCGTGGCAGGTTTCGCAGGGAACCAGGCGGTCGTACTCGAACTCCTTCTGCACACCGTACAGTACGTCTACCAGCTCCAGTTCGACCTCGGCCTCGAGGTCCTCCCCCCGCGGCGCACGGCCCGCACCCCCCGGCGTACGGAAGCCAAACACCTGCTCGAACAGGTCGAAGATGTCGCCAAAATTGCCTCCCGCACTGCCCGGCGTGGCTGTGCCGTAGCGGTCGTAGTTGGCCCTTTTTTCGGGGTCGGAAAGCACCGCGTAGGCCTCGTTGATCTGCTTGAACTTCTCCTCGGCTTCTTTGTTACCGGGGTTTTTGTCGGGGTGATACTGCAGGGCCAGTTTGCGGTAGGCCCTCTTAATCTCGTCGGCACTGGCATTCCTGTCCACACCCAGGGTTGCGTAGTAGTCGTTCATCGAAGTTTAGTCTATCAGGCTTAGGTATTTTTCTTGTGGTTTTAAACACGAGGCGGTACTGCCCAGCCCATCGGCTTTTTGACAAAACGTATATACCCCTGTATATTCAAACCAGATGCGATTCTCCGCTCGAGCTATCCTCTAACGGCGCTCTTCTTCGGAAGAGGCCGTAGGGGTTTGCCCAGCGGAGAATCTTTTTGTTTGGAGGAAACGCATGGTTCTCTTGACCCCCGGCCCCACCCCCATCCACCCCAGGGTACAGACCGCGCTCGGCAAGGAGATGCGCGGCCACCTCGACCCCGAGGTGCTGGCCACCAACCGCCGCATTCGCGAGCACCTCGGTAAGCTGTTCGACCCCGGCCCTGGCGCTTTGCTGGCCGCCATGCCGGGTTCGGGCAGCCTGGGGATGGAGGCCGGCCTCACCAACCTGGCCGACGAGGGCGACGCGGTGCTGCTGCTGGTGAGCGGCACCTTCGGCGAGCGCATGGTGGAGATTGCCCACGCCTACCAGTTCGACTACAAGGTGCTGCGCTCCGAGCCGGGCCATCCCATTGACCCCCAGGCCGTGGCCGAGGAGCTGAACCACCGCCCCTACAAGCTGGTGGCCCTGGTGCACGGCGAGACCAGCACCGGCGTGCTCAACCCGGTAGAAGAGATTGCCAAGCTGGTGCAGGCCCACGGGGCGCTGTTCATGCTGGACGCGGTGACCACCGCCGGCATGATGCCGCTCTCGATGCAGAAGCTGGGCATTGACTACGCCTTCACCGGTAGCCAGAAATGCCTTTCGGCCCCGCCCGGGCTGGCCCCCTTTGCCCTCTCCCAACGCGGGCGCGAGTGCCTGGGGCAGGTACGGGGCTGGTACTCCGACCTGTCGCGGGTAGCGGTCTACTGGGAGCAGGAAGGCTACTTCTGCACCTCGCCGGTGCTGCTGCACTACGCGCTCGAGGAAGCCCTCAAGCTGGCCCTCGAGGAAGGCCTGGAGAACCGCCAGAAGCGCGCCGAAAGCTTATACGCCACGGTGCTGTCGCTCCTGGAAGAGCTGGGCTTTAGTGCCTATGCCGCCGAAGGAGCCCGCCTGCCCACGGTGCTGGTGGTGCGCCCGCCCCAGGGCCTGCACGAGGCCGAGATCCGCAAGGGGCTGTATGCGCGGGGGGTCTCGGTGGCCGGGGGCATCGGCCCCACTGCCGGTAAGGTGCTGCGGCTGGGCCTGATGGGCGAAAGTGCGCGGCCCGAGCACTACCGGGTGTTCTTCAAGGCCCTGGGCGAGGTGCTGGGCAAGGGCGGCCTCGAGCGGGCCTTCGAGGAGCGGCTGGGCCTGGTGGCCCTCTAGTGCTGGGTCAGGTAGTAGTGCTCGAGCTCGCCTTCGAGCTGCACGAGGGCCTGCTGGACGCTGATGCCTTGAAGAGGCAGGAAGCCATAAGCCAGAATCGCCAGGTTCTGCCGGATGCGACGGAAAACGGCCTGGGCTCCCTCGAGGCTGCTCCCCTGCAAAACAATCAGAAACTGGCCCGGCCCAAGCTGAAACACCATGTCGGGCTGGCGCAGGTATTGCAGCAGTTCGGTTCCCGGCTGGTCGGTGCGGGTGTGCAGCAACAAAAGCGTAACGGGCCGCACCGCCGAGAGGGTCTCGAGGCTGGGGGCCAGGGCTTGCAAAGCGGTATGAGATAGAACACCCCCCTCATGGCGAAAACCCATCTGTGTGGGGGGTGGCAGACCTGGCACCTCGCGCCGAAGCAAGAAAAACAATCCTACCAAGAAGGCACCGGCTCCCATCAAACTCGCCACCGAAGCCATGACCGCTACATCGTCGGGAACCTGGGCCAGGTCGCGACTGGCGGCTACAGCTATAGCGCTGCTCATCAGAGCCAGCCCCAGCACCCAAAAAAAACGCGCCTGTGGGCCCAACGGTACGCGGGCATACAGGCTGGCCGCGGCGGCCAGCATCAGAGCGGCTAGCAAGAATACCAGACCGGGATAAAGGCTCGCCTGCCGGGGAAACAGCCACAGCGGCAACAGGCCCAACAGGACGAAGCCCCAGGGCAGCAGCGACAACCACATAACTCCTAGCATACGATCACAGCTCACCAGGCTGCGTCAAGAATAACCGGGGTGGCAAACCCCCGCCCTCTGGTACGATTTTGTTGTGAACATAGCCCCGCTGGCCGAGCGCGTACGTCCCCAGACCCTAGACGAGGTGGTGGGCCAGGAACACCTCACCGGGCCGGGAAAACCCCTGCGGCGCATGCTGGAGACCCGGCGGCTTTCCTCCTTCATTTTGTGGGGGCCGCCCGGCAGCGGCAAAACCACCCTGGCCCGGCTGATGGCCCAGGGCGTGGGGCGGGCGATGGTGGCGCTTTCGGCGGTCAGTGCCGGCGTGAAGGACATCAAGGAGATTGTGGCCCAGGCCCAGGAACAGAGCGGCCTGGTGCTTTTCCTGGACGAGATTCACCGCTTCAACAAAGCCCAGCAAGACGCACTCCTGCCCCATGTGGAGTCGGGCCTCCTGACCCTGATTGGGGCCACCACCGAGAACCCCTCCTTCGAGGTGAATCCGGCCCTGCGCTCCCGCGCCCGGGTCTACGTGCTCGAGCCCCTGGACGAGGCAGCCACCCGCAGGCTTCTGGAGCGAGCACTTCAGCACCCCCAGGGCCTGCAAGCCCAGGCCGACCCGGAAGCCCTGCACCTGATCGCCCAGGCTGCCATGGGGGACGCCCGGCGGGCCCTGTCGGCGCTGGAGCTCGCCGCCAGCCTCGGCGAGGGGCACGTCAGCGTGGCAGCAGCCCGCGAAGCGCTGGGCCGCGGTGTGCTGGGCTTCGACAAAGGGGGCGATTACTTCTACGACCTGATCTCGGCCCTGCACAAGTCGGTGCGCGGCAACCATGTAGACGCCGCACTCTACTACCTGGCCCGCATGCTCGAGGGCGGCGCCGACCCCCTCTACCTGGCCCGCCGGCTGGCCCGCATGGCCGTGGAGGACGTGGGCCTGGCCGACCCCAACGCCCTGCGCCTGGCCATGGCCGCCAAGGAAGCCTACGATTTTTTAGGTAGCCCCGAGGGCGAGCTGGCCCTGGCCGAGCTGGTGGTCTACCTGGCCCTGGCCCCCAAGTCCAACAGCGTCTATGTAGCCTGGCATAAGGCCCAGAAGGCCGCCCGCGAACACCCTACCGCCCCCATTCCCCTGCACCTGCGCAACGCCCCCACCGCCCTCATGCAACAGATGGGCTATGGCCGGGGCTACGCTTACTACCACGACGACCCCGAGGGCAGCTTCGCCCAGCGGTATCTGCCCGAGGCGTTGGAGGGCCTCGAGCTCTATCAGGCCACCGGCGAGGGCTGGGAAGAGCGGGTGCGCGAGCGGCTCAAAACCCTGCGGGCGCGGTTTGCCTCGAGGGGCTCATAGAAAAACTCCAGAGGTTCTATTCCTCTAGAACACATTCCAGCAGTCTCGTTTAGCTTTCAAAAATTAACGATGCTATCGGAATGCACTCCTACCCCCTTTCGTCAGCTTGAATCCTTCGTATTCGTATTTGATTGCACTAAAAGGAGAAGAAGGGAAACCGGTATCACCCCTACCGCAATACTTGTGCCACATCCCGCAAGGAGATGACGGCCGGCAGAACACAGGCGCCACTCCTTTGAATATTGCGATAGGAGGCACCTGTCTGCACACCTTGCTGGGTATCGCAAGAACACAAGAACATAAGGCCCAGCGGCTCCCCTACCGCTGGCTTGGTTCGACCTGCGAATGCCTTCCAAAATTTTCCCTGGGAGCGACCTGGCGTTGTCTGGCGTTTTGCTGTACCTATCAACGACCTAGCACGAAAGTCAGTATGATGGCAACCACTGCCATAGCAACTGCCGCGATAGCAATGTTGCTAGCCAGCCTCACTTTACCCTCGAGCATGTCCTGGTTGCTGGCAAGTTGAGCTAGCAATTTCTGCTGGTTCTTCAGCTCTCTGTTTTGCTCTTCGAGCAGCCGGTGAACCTCATCAACCACTTCCTTGGTCTTATGGTTAACTTCCTCGAGCGCCTTCTGCTGGCGCTGGGAGAACTGCTCGAGGCGCTGTTCCACATCCCCGCGCAGTTCATTGACCTGTAACCCAAGCTCGGTTCGCAGGTTACGCTGCGCGGTGTGCAGATCCTCTTGTGCCTTAACTAGGATGCCACGGAATTCCATCCACTGCGCTTCGTTTTGAGCCTTAAGCTCCTCGAAGCTCCTCTGCAAGTAGCTGAGGGTGCTGTTTACATCGTCTGCTAACGACTTGAAGCGCGACTGGGCATCTTGAAGCCGCCCTTGCGCCTCCTCCCCGTGAGCCTGTAATTGCTGGGTAAGGGTGGCAAGGTGCTTGAACTTTTCCTGGATAGCCTTGAGGCCGTCCAGCAGCCCAACAGCTTCCTGCAAGCGATTTTCAACCTCATGAAGCTGAGACTCCAAGTACTCGACATCGGTGAGTCTACTACCTTTGGACATAGTTCTCTCCCATCATTGTCTGCAAAATATCAAAACCGGAGAGTAGCTCAACAACCGGCTGCTTCAGCTGCTGGATAGCAGCCTCTGCGGTGCGGGCTACCCGACGGGTATGCCGCAGCGCCCGTACGACCCGTGGTGCGGGTGCCTCATCTCCATATAGCTGCTTGGCCTGTTCCTCGAGGAGTTTGAGGCCGTGATCGGTATTGAAGGGCCCATCCACTGGAGTCAGCCAGTCAAAAGCTTTTTCAGGGTTGAGTTGAGCAGCCTCTTTGGCGATAAAGACAAGGTTCTCGGGGATAAAGTCCTGGCGAATTCCTTCATCAAAAGCGCTCTTGAGGTAAGACATGGCCTCTTCCTCCCGGCCCTTGCGTCTGCGGGAGAGCGCGCCTGCTAGGTAAAGCGATGGCACGTTGGTAATGTCCTTCTCCAGGCGGTTGGCGATACGCGAAGTCATCCCCACCACTGCGCCGCGGTCGACGGTGACCCGAACCGCCTCAGCGAGCTTGTCCGGCTGAAAGCTAGAAACCAGTTCGGGCAGGATGCGAGCCAAGTCGTCCACCTGAGCATCTCGCACAGGTATTTCCGCCTGGTCACGGGTGAAGTTGAGATCAGGAACGCACACATCACAGAAGCCACAGCGGTAGTCATCCGAGAAACCCACGTCGTCAAAGTAGCTGCGAATTTTCACCCGGCGGCAGACACCCTCGTTGTGACTCTGCGCGTAGTCGAGCTCACGCTCGAGCATGTAGTAGCGGGTCTTGCGAATGGTGGTATAAACCCGCTCAAGCAGCACCTCGAGGGCCATCTCTATCAACCGCCGCCTCTCCCCACCGGGCACGCCCACGCGCCTGCGCTTGCCATTCACCCGCTGGCTCAGCTCAGCTAAGCGCTGCTCGACATAAGCCTCACCTTCGGTGCGGAGCAGATACTGCCGCAGGTGGTGCAGCACCGCCTCGGGTTGCCAGTTGGGGTTGAACTCGGCCTCGAAGACCACCTCACGTAAACTCTTGTAAGTGAGCGAATACCCCTCGACGACCCCGAGCTGCTGAAGACGATACAGGGCAAGTTGGATACCCTTGCTCTCCTCATCGTCATCGTCAAAGCTATTCTTGATAAGCGCCTCTCCAGCCACCAGCCGGTCGTACACCGATAAGGCCCGCTCGAGGTCTGTCTGAAGCCCAGGATAGCTTGCCTTGACGAAAAAAGCTTGCCTGCCGTAGTCGCAAAGGCCTGGCAGCTCGTATGGGCACTTGTGGAACTTAAAGTTGCCGGGCCCGGAGACGCAGGGCGGCTCCTGGTGGTAACGCAGGTGCTCTTCGTAGCACTTCCGCGTCGGTGGTGAGTAAATGAGGGCCACATGCGATTGCTTACCATCGCGCCCAGCACGCCCGGCTTCCTGGTAGTAACCCTCCAGACCGCTCGAAAGCGCATGGTGAATGATGAAGCGTATGTTCCGCTTGTCAATACCCATGCCATAACCCTTGGTGGCTACCAGAATGGGGAACTGGTTGTCCTGGAAAGCATCTTGGCGCTCGAGAATGGTGTTCTCCCAGTCGCTCGCGTAGGCGTAGCGGGAAAAAACCTCCTTGCACTCCAGACAGCTATAGCCCTGGGTCATACCATAAAGCTTCAGCTCCCTGCTCGTGAGCGACAGGTAAAGCTGGGAGCCGCAATTTGGGCAAACGGTAGGCGGTGTGCTGGCATGCACCTGCACGAACCCAGGGTCAGGTGACACGCGCTCACGAATAACTTTGGCGATGTGGTGAACCCCCTCCGCTATCGTCGTCTTACCATGGGGGTTGGCGTAAATGCCAAAGACTACTCCAGCGTGCTCGTAGGGGGGCTCCTCCCTAGAGCCTGCTAACTAGCTGTTCGTAAAAGCTCCACAGTTTTCGCTGTCATCAGAATCGAAAAAGCCAACCAGTGCCAACCTCGCAAGGTCTCAGCCAGCCGCTCATAGTCTCGCGCCAGCCTGCGAAACCGGGATGTCCAGGCAAACGAACGTTCCACCACCCAACGCTTCGGCAGCAGCACGAATCCTCGTTTGGCCCCTTCCACCTTGACCACACACAGGGCGATGCCTTCCGCCTCTGCCGCTTGTGCCGCTTCCTCCCCAGTGTAACCCTGATCCACAAAGGCCACTTCCACCTGCTCCCCCGTCACTTCCTGCACCTGTTGACTGAGGGCTCCCACCTGGGCCCGTTCCTGTTCACTGGCCGCCGTTACTACCAGGGCCAGCAGATGCCCCAGGGTATCTACCGCCAGGTGAACTTTGCTTCCCTTGCGTCGTTTGTACCCATCGTATCCGGCCCGCTCCCCACTTTGCGGGGTGGACTGTAGGGTGCGAGCATCGTAGATGGCAGCGCTGGGATGGGCGGCTTTGCCCTGGAGCATTCGCAGGGTCATGCGCAGGTCGTGTACCAGGTCTTCGAAGACCCCCCGGTTCATCCAGCGGTAGGCTTGCGCCTGAACGATATGGGGGGGTGGGAAGTCGTGGGGCAGGTAGTCCCACTGAGCACCGGTTCGAACCATCCAGCGCAGGGCGTTGAACACTTCGCGCAGGTCGTACTTGCGCTGGGGTGCTTCCAGCGGGGCGAGGGTCAAATAGGGCAGCACCAGAGCCCATTCCTCATCACGGACGTCCGATGGGTAAGCACGGCGGTTCATGCTCTAAACATAACTGCAGTGCCTGATTTGGGTAAGGTGGTTTGTAGATTCTAAGAGGGATGAGATTTTCCTTCTCCATACGTAGGGCAGTAGGCACTACCTTGGTTAGGACGTGCTCGAGCACTTCTTCCTTGGCCTCGAGGCCGTAAGCCCCGCTTGGATGCACGGAAAGGCTAAGGTTAGGCCGGTCACTACTGGCGAGTTGCACAACGCTTTGCAGCTCGAGGCCCAGAATATCGCACACATCTTTACGCACCGCCTCGGAAGCAGTAGCTGTGAGGGCAATGATGGGGATGGATCGCCCCGACGCCTCTTCTAAGAGGCGTCGGAGGCGACCTATTTGCAAGTACGCAGGGCGGAAGTCATGCCCCCACTCTGAAACACAGTGGGCTTCATCGATGACCAGTGCACCTACTGGAGTGTCCTGCATGCTTGCCCTAAGCTCCTCATAGAAGCCCTTTATCTGAAGACGCTCAGGAGATATGTAAAGCAGACGGTAGCGATGACCACGGAATTCAGCCAGCTTGCGCTCTTTCGCCGCCGAGGAGTCGAAGCTGCTGATAGAGTCCACACAGACCAATCCCAGCCGGTGCATAGAGTGAACCTGGTCACGGATGAGGGCCTTGAGCGGGCTGATGACCAGGGTGGTGCGAGGTATGAGCAGACCGTAGAGCTGGAACACCAGTGACTTACCAAAGCCCGTAGGCAGGATGCCCAGCCCACTTTGCCCAAGCAGAGCTCGCTGAAGAAGCTGAACTTGTTCAGGCTTTAGGTCACGCACAGCAAAGTAGCGGCGAGCAAAGAAGTCCAGAAGGGTGCGCTCGACCGAAACCGGGTTGGTGTTCGAGGGCGGCCTTGGACCAACTTCACTTACAAAGTGCGCAGAAAAGCGCTCAAGGCGAGACTCGTCCAGTGACCCAGACGGCGGGCTCGAGGCCGCCTCGGCGGCAAAGATGTAGTCCAATAAGTCGGCGTCCGGCACCCGGTTCACCAGTTCGTACTCGACGTGGGTTCGGGGCAAGTCTACAAAGGAGCTTCCACCATGACATCGATAAAACTCCATTACTTGCAAGAAGAGGTCAGGGTCGGGAGGGCGGAGCACGTAGAGTTTTACCTTAGGCAAGACCACCGGCTGCCCATAGAGCTCAGCTACCCGCTCAACCAAGGCAAAGGTGTCCAACAGCGCCAAGGTCAAGCCAGGAGTGACAGGCTCGTAGTCCACCAGCGTGAGTTCGTTCTTGCCCTCCCGGTTGGCTCTCTCGAGCATCGCCAGGACAGCCTTCTGGTAGAGCGGAAAGCGCTTTGGTAGGAAGCGCAGAAGCTGCTCCAGACGTGCTAGCTCAGAAGGCTCAGTGGTATGCTCCGAACGCTGGTTAGCCAAAAACAAACGGTGGAGTATGGGATCCTCGAGGGCTAGCTCAGTGAGCACTGCCTGGGCTCGCTTCTGGCGAATATCGCCGAAGCTAAAGGGGAAGTAACGATACCCCGCCTGGCCCAAGTCACGCTGGCGCTGCTTCTCATCGTTGAACTTCTCGTCACCGATACTGGCATGTGCATGGTAAGCGGCACCCTCTACTTCGATGGCATACTTCGCCTTCCCCTCGAGCACGAAGTCAATGCGCCGCTTGCGCTTCTTTGAGTCCACAAACTCGACTTGGGAGCGCAGATAGGATAGACCTTCCAAACCAAAAACTGGCAGGAAAGCCTCTTCAATAAACACGCGCTCAGCATAGTGCTCATCGCGCTCTTTAGGGTCTCTAGGCGGCAGCAGCTTGTTGAAGCGGTAGTAGCCCTCGAGCGAAGAAAAGGTAGCCCGTTTGCCGGGCCGTGATGCTTTGAGAGCCTCGGCCAGCGCCGGGTCTTTGAAACGCCAGCGACCCACCCACCGATACTCGCCTTCACCGTATAACAAATCGTCCTTGCGCACCTCGAGGTCGAGGGCACCTGGGTCAATGCGCGCTGCCGCTAGCAGCACCGCACCGCGGACGGGCATCGGCAGTGTTCCCAGAGGCTCTTGAGGGGTAACACCTAGGAGCGTTACCCCAGACAGGTGGTAAGAAAGTGACCATATTGGATTCAACAGCACACCTCAGCGAAAAGTTCTAGATACAGCATTCATCCTAGATATGCGAAGCTTTCCAGGAAAGCGAATTTGACCATGGCAATAGACTCAGAGGTTATACACACCGAATAGAAAAGCTTGACTTAGAGAGCAGTTGGCAGCATTACCCCCTCCACCATTCGTCAAGCAGCAGGTCAGGGCCTAGTTGGGTATAGGCCTGCCAGGAAGCTTCCCGGGTGTTGTCAACATGCTCATCAAATCGAACCCCAACATTACCCTGTCGGTTTACCGTCACCTGCTGGAGCACAAACGGCAAGGTTGGGTGCTCGACCCTGAAGATCTGCTCAAATCCCGCCCCAAAGCCTGACTCATAAACCCCTCAAACTTTATTGGGGTCAAAACGTGGGGTCAAACGCAAACCCGAGGATTCGCACCCTCGGGTTTTTCGCGTCCTGGACTGGCGGGCCGTGAAGGATTCGAACCTCCGACACCTCGTTTTGGAGACGAGTGCTCTACCGGGCTGAGCTAACGGCCCACACTGGCGCATCGGATTGTAGCACAGGGACAGAGAACCGACAACCGGGGCAGGCCAGGGTAGAATCGGCCCGATGACTACCCTCAAACCCCTCGTTGCCCTGGGCGACCTCACCTGGGACGTGCTGGCCAAACCCAATACCCTGCTCCTGCCCGGCGGCGATACCACCGGACGGGTTTTGCTGATGGGCGGCGGAAGTGCGGCCAACGTGGCGGTGTGGGCGGCCCGGGTGGGCTACCCAGCGGGATTTATCGGGGAGGTTGGGCGCGACCGCTTCGGCGAGTTTGCGGTACAGGAGCTGGCCGAAGAGGGTGTAGAACCACACATCATCTGGAACAGCAACACTCCTACCAGCGTGGTTCTGGTGCTGATTGACGCCGCCGGACAGCGCTCCATGCTCACCTCCCAGGGGGCCGACTTCGAACTGCGCCCGGAGGAAGTACCGGTAGAGGTGATTCGGCAAGCCGGGCACCTGCACATAACGGCCTGGTCGCTCTTTACCGACCCGCCGCGCCAGGCCGCCCTCAAGGCCGTGCACGTCGCACGCGAGGCCGGCGTGACGGTCTCTTTTGACCCGGCCTCGTTCCAGATGATCCGGGAGATCGGGCGCGAGGAGTTCCGCCGCATGACCCGCGATCTTTCGCTGGATTTTGTTTTTCCCAACCTGGATGAGGGCCAGGCCCTGACCGGGGCGCGGGACCCCAAGGACATCCTCGAGGTGCTGCAAAAGCTCTACCCCGAGGCCATGATTCTGCTCAAGCTGGCCGCCGACGGGGCCCTGATTCTCGACCGGGGCCGGCTCATCGAACTCCCGGCCACCCGCGACCAGCCGGTAGACGCTACCGGGGCCGGGGATTCGTTTGGGGGGGCCTTCCTGGGGCATTACCTGCGTTCTAAAGACACCCTGGCTGCCGGTCAGCTTGCGGTGCAGGTAGCGGGCTGGGTGATTGGGCGGTTTGGGGCCCGCCCACCCATGGACGCAGAGATCAAGCGACGTCTCGAGCAGTTTGGCTTCACGCTCAAATAAACCCGAGCATGTCCACGAGTTTTGGCGGCTCCCAAAGCTACGAAGCAGTGCATCCAAGCTTGGCACTACGGCGAAGAAGGGTGGCCGCGCAGCCATGCCTGGGCCTGGACAACCCGCGTCTCCTCGGGCTGGCTTAGCAGTTTGAGCTCGAGCCCTTCCAGCTCGGGCAGTTCCTCGACCAGGCGCGAGACCCGCAGCAGCAGGTCTTGTAAGCTCGCGAGGTGGGCTTTACCGGACAGTGGTTGCAGCATTTCCAGGGCTTCCCGGTCGGTAAGAGGAGTAATGCGAAGGCCCAGCAGTTGCTCGCCTAGGGGCAGTTCGGTCAGGGATAGGCTCAGCACCGGGCCGAAAAGGGCGTCGTGTCGGATACGCAGCACCATTGTGATGCCCTGGCCGGTAGCGGGCTTTAGTGAGATGCCGAAATATCCCAGCAGTTCCTGGATTTGCCCAGGGGTGAAGTGGTTCTTGACTTTGCTTACCAGGGCTCGAGCAGCGTCTTCTTGTACCCCATGATCAGGGATTTCTCCGGGTGGGGTTTTGCGCCATTGGGCGTAGGCATATGCAGCAGCCAATGCCCACCCTGCCGACTCCGGAAAGCGGTACGAGGGTACCAGCTCGGCCCCCAGTCGCACCCGTGGCCGTCCGGCAGTCATAAAGCAGGTAAGCACCGGAATCTGGACATTCTGGGCTCGAGCCTCATTAAAGGCGGTTTGGAGTGCCCTGGTGACCTCTTCCAGGGTTGCGTAACCTAGCGGTACAAAGAGGGCGATGACGGCATGATAACCACCGGACAGGAGTTCTCGTGCGGCCTCCAGATAGGCCTCGGCGGATGCCCTCGAGCCCAGGTCACGGGTCTCAGCTTGTAAGCCCTCGGCCTCGAGGGCATCCTTGGCTAGGTTGGCAGGCCCCGAGGCGTTGGTGAGCAGGGCCACCCTAGGGCCTTCGGGTAGGGGTTGGTGCGCCAGAATTGCTGCGATGTCGAACATCTCTTCCAGGTTTTCCGCCAGTACCACCCCGGTCTGCTTGAAGAGGGCCTCTACTACCGGGTCGCGCCCCGGCCGCACAGCCAGAATGGGTTTCTTGCGACCTACTCGCCGGGCCAAACGGGCAAAGCGCCTGGGGTTTCCAAACGACTCCACATAAAGGAGAATGAGCCCGGTCTCGGGGTCTTCTTCCCAGTATTGGATGAGGTCGTTAGAGGAAATGTCTACTTTTGCGCCCAGCGAAACAAAGTTAGAGAATCCCATCCCCATCTCTCGGGCGTACTCCAAAACCGCCAGCCCTACCGCGCCACTCTGACTGGACATGGCAATGCGACCGCGTAAGGGGAGTTGAGGGGCCAGGCCAGCACAAAGCTGCACATCTGGGCTGGTGCTCATTAAGGCCAGCGAGCCCGGCCCCAGCAGCCGCATACCATAGTGGCGGCAGGTTTGTACCAGGGCCTTAATTTGCGGCATCTCCATGTCGGTAGTGATCACCATCAGGGCCCTTACGCCCCGCTGTCCACAGGCCTCGGCGGCCTCCAGCACCTTATCGCGGGGGGTGGTGATTATAGCCAGGTCAATCGGGCCCGGCACGGCCTTCACGGAGGTATAGGCCAGCATCGAGCCCACCACCGGCACCTCGCCTGCGGCAGGGGTAGCGGCGGTGTTAACCGGGTACACCGGGCCCTGGAAGCGGTTGAGCACCAGGTGTTCTAGCACCTGATAGCCCACACTGGCAGGGTCTCTTGAAGCACCCACCACCGCTACACCCTTGGGGCGCAAAACCGGCATGAGGGAGGCCACCGTAGCCACCCGCTCACGCAGCTCAAACTTGGCTACCATCTCGGGGTTCGGCTCAATTTCGAAGCTGACCTCTACTTCCCCGGATTCGGCGTGCGACTCAACCTTAAAGCCGCTGGCCTTGAACACGTCCAGCATCTGCTTGTTCTCGGCCAGGGTAAAGGCGTGGAAGCGCCGTATGCCCCGCTGCACCCCAATCAGGGCGAGTCGCTCGAGCAGCAGTGAACCCAAGCCCCGCCCCTGATACCAGTCGTCTACCAAAAAAGCCACCTCGGCCGAGGTAGAGCCCGGCCCTTCTTGCACATACTCGCCGGTAGCGATGATACGTTCGGGGTCGCCGGTAAGCACTACCAGGGTTACTTTGTCTTCGTCGGGCGGCTTGCGCAGCAGTAGGTCGGCGGCGGTTTCGGGGTTAACCTCAGAGAAAAACCGAAAGGTACGGGCCTGTGGGGATAGGCGCTCGAGAAACTCCACAAACAGGGGTCGGTCTTCGGGGCGGGCTGGCCGAAGGGTTGCGGTGCGGCCATCCTTGAGCAGTATAGGGCCGGACTCGAGCGCGTACTGTGGGGTGGGGGGTGGGATGTAACGTTGTGGCATAGAACCGTCCTCCCTAACAGCATAGTAGCCGTCGGTTAAGAAAACTGTCCCGCAAACCCCAGCCACCTACCTACACACGAACCCAGGGATCGCCTGCTCAAGCTCAGTACTGAAGCGGCAATTCGTGTCTTGGTGGGTAGAATACCCACCGCCGCTTGAGGCTTTTCGAAAGGGGTCTGTTTTAAAAGCACCCCAGCCGGTAGGGTGCTTTTGGGTGTCGGACGCTTTGCTCAGGCCTGTATGCGTGCGGGCGGTGTGGTGGGTACAGGCTCCCCTCGAGCCCCTTGCTGAACCCCGATCAGGAAACCCATCTTGATGATGGCGATAATCTGCTCGGTTTGGCCCGCACGTACCAGCTCCTCCACGTACTCCGCCATTCCGGGTGGAAATGGCATCTGCCGAAGAGCTTCGCGATTGGCTTCTACCATTTGCTGGATCCACTCTACCGGTGTCATATCTACTTGCTAATATAGCACTCAACTTTTCTAACATTCGGTTTTCTGACACTATCTGTGTTCGGATTGGCCTAGCGACCCACCTGCCGTTCGTTGGCCGATAGCTCACTTTGCAGCCAGGCCAGTATCGCCTCAGCAGCCGTCAGGTTGGTAGCAAGGGGTACGTTATGCACATCACAGACCCGCATCAGGGCCTGAACGTCGGGTTCGTGGGGCTGGGCCTGAAGTGGGTCGCGCAGAAAGATAACAGCCAGTACTTTGTCTTCAGCTACCATAGCCCCAATCTGCTGGTCGCCCCCAAGTGGCCCTGAGAGCATACAGGTCACACCCAGACCGGCCTTCTCCTTTAACAGCCGCCCGGTAGTGCCCGTAGCTATCAGAGGAAAGCGTACCAATAGATCTTTGTGGTCTTTGGCAAACGATACCATATCGGTTTTCTTGCCATCGTGGGCAATGAGGGCCAGTGCTTTCATCAGCTCTATGTTATCGCGGCCGAGGTGAAACACGCTTGGCTGCATTGCACCTGCTCAGGGGCTTGTTTCACAGTCAGTTGGTGGCACGAACTGCCCCCAAGAAGCTCATCCTGCTGAGAGACAATCGTATCAGCAGTTTGTCCCGCTAGCGCACGGGGCCTGCTTCGTTCCGCGGGGGTCGTCCCCTCTAGTTGAGCGTTCGGTTGCCATCCACCAGGTTGCGGGCCCGCTCGAGGTAGCTGCTAAGAGCTTGGTGCCATTCGTCGGCAGGGTGTAGGTAGGGAAGCACTGCCTCGCTGCGTGCAATTATTTCGTTTGGATGACGAAAGCCTAGCTGGGCCAGGGTATCCACCACCATTTGTTGGGCTGTGACCCAATCGCGGCTGCCCTCGGGGGCAGTTTCGCAGGCCTGGATGTAATGCTCGAGAGCCTCCTCCAGGTGCAGCAGGTCGTAGGCCAGGTTACCCAAAATCAGGTGTCCAGCACTCGGGCTTCCCTGGCGAATTGCCGCTTGAGCTGCCTGGGCTGCCTCGTCGTAACGGCCCAGGCGGTAGAGTACCTCGGCCAAATCTCCGTAGGCATCGCCCAGATGGCCGTACTCGGGGTCACGCAAAACCTCCCGCAGGGTAGCCTCGGCCTCGGCCAGCTCCCCGGCTTCCAGGTATGCGACAGCCAGCTCATGTAAGGCATAGCTTTTGTCTGGCTCTTCGGCCCGCCGTACAGCCTCCTGGAAAGCCTCAATGGCCTCACGGGGCTGTCCCAGCTGCATAAGGGCCTGCCCGTGCACCAAGGGTGTACCGTGAGCCGGTTCTGCACCCGCCCGCTCCATCTCCAAAGCCCGCTGGATGGCCTCGAGGGCCAGGTTGGGGTTGCCAAGCAGGAGATGGCTGCGCGCAATCAGGTAGTAGCGGGTGGCCGCCTCTTCAGGGTCTTCCAGCTCGGGTACATCGGTTTCGGCTTCCTGCAGGGCTTGCAGGGCCTCGAGGCCCATTCCGGCCTCCACGAACATTGCCGAAGCATCAATCAGGTTCCAGTAATGCTCCATCCCGACGGCCAGGCGCGAGGCTTCTTTGTAGGCTGCGGCCGCCTCGGCAGCCTGCCCCAGCCGCTCGAGAGCTTTCCCCCGCAGGGTATGGGCGCGCCAGGCCAGAAAAGCGGGCAGCTCGAGGGGGCGGTTCAGGATTTCCAGGGCTTCTTCTGGCAAGCCCAGATACATCAGCGCCTGGGCCTGGTGGTAAAGGGCTCGAGGATCGGCTGTTTTTGGCAGAATTTGCCGTACTTCTTCCTCCGAAGCGCCCTCCAGTGCACGCATCTCACCCAGAATGGAGCGATAGCGGGGATGAGACCCAAGCAAGGGCACGCTGCTCAAGCCCTCTTCCAGGGCCCGGTTGGCCCCATCAATACCCCCCTCGCCGTACAGGGAGTAGGCCTCGGCCAGCAATAGGGCTGCCTCGGCTGCTTCCTGCCCTTGCGCCAGCGCCAGCGTGCGTATCAGCGTTTCAAACGCCGTATCGTAGTCGCCTTTGTGGAGGGCCTCGAGTACTACCTGCATCGTCTCCCATCATAAGGCCGAAACCTTAAACCAATGAGAACCAGGTTCGCTGTGGTTGCCTGCATATAGCAGCGATCTCCTGTCAGGGCAAGCCCACGCCGTACACCAACGGAATATGCTTTATTCGCCGGGCGAAGCAAAGGGTGTGATACCAGATTCGGTTGTTTCGTTGCCAAGCAGCGACAAAACAACCCGACCGAAGGGAGTGCTCAATTAAAAAAGACAGCCTCATGGAATTTTTGATTGACCATTGTTTTTTGAATCCGGTATGACTTGGTAACTATCAGAAAAGATAGCTCTTTTGCATGGCTACCTTTTTGGCGGCATTAGTCCCTAGCACCCATTCCTCATGCCAGGATTAAGTACCATGGTTTAGTGCACCTGCCTGCCGTAATATAATCGGCGGAATAGGCATGGCCTGTATCGCAGGCGCCCAATGGAGGTTCTGGTTTGCCAACACGTATCAACCCCTGGAGCTTAATCCTTGTCGTCATCCTGGCGTACTGGCTCTTTACCTTATTCGGTGGTGGTAACAACACCCGTACCAGTATTCCGTATAGCGATTTCATCAATTATGTTGAACAGGGCAAGGTGGCCCGGGTCATCTTGCAGGAAGGCCGCATAAACGGCTTTTTCAAAGCGCCCGAGCGCATTCAAGTCGGCAATACCACCGAAACCACTGACCGTTTTACCGTCATTGCCCTTCCGGCAGGTTACAGCGACCCCCAGTTTGCCAACCTGCTCCGCCAGAACGGCGTAGTTATCGAAAACCGCTTACCCAGTATCTGGCCCCAACTTCTCTATACCCTAGTACCTGTCGCTGCGCTGATTGCCTTCTGGTGGTTCTTCTTCATGCGCTCACAGGGTGGGGCGGGGCAGGTAATGCAGTTTGGTCAGAGCCGGGCGCGTCAGTACGGTAAGGAGCGCCGGGTTAATACCACCTTCAAGGATGTGGCCGGTCATCACGAGGCCAAGCGCGAGCTGATGGAAGTGGTGGACTTCCTCAAAAACCCACAAAAATACATCGCCATCGGGGCCGAGATTCCCAAAGGGGTACTGCTGGTAGGGCCACCCGGTACTGGCAAGACCCTTCTGACCCGTGCCGTGGCCGGCGAGGCCGGCGTACCATTCTTTTCTGTTTCGGCCTCGGAGTTTATGGAGATGTTTGTGGGCGTGGGGGCCAGTCGGGTACGAACCCTATTTGATGAAGCCCGGCGTAATGCCCCGGCCATCATTTTTATTGACGAGCTGGACTCTATTGGCCGCAAGCGCGGGGCCGGTATCGGGGGCGGTCACGACGAACGCGAGCAGACCCTCAACCAAATTCTCTCCGAGATGGATGGCTTCGAGAAAGATACCAGCGTAATCGTGCTGGCCGCGACCAACCGTCCCGACATCCTCGACCCTGCCCTGTTGCGTCCTGGACGCTTTGATCGCCAGGTAGTGATTGGGCTGCCTACCCTGGAAGAGCGCAAGGAAATCCTGCAGGTGCACATGCGGGGCAAAAAGTTTGCGTCCGATGTGGACGTTAACAGCTTAGCCCGCCTGACCCCGCAGTTTAGCGGTGCCGACCTCAAAAACCTGGTCAACGAAGCCGCGCTTCAGGCGGCCCGCGAGAATGCAAGCGAAATTTCCAACGCCCACTTCCAGGCCGCGCTCGACAAAATCATGCTGGGCCTGGAACGGGGCACCCTTAAGCTGAGCGAGCAGGAAAAGCGGGCTGTGGCATACCACGAGGCCGGTCACGCGATTGCGGGCGAGGAACTACCTTATGCCGACAAAACCGAAAAGGTTTCGATTGTGCCCAGGGGTATGGCGCTTGGGGTGCGCTGGAGCAAGCCCGAGGAGCGAATTCTGATGAGCAAAGAGCACCTCGAGGACACCCTGGCCATGACCCTGGCGGGTCGGGCGGCCGAAGAGTTGTTTGTGGGCACCATTACCACTGGCGCCGCCAACGATTTCAAACAGGCCACCAGCCTGGCTAAACAGATGGTGCTCGACTGGGGCATGGGGGATCACTTTAAAAACGTAGCCTGGGGCTCCAATACCGGCCCCATATTCCTGGGCGAGGAAATTGCCAAGAAGCAGGATCACTCCGAGGAAACCAGCCGCCTCATCGATGCGGACATCCGGGCTATTCTGGATCGGGCCTACGAGCGTGCCAAGCAAGTTCTGTCCAGCAACGCCAAGGCCATGCATCAGCTGGCTGCGGAGCTCCTGGAGACAGAAATTGTCCAAGGCGAGCGTGTACGCGAGATCATCGCCCAGAGCAAGCAGCCTGAAGTAGCGTCCGTGGCTTTTAATCCCGAGGCCTAGGCGTTACTGCAACGCCCTGTAGTTTTTGGCCAGGAAAAGTCTTGTAGCTACACCAAAATATAGCCATGCGCTGGTTTTTAGCTCTAGCAGCATGGTTGGGTCTAGTGTACGGGCACTCGGTTGTGGTGCTCACCCCTCAGGGACGCATTCAGGGGGGCTACAGCGAACAAGCTCAGGTGGCCTACTTCCTCGGTATCCCCTATGCCAGGGCCGAACGCTGGAAAGCCCCACAACCGGTTTTGCGCCTCGAGGGGGTGTTCAAGGCCACCCAGCCAGGCCCGGCCT
The DNA here is from genome assembly GCF_026004075.1 of Meiothermus sp. Classification (NCBI taxonomy): domain Bacteria; kingdom Thermotogati; phylum Deinococcota; class Deinococci; order Thermales; family Thermaceae; genus Meiothermus; species Meiothermus sp. Next base: position 419,560 of record NZ_BPIK01000001.1, on the reverse strand, counting down.
GTCCCCAGCGCGGGGTCTTCACCACCCGCCTGGGGGGCTACCTCCCGCCCCAGAGCGAAGACTGCCTGAACCTGGGGGTCTGGATGCCCATGGCCGCTCCCCCGCCGGAGGGCTACCCGGTGATGGTCTTTATTCATGGGGGCAGCTACACCGGCGGTAGCTGGGCCGAGCCCCTCTACGACGGCACGGCCCTGGCCTCGCAGGGCGCGGTGGTGGTGGGGTTCAACTACCGGCTGGGTTCGCTGGGCTGGCTGGCCCTGCCTGCGCTGCAACAGGAAGACCCCCGCGGTTCTACTGGCAACTACGGACTGTTGGATATGCTCGAGGCCCTGCGCTGGGTACAGCGCAACATCGCCGCCTTCGGGGGCAACCCCGACAACGTGACGCTCTTCGGGCAGTCGGCGGGGGGGATGGCGGTCTGCACCCTGCTGGCTACCCCGGCGGCCAGGGGCCTCTTCCACAAGGCCATTATTCAGTCGGGGGGGTGCGAGTACGTGCGTACCCTCGAGCAGGGACTGGCCTGGGGTGAGCAGTGGGCCGCGCGGATGGGGTGCGGGGCGGGCGACCTGGCCTGCTTGCGCCGGATTCCCCTGGAGCGCCTCTTCCCACCTGAAGACCGTAGCATTGGGGCGCTGTTGCAACGGGTCGAGGCCGGGGAGTTTGCCGAGGTGCCCTGGAAGCCCCACCTGGACGGGGTCTGGTTGAAAAAAGTGCCCCTTCGGGCCTTGCGCGAGGGCGATGCGACAGGGATACCCCTGGTGGTGGGGGCTACCGCTCAGGAGACCTGGGGGGAGCGTCTTTCAGGGCCGTCCAGCTGGGGCGAATTTGCCAAGCGCGTAGAGGAAAAGCTGCCGGGGCAGGGGGCTCGAGCCGAGCAGCTTTACCGGGCCCGTTCTGCTTCCCCTGCCGAGGCCTGGGCCTACTTCCAGACCGATCGGATTCTGCTCTGCCCCACGCTGGCCGCCGGGCAGGCCCAGGCCGCCCATGCACCCACCTACAGCTACCTGGTGGACTGGGCCTCACCGGTGCTCGAGGGGCTGGGTAGCTTCCACGGAATCGAGCTGCCCCTGCTCTTTGGAACCGAGACGAGCTGGCCTGCGCTGGCCCTGTTTCTAACTCAGGAGGCCCTGCAGAACTCCCGCTCCCTGGCCCAGGCCTTGCAGGCCCAGTGGCTCAATTTTGCCCGCACCGGGGCGCCTTTTTTACTGGGCTGGCCCGAGACCAGGGCCGGCTATGCGATGGGCTTTTCTGCCCAGCCGGGCCGCATCCCCGACCCCTACCCCGAACGCTGTGGGTTGTTTCGCTAGGCCCAACTGAATAGCATAAAAGGGTGCCGGTACTTCAGGTTTCTGCCGCCGACCAGTATCTCATCGCCAGCGGCGACACGCCCTTGCTCGAGGTCTGGGCCGCCCTGCCCCAAGGGCTGTTTCCGCCCTTTCCCCCGGTCGAACTGCCGGGGGGCCTGGACGGCCTGCTCAAGCGCGGCGGCTTCGCCCAGACTTTTTTTATGGGCAGCGAGGTGCTGGGGCTTAAGTTCAGGTCGCCCAGGGGACACATCATTCAGGCGGGGGGCCTCACCGTAAAAAACGTGCAGGGCTACGACCTGGTGCGCCCTTTTGTGGGCAGTTTTGGGGCGCTGGGGGATGTGCTCGAGGCCACCCTGCGCCTGCGGCCCGGGCGGGCCTGGGTGTTTCTGCGCCGAACAGGCGAGCTTTCCACCCTCCCCATCCGGCCTCGTTTTTTGTGGCAGGCGCTGGCCCATACCTACGCTTTTCACTTTGGACACCCCCTCGAGGTTCAGCGCTTCGCAGAAACCTTTGGCGGAGAGACCGTACAGGGGCCGCTGGACTACACCGGGCTGTTCCCGGAGGGCATGGGGGTGGGGCCGGGCAGCCTGAGTGATCTGCGCTTTAGCTGGGCCAACGGCGGAGCCAAGCCCGGGCTGCCCGAGGTTTTTCGGCGCTTAGCGGAGGCGATTTAGGAACCCATGAGACCCAAATTTACCGTTCCCGACCATCTGAAGCCCTACCAACGCCGGGTTCGTGTCAACGGGGTGGGTCTGCACCTCTACGACTCGGGGCCGGCCCAGGCCCAGGACCCCACTTTTTTGCTGATTCATGGCCTGGGCGACGAGGCCGATAGCTGGCGCAAGGTGTTTCCGCTGCTAACCGGGCGGGGCCGGGTGGTGGCCCCCGACCTGCCGGGTTTTGGCCGTTCGGAGCACCCCCGGCGGGCCTACACCCTCAACTTTTTTGCCGACACCATGGCCGCCCTGCTGGAGAACCTTAAGGTTCCGCAGGCCGTCCTGGTGGGCAGCTCGATGGGGGCCGCGGTGGCCCTGCGGGTGGCCCAGCGGCGGGCCGACCTGGTAGCGCGGCTGGTGCTGGTGGATGGCCCGCCGGTGCGGGGCCGGCTTAACCGGGTGCAACTTATGTTTTTGATACCGGGCCAGGGCGAAAAGCTATACAACAGCTTCCGCAGCTCGCAGGAGGCCGCTTTTGAGAGCCTGCGGCCCTACTATGCCAGCCTGGATGCCCTGCCGCCGGAAGACCGCCAGTTTTTGCGGGAGCGGGTCTGGGATCGGGTCTGGAGCGACGACCAGCGGCGGGCTTTCTTCTCCACCTTCCGCTGGATGGCTTTGGAGAGCCTGCTGGGCCCGGCCCGCTTTGACCAGATAAAAACCCCTATGCTGCTGGTCTGGGGCGAGCAGGACGCAGTAATTCCCCTCGAGGCCGCCAAAACCCTGCAGGGCTCTATGCCCAGTGCAAAACTCCACGTCATTCCCGGCTGCGGGCACCTGCCCCAGCAGGAAAAACCCCTCGAGCTGGCCCGGCTTATTTTGCAGTAGCAGCCTGGCAGGCCGGACAGAGGCCCTGGTACTCCACCTGCACGTCTTCGATTGCAAAGGCGGGGTACTTGGCCTTGACCTCGCTCAGCAGGTCGGGCAGCGGGTGCACGATGTCGAAGAAGCGGTTGCACCTGCGGCAGACCATGTGCAGGTGGCCGTCCAGGTTGGCCTCGTAGCGCAGGGCCTCTCCGGGTCGGGCCAGGGGCACCAGATAGCCCTCCTCGGTGAGGGCGTCCAGGGTGCGGTACACCGTGCCCAGGCTGATGCTGGGCACCTGCTTGCGCACTTCGGCGTAGACCCAAGCAGCGTCGGGGTGGTGGCCCTTGGCACTACGAACCACCTCGAGCACGGCCTTGCGCTGCTTGGTGAGTCGTTTCATTCCCATATTTGCCAACCATGTTTAGCCGGAGCAATCCCGACTATTTATCTCAAGTTTACCGCAAAACGACAGCGGGAAAGTGGGGTGGTGGGCAAAGTACACGCTTATCGCGCCTGCACCGTGCCCAGCAACTCCCGCCCGCCTTCGGCCAGCAAGTCCTGGGCCAGGTCGTGGCCCAGCTCGGCGGCTTCTTCGGCGTCGCCCTCAATCTCGGCCCGGATGAGTTCGCGGCCATCGGGCGAGGCCACCACCCCTTGCAGCAGCAGGGTGTCGTCGCCCTCGAGGGTAGCCAGCGCAGCAGCGGCGCACTCGTCGCCCGCGCCCAGGGCCTTCAAGAAGGCCCGCTCGGCAGCCGTCCGCGCGAAAGAGGCCCGGTGGTTCAGGCTATAGGCCAGTTCCTCGGCCCAGTCGTCGCCCTGGCGCACCTCGAGGCCCAGCGCCCCCTGACCGGGTGCGGGCAGCACAATTTCGGGGTCTATGAGCTGGTCAATGCGGTTTCTCAAGTCCAGCCGCAGCAGGCTGGCTGCTCCAATAATCACTGCATCGTACTCGCCGGTTCCGAGGGCGCTGAGGCGGTCGTCTACGTCGCCCTCGAGGTCGTGCAGGCTCAGGTCGGGGCGGTAGGCCAGCAACTGGGCCTTGCGCCGCAGGCTGTTGACCCCCACGATAGCCCCCTTGGGCAGATCTTCCAGGCGCTTGGCGCTGCGCCCGACCAGGGCCTCGCGCGGCTCCACGCGCTTGGGCACGGCCACCAGGCGAATCCCCGGTGCTTCCTGGGTGGGCAGGTGTTTGAGCGAATACACGGCAATATCCACTTCCCGCTTGCCAAGTGCCTGTCGCAAGGCTTCGGCTGCGCTTTGCTCCGAAGTGTGCTTCGACTGTATGGTGCGTATTTTGAACTCGGTCTCGGGCCAGTTCTCTTTGAGGCGTTCCACCACCCAGCGGGTCTGGGCTTGCGCCAGCAGGCTCGCCCGTGCCCCTATTACGATAACGCGCATAACGCCCAATATATTAGCCGGAAATTGCCGGCTGTGGTATGCAGCACCTGAGCCAGGCTCGACATTAAAGGTTCAATCGGATAATTGTCGGCGGTAGGGCAAAGGAATGCAGTCCAGCTCGAGCTCGAAATCTCCTTCCACGGACCAGGCCTTGCCTTCTTTCTCCAGCAGGTGCAGTGTCTGGCTTACGTACTGCTGCACCCGCCGCAGCGGGAGGGTCTCGGCGGCCAGTTCGGGCCGGTGCAGCTTGAGAAAAGCCCGGTGGAAGGCGGGCAGTTCCGGCAGGGGTATCTGGGCCTCAAGCGCCGACCACCGCCAACGCCGGCTCATCCCCATCCCCTATTTCGCCTTGCCAAAGGCAAAGACCAGTTCGTCGCCCTTGCGTACCACAAACAGAATGGCGGCCCTGCCAGCCTCGTCCCGCAGGTTGTAGCGGGTGCGCACCTCACCCGCTACCTGGGTTTCCTGCTGATTCTCCACGAAGTAGCCGGAGGCCGCAAAGCTGGTCAGAATCTGCTGAACGAAACCGGGTTGCAGCCGGGCCGCCACGCCCCTGGCCGCGTAGACCTCCAGGTTGAACCGGCTGGCATCGGGGATGCGGGCTACAATGGCCTCGCTGCCGCGCCCGGCCTTGAAGGAGCCCGAGGGAAAGCGCACACTGGCATCCAGGCTGGAGGCGATGGCCGCCACCGTGGTCACCTCGACCAGGGTCTGGGCCAGGGCCGGAGCGCCCAGCAGGAGCAGCAAGCCAAGCAAAAGGGTCTTCATGCCTCGAGCATATCGGCGAGCAGCGGGGCTGCTGGGTTATTTGCCTCAGGACTGGCCGACCGGGGTATCCTTAGAATCTACAAACCACCTTACCCAAATCAGGCACTGCAGTTATGTTTAGAGCATGAACCGCCGTGCTTACCCATCGGACGTCCGTGATGAGGAATGGGCTCTGGTGCTGCCCTATTTGACCCTCGCCCCGCTGGAAGCACCCCAGCGCAAGTACGACCTGCGCGAAGTGTTCAACGCCCTGCGCTGGATGGTTCGAACCGGTGCTCAGTGGGACTACCTGCCCCACGACTTCCCACCCCCCCATATCGTTCAGGCGCAAGCCTACCGCTGGATGAACCGGGGGGTCTTCGAAGACCTGGTACACGACCTGCGCATGACCCTGCGAATGCTCCAGGGCAAAGCCGCCCATCCCAGCGCTGCCATCTACGATGCTCGCACCCTACAGTCCACCCCGCAAAGTGGGGAGCGGGCCGGATACGATGGGTACAAACGACGCAAGGGAAGCAAAGTTCACCTGGCGGTAGATACCCTGGGGCATCTGCTGGCCCTGGTAGTAACGGCGGCCAGTGAACAGGAACGGGCCCAGGTGGGAGCCCTCAGTCAACAGGTGCAGGAAGTGACGGGGGAGCAGGTGGAAGTGGCCTTTGTGGATCAGGGTTACACTGGGGAGGAAGCGGCACAAGCGGCAGAGGCGGAAGGCATCGCCCTGTGTGTGGTCAAGGTGGAAGGGGCCAAACGAGGATTCGTGCTGCTGCCGAAGCGTTGGGTGGTGGAACGTTCGTTTGCCTGGACATCCCGGTTTCGCAGGCTGGCGCGAGACTATGAGCGGCTGGCTGAGACCTTGCGAGGTTGGCACTGGTTGGCTTTTTCGATTCTGATGACAGCGAAAACTGTGGAGCTTTTACGAACAGCTAGTTAGCAGGCTCTAGGCGGCAACGGGGGCAGCCCCAGGCGGTTCCAGCGCTCGTCTACCCGGCGCACGATCTCGGGCGCCATCACGATTTTGGGCGGCCAGCGGCGGGTAAAGCCCTCCTCGGCCAGCTTGCGGGTGCCGTCCAGCACCAGCACCGGGCCCTCCACCCCCGGCAACACCCAGGCGTCGCGCTCGGGGTCAATGTTGTTGAGCACTGCCCACATCACCTCGTCGAACTCGAGGTGGGTGTCGGCATCGGTCAGGAGCATCAGCCGAATGCCCGCGCTGTGGGGGGCTACCAGCAGGCGCTCGGCAAGCTCTTTGGCCTGGTGGGGGCGGGTTTTCTCGAAGGTGACCATCCAGATGCCCGGCAGTTGCTTCTGCCGCACCCCCGGAATACCCGGCAGGCTAGGGTGGGCCCGGAGGGTAAAGGGCAGGGCGCCGCCTTCTTCCTCGAGCTTGGCCGTACCGTCCACAATCAGCTTGCCCCCGTAGCCCATGGCGCGGGAGGAATGGTCGAGCACGTCAATGGGGCCGCGCGAGATGAGGGTGTCGCGCCCCGGCACGGCGTGCTCGAGGGCTTTTTGCAGGGCCTCGGGCCCCTTCAAAGGAGCGCCCGCATCCAGCACCACGATCACCTTGGCAAACATCATCTGGCCCAGCCCAAACAGGCCGTTGGCCACCTTGTAGGCCTGGCCGGGGTAGCGCTTCTCGATGCTCACGTTGACCCAGTTGTGGGCCACCCCGGCGGGCGGCATGTGGTAGTCGTGGATCTCCGGCAGGATGAGCTGGGCCGCGGGCAGAAAGAGCCGTTCGGAGGCCTCGATCAGGTAGGCGTCCTCCATGGGCGGGCGGCCCACGATGGTGGCCGGGTAGACGGCGTTTTTGCGGTGGGTGATGGCGGTGAGGTGGAAGCGGGGGTAGAGGTCTTCCAGGGTGTAAAAGCCGGTGTGGTCGCCGAAAGGCCCCTCCACCACCAGGTCTTCGGCGGGGTCGATGTAGCCCTCGAGCACGAACTCGGCCTCGGCGGGCACCGGCAGGTCTACCGTGACACCGCGGGTCAGCTCGACCGGCTGGCCCCGCAAGAACCCCGCCAGGTTGAACTCGTTGACGCCCGGAATGGGGGGCACAGGGGCGGTGGCAGCGTAGGTCAGGATGGGGTCGCCGCCCAGGGCCACCGCCACTTCCAGCCGCTTCCCCAGTTTTTTGGCTTTGTCGTAGTGCCGCCGACCCACCTTGTGCAGTTGCCAGTGCATGGCGGTGGACTGCTTGTCCAGCACCTGCATCCGGTACATGCCCAGGTTAAGCTCGCCCGTTTCCGGGTCTTTGGAGATCACCAGCGGCAGCGTGATATAGGGGCCGCCGTCCAGGGGCCAGCACTTGAGGATGGGAATTCGGAAGAGGTCTACCTGGTCGCCCCGCCAGACCACCTCCTGCACCGGCCCGCCGCGCACTTTTTTGGGGAAGAAGCCCTTGAGTTCCCGCAGCTTGGGCAGCATAGCGAAGGCCGCCTTGAGGCCGCCCTTGCCGGGGTTGAGGTTCATCAGGTTGGCTACCCGCACCGCCAGGTCGTCCAGGCTTTTCACGCCCATGGCCCGCGCGGTGCGCTCGGCGGTGCCAAAACCCCCGATGAAAACCGGGAAGTCGCGCCCCTCTACATTTTCAAACAGCAGGGCCGGGCCGCCCGACTTGACCATGCGGTCGGCAATCTCGGTGATTTCCAGCTCGCAGGAGACCGGTTCCTTGATGCGAACGAGCTCCTGGCGGCGCTCGAGTTCGTGAATGAAGGCCTGGAGGTTCTTGTACATCCAGTCCAGATTACGGCCTGAAGCGCCTGCTGACTGTAGGTTCGCCCAGGGGTTGGGCCCGGCCCTGCAGGGTTTGGGGCCGGGGTTTGAGCGGCACTGCCACCGCGGCCAGCTCGGCCTCGAAGACGAAGGGCTGCTCGTAGTACAGCCGACCCTCGGCGGTGCGCACGTAGGGGGCCAGCGCCTCGCCGTAGCCCAGGCGGGCGGCCAGCTCGAGGCCGTCGTATTGCAGGTGCAGGCTCCGGCCCGGCTTCAGGGGGCCGGGGTGGCAGAGCGTCAGGGCTTTGCGATCCTTCAGGCGGATGAACCCGACCTCCAGCAGCGCTACGGGCTTCCGGCCCTGCCACTGCAGGAAAAGCTCGAGGGCCGTACGGGCCGAAAGGGGCACGGGCGGGGTGAGCCGGGGACGCGAAAGGCTGGCCTGGTTCAGGTACAGCCAGATGCGGTGGGCTTGGATGGTTTGTTCAGGCGATGGTGCGGGCAGCGCAGGGCCCCGGTGAAGCGCCCGCAGTTTTTTGATTAACTTGCCCAGCATAGAAGCCAGTATAGGGCGAGCCGGGCGGCCGTGCCTTAATCAAGGCGGAGGTGCTCGAGGCGGTGCTGTCGGGGCGTGCCGTAGACCAGGACGGCCTCGAGGCGCACCGGTAGGTCGTCCCGGCCCAGCAGGTAAACCACCGACTGGTAGATGCGCCGGTACTTGGCGGGGGTAAGGGCCTCGAGGGGGGTGCCAAAGGCCTCGCTGCGGCGCTGCTTGACCTCGACCGCCACATAGGTGGGGCCGTCCTGCATCCAGAGATCAATCTCGCCAAAAGGGGTGCGCTTGTTCTGCCCCAGCAACACATAGCCCTTGGCCTGTAGATGCTGGCAGGCCAGGGCCTCGGCCCAGGCCCCCTTCATAAGGGGCTTTCCAGCACCTGCTGCCCGTTGACCACCACCCGCAGCACCGCGCTGCCGCGCACCACAATCTCCTGGCTAAAGCTCCAGGGCTGCTGCACCGGCCCCTCAAACACCGTATTGACCAGTACCTCGTCCTGCACGGTGATAACCACTACCGCGTTGGGGATGTCTTCCGGCAGGGTGTAGCTCACGTTGACCCGGCGCTCTTGCGGCCCGGTAGGAGCCGGGGGCGGGGTGGGCTGGTTTACGTCTGGGTTGGTGGGTGCCGGCGTGGGGGTTGGTGTTGGTTCGGGGATGGGGGTTGGTGCGGGCTCGGGCGGTGGGGGTGGTTCTAGGCGCGGGGGGGCGAAGGGGGCGGCTTTGGGGAGGGTGGCCACCGGCTGGGCGGCCACCACAACGCGCACCACGGTCTCGCGCGGCAGCACCACGCCGGGGCCGGGCTCCTGCCCCACCACCAGCCCGTCGGGTGCGCCCGAGGCTACCCGCACCACCTGGGCCTGGAGTTCGGCCACCGTAAGGATGTAACGGGCCTCCTCCTCGGTCAGGCCGGTTAGGTCGGGCAGCAGGGTCTCGCGCACCGGCGGGCGGGTTCCGGTGGAGACCAGAAGCCGTACCCCCTCGCCGGGGCGCAGGGGCTGGCCCTCGCGGGGAATGCTGGACAGAACGGTATCGGCGGTGTCGCCCGAGGCGATGCGGGTAATACCGGCGACGCGGTAGCCGGCGGCCTCGAGGGCCTGGCGGGCATCCTCGAGCGAGCGCCCGCTTACGGTAGGTACGCTGCCAAAGCGGGGTTTGTTGATCACCAGCTCGAGCCGTCGGCCCGGTTTGACACGGGTGCCGGGGTCAGGAGTCTGCTCCAGAATCTGATCTTTGGGCAGCGAAACGTCGCTACCCTCGGCAAACTCCACCTTGAGGCCATAGGCACGTACCGCCTCCAAGGCCTGCCGGGGAGTTTTACCCACCAGATCGGGCAACACGTATTGCGGCGGATTCAGGTAGTGGTTGGCAGCTTGCCAGAGCGCCATACCGCCCAACGCCAACATCAGCAAGCCCGGAAGCCAGCCGAGCCAGTTTGCACGCAGAACATGCTGCTCGGCACGAGCTTTGGCTCCCGGGTGGGTGGGGTGGGGTGGGCTGGATTTGCGGGGCATCTCAACTTTGGTCGAGGGCTCTTGGACGGGAGTGGCTTGGGGAGTTGGAGGAAGGGCAGAGGCCAGATCGGGGCGGCTTGTGCCAGCGATCTGGGGACGCAGCTTCCCCACCAGGGGTCGTCCATTTACTTCGGTGGCCTCGAGGTCGCTTTCCTGGTAGCCGAAGGGCTCGAGAGCCTCCAAAATCGGCTTGAGCCGCCGAGATTTGAGGGCTATCTTGGGCTGCTCGGGCCAGAAGGCATAGTAACGCCCCGGATTGGCCGAGACCAGTACCCCTGAGGGCAAAAAGCCCTGGCCTTCGAGTCGGCGAATAGCATTCTTGTAGCGGTGAAAAGCAGTGCGGGCCTCCGGGCTATGCACTTCAAACCAATACAACTGGCCTTTAAGCCCCTCCAGTGTTTGCACCCAATAAGGGCGTACAAAGCCATGGGCCGGCTCTTCGGTCAGAATGGTAAACTTATCGTCCAGTAGCGACACCACAAGCGATTATACAAACCGCGCCGAGGGCTTTATGAGGGCTGGCCGTTCGCATTGATCACATAACAGGGAGCCGTCTCGCAGAGCACCCGCCAGGTCGTGGGGCAAAAAAACTTTGGCCATAGTGAAGTTTACGCCTCACCGAGCTATCCACACTCGAGCCGACTTTTTCGGGGTAAATTTGCAAATTTATACTTCGTTGCTATCATAAAGCCGAGCATGACTTCTCATTTCAGTCGGGTAGCTTTTACCTACGACCGGACGCGGTATCATCCACCCGAGGTTTCCGGACGCATCGCTACCGCCATCACCGCGCCCGTTGAGAAGCTGTTCCGCGACCCCTTGTTTTTGGAAATTGGAGCAGGGACAGGTCGAATCGCAGTCCCGATTATCGCGCGGGGCTATCGCTATATCGCCCTGGACAATAACCCGGCCATGCTCGAGGTCTTGCGGCAAAAGGTGGCCGGGGTAGCCCGCAAAGCCCGCCTGATCGAAGCCGATGCCCGTGAGCTACCCTTCGAACGGGGTAGCCTCCACGCGGTGATTGCAGTGCATTTCTGGCACCTGGTCGACAACTGGCAGCAAGCCCTACACGAAAGCCTGCGGGTGTTGCGCCAAGGCGGGTTCTTGTTTGAAGGCTGGGATCAGTCCGACGGCGAAAGCGAGGACTGTCGTATCCAGCAAAAGTGGAAGGAAATTCTGGCCGGCATGGGCTACCCGCTGATACGAGGTCGTCATCAGGCTCGCCTGGCAGAGGTAGAACAGGAGCTGGTTCGGCTCGGCCTCGATCCCAGGGTTCGAATAGTAGCCGAATGGGTCGAACCGCGCAGCCCCCGTACCAGCCTCGAGATGCTGCTGGAGCGCATCTATTCCTTTACCTGGAACGTTCCCGAGGATGTTTTTAGGCCCTCAGTGGCCGAGTTGGCCAGATGGGTGGAAGCCACCTATCCCGACCCCGACATGGAATACCCCGTTCAGTGGAAATTCGTGGTGCGTACTAGCAGGGTGCCCTAGTGCAGCCTTGTTCAAGACATTGGAGCAGTTGCACGGTTACCTGGCACAGCGTACCGTACTGAAACGGCGTATGAGCAAATCGGTATCGAATACAGTTTATTTGTGGGAAATCCAGTTCAGGGCTTCTGGCCCACAAAAATACTCCAGTCCTCCACTCCGTCCTCCGAAACGGCCAGGTGGTAGTGTAGGGGCTCGAGTTCGTGCTCACTTAGCAAGAGTTCCAGCGGGGCCACAAAGGCCCAGCGTGTAAGTCCATCCTGCCGGATAAGCCGCCGGGGCTTGTGCTCGGGTCGCACGATTAGAATCAGTCGGCCACCCGGCTTGAGTACCGGCAGGGCGCGTTCTAGGTGCTGGGAAAGCCAGTTGGTGTAGTCGGTTTCGGGGTGATCGTGCACGCTGGGATCAAACACCTTGCGAACAAACCAGGCAAATGTAGGAGGGTGTAGCACCAGCAGGTCGGCCACTTCTTCTCCGATGGCGCTTACCAGGCCGGCAATATCCATTTTTCTTACCAGCCGGCCATCTCCGGCAATGTCGCTACCCCAGGCTTGGCGCCCCATCTCCAGGGCTTTTTTCACCACCGTGCCCGCACCCGCCATGGGGTCAACCACCAGCGCCCCCGGCTTGCTATAGCGCCCAATCAATGCTTCAGCTATCACCGGATTCAGGCCCTCGAGCCGACGGGCCCGCTTATTCGCAGGAAAAATCCAGACTGGCTTACTCGCCCAGTCGGGTTGGGCCTGGCCTGGTGTAAGCAAGCTGCGCCAGGAACCTATCCGGACGGCCTCCTGTAATTCGACCAGTTCCAAGTCCCGCCTTCGGTATCGGCTCAGAAGCCTGTGCACCTCTGCAAAGCTGGCCCCATCCGCCAAAATCTCACGCAAGAGGGGGCCAATAGGTGGTTCTAAACAGACCAGGGAGAGCACCGTGTAGCGCAGGTGCTTGGTGCTGGTCATCCCCACCTGATGAGTAAAAACCTTAAACGCAGCCTGATCCAGCCCCAATAGGCTCGAGGCAATCTGTTGGTCGTCGGCTTCCGGCCGGTTCAGGAATGCCCGGCCTGCTTGCAGTACCCGCTGATAAACCTGGTGTGCGTTTGGCATGTCCTCATTTTGCCGTTGAAAAGATTTCTGCTGAGCGGAAAGAAATTGTTTGTCTTGCCAAGCACCTACCACCAATTTTCCCCCATCCTGGGCCGTGCGGGAAGCACAAATATTTGTTCGAGAAGGGCCAGGAGGTGGTGCTTTCCGTGGGATGCCTGGACTATTCGATCACAATTTTCTCTAAGCCAGTCTCGGGCTGAGGGTACTGCATCCCGAGCCCCTCGAGGGTTTCCACCAGAATGCGGCTCACCAGCCAGTTGCGGTACCAGTTCTTGTTGGCCGGAATGACGTACCAGGGAGCATACTCGGTACTGGTCTCCCGAATGGCTACCTCAAAGGCTTCCTGATAGGCATCCCAAAGCTTGCGATCCTCGAGGTCGCCCTTGCGGAACTTCCAGCGCTTCTCGGGGTTGTCCAGGCGCTCTTGCAGGCGTTTACGTTGCTCGTCTTTGGAGATGTGCAGGAAGAATTTGAGGATGGTGGTTCCCTCCTCGACCAGCATACGCTCGAACTCACGGATGTGATGATAGCGCCTCTGCCAGACGTACTGGGGCACCAGGTTTTTGACCCGCACCACCAGCACATCCTCGTAGTGAGAGCGGTTGAAAATAACCAGCTCGCCCTTGCGTGGCACCTGTTGGTGAACCCGCCAGAGGTAGTCGCGGGCCAGCTCATGCTCGGTGGGTACGCCAAAGCTGGCTACCCGTACCCCACTGGGGTTTACTCCATCGAAAACCACCCGAATAGTGCCGTCCTTACCACCCGCATCCATCGCCTGCAATACCACCAGCACCTTATGCTTGCCCTCGGCATAGAGTAGCTCCTGCAGTTTCTCCAGCCGCTTATTGAGCCCAGCCAGGGCTTCCAGAGCTTCTTGCTTACCCCCCTCAAAGGCGCTGGTATCGTTGGGGTCGAAATCCTCGAGGCGAAAGCGACTGGCAGCTTGGATGCGGTATTTATCCATTGGAACTCCCATCGGAATTTTAGGCTGGGCGCACAAATTCGCCAAGACCTCGACCTCACCTTTGCTTGCAGGCCCATCCGGTAATCTGTAGGCGTGCAGCGGTGGATTAGCTGGCTTTTGTGCTTGTCGCTGGCGGCAGCCCAGCAACCGGCACAGCTTCTTGCAGGTCACCGGGCCCCGGTTGGGGCTGTGGCTATCGGCCCTGGGGGCACCCTGGCCCTGGGCGCGGATGCCTATATTCAACTCTACCAAGCCGATGGGCGTTTTTTACGTACCCTGAGCGGACACACCGACACGGTGCGGGCGCTGGATTTCGCATCGGATGGCACCCTGCTCAGCGCATCCTCCGATACCACCCTCAGGCTCTGGAATCCCCGGAACGGTCTGCTGCAAGGCGTGCTGCAAGGCCACCGCGATCAGGTCTGGACGGCCCGGATTCGCCCGGATGCACGGCAGGTGTTGAGTGGCGGGGCCGATGGCGAATTGCGCCTCTGGGATACCCAGGGCTCGAGGCCATCTCTATCCATTTACGCAGGGCATGGCTGGATATACAGCATTGGACTTTCTCCAGCAGGAAATAGGTGGGCGGCTGGAGGACAGGATGGCGTGCTCTTATGGAATCCTCAGAGCGGCTACCGGCTGCCTCTTTTAGGGAAACTCTCGGTGCGAAGCCTGGCCTGGGGGCCGCAGGGCTACCTGGCTACCGGCGACCGCGATGGACAGATACAACTGTGGGATGTAGAGGGGCGCTTTTTGCAGCAGTGGAACGCCCACCAGCTCGCGGTGGGCGCCCTGGCCTGGAGCAGCGATGCCCAGCTCATCAGCGGCGGGCAGGACGGGCAGATTATCCTCTGGGAAAAAAACCAGCCCCAGAAAACCCTTCAGACCGCCTCGGTGCTGGCCCTGGCGGTGAATGAAAGCCGGCTCCTGAGCGGCCACGACGACGGGCGGGCCCGGCTATGGAGCCTGCAAGGGACGCTGTTGCGCACCCTCGAGCCCCCCGCGGCCTCGGTGAGCGTCCTGGTCTACAGCCCCGATGGACGCCTGCTCGCCAGCGGGGGCTGGGACGGCGAGGTCTGGCTGTGGAACCGCCAGGGGCAGCCTGTTCACAGGCTGGGCGAGGCCACCCTGGAAATTACCGCCCTGGCCTTCAGCCCGGACGGACGACACCTGGCCGCGGGCAGCCGCGACGGCCTGACCCGCATCTATCAAACCACCAGCGGACGGCTGGAGCAGAGCCTCGAGGCCCACGGCAACGGGGTGGGGGCCCTGGCCTTCGCCCCCAACGGGCGGGCGCTGGCCATCGGCGGGCGCGACCGCTTGATCCGGGTCTGGGACTGGCAGGGTGGCCGGAAGGTGCTCGAGTTCCGCGCCCACGAGTCGCACGTAACGGGCCTGGCTTTTAGCCCCGACGGACGCACCCTATACAGCAGCAGCAGCGATGAAAGCCTGGCCTGGTGGCGCCTGCGCCCCGAAGGGGTAGGGCTCCTGCGCCGGGTCATGGCCCACGCCAGGGGCCTCTATGGCCTGGCCCTGAGCCCCAACGGACGCCTCCTGGCCACCGCCAGCCACGACCAGACCCTCAAGCTCTGGGATGCCCAGTCGGGCAAGCTACTCCGGGTGCTGGAAGGGCACACCGAGGCCGCCCAGGCCCTGGCCTTCGCGCCCGACGGCCGACGGCTGGCCAGCGTAGGCTGGGACAAGACCCTGCGCCTGTGGAGCGTGCAGGGGCAGCTTTTGCAGACCACCTCGGGGTTTGTGCGGCCCCTCTACGCGGTGGCCTGGGCCCCGGATGGCCGGCTGGCGGTGGGCAGCGGCACCCTGCGGCAGGCCGGCACCGTGGCTTTATTCAGACCCTAGCTCAGGCCAGACCCGCCCATAGGGACGCACCTCACCCTGGGGGAAGGCCTGCTGCAAGAGTTCCTGTAAGAACCGCCCCGCCATGGGCAGCAGGCCGGTGCAGCCCTGGTTCACATAAACAAACACATAGCCGGGCGGGCGGGGCGACTGGCTGAAGGTGAGCACCCCGGCGTATTCCGGAAAAGCCTCGTAAAAAATAGCCAGAAGGCCCTCCAGCAAGGCCCTGGCCTCGGGCAGGGGCTCACCCTCCAGCGGGCGCACCCAGAAGGTGACCACCTTGAGGGGGGTCATGGCCGGCCTCCGTGCTGCCAGACCGGCACCTGCCGCAGTAGATCGGCGAGTTTTTTCGCCCCCTCGGCCAGGCGCGGCCCCGGACGGCCCAGGTAGGCCTCCTCGAGGGCGAACACCTGCTTATGCTTCAGGGCAGGAATTTTCAGTTCGCGCTGCAAAACCACCTCTGGGCGCAGTTTTTTCGCCCCGCACCACGAGACCGTAATCAGGTCGGGCTGGGCCTCCTCCACCAGGGCGGGGGTGAGGGGTTGGGAGCGCACCGGCAGGTGGGCAAAGGCGTTTTCCGCCCCCAGCGCCTCCAGCATCTGCGTTACCCAGCTGTGTTGCCCGGCGGCAATCATGGGCCGGGGCCACCACTCCACCATCACCCTGGGGGGGCGCACCCAGTTGGGCAGCGAGCCCCGGGCCTGGGCGATCATCCATTGCATGGCCCGCACCACATGCCGGCCCTGCGAGGCCACCCCCAGGAGACCCGCCACCCGCATAATATCGTCGTAGACGTCTTGCAGGCTTTGCGGGTCGAGCACCACGTGGGGGATTTGCCGCGCCTGCAAACCCTCCACCACCCGCTGCATGCCCGGCACGCTCAGGCTGGCCAGCACCAGGTCGGGCTTCAGGGCCTCGACCCTGTCCAGGTCAATCTGAAGGTCGGGCCCCACCCGGGGCAGCCGGGCCACTTCGGGGGGAAAGTCGGAGTTGCTGTCCACCCCCACCAGCCTGTCCAGGCAGCCCAGGGCCCAGACGATCTCGGTGTTGGAGCAGGTCAGGCTTACCAGGCGCATACCAGCCCTCCTTCACCGGCGTTTTTTGACCAGCCACTTCTCCTCGGCGAAGCCTTCGCGTTGGTTGACCACTCGAGCCAGCGTAAAAAGCAGATCCGAGAGCCGGTTGAGGTAGCGCAGGGCCTCCGGGTTCACCTCCTCGTGGCGCATCAGCTCCACCACCCGGCGCTCGGCCCGGCGCACAATGGTGCGGGCGAGGTGCAGGGCCGCCGCCGCGGGGTGGCCGCCGGGATGGATGAAGCCGGTGAAGCGGGGGGCTTCTTCCTGGTAGCGGTCAATCAGGGCCTCGAGCTTCTCCACGTCCGAGGTGTCCATGCGGGCCAGGTTGCGCTCGTAAGGGCCGCCGGCGCGGGTGGCGAGGTCGGCTCCCAGGTCAAAGAGGGCGTTCTGGAGGTACTCGAGGTCGGCCTCGAGGTCGGCATGGGCCGCGCCCAGGGCCGCGCGGGCCAGCCCGATGGCGCTGTTGGCCTCGTCCACCGTGCCGTAGGCCTCCACCCTGGGGTGGTCCTTGCCCACCCGGTCGGCCCCGTACAGGCCGGTCTCCCCCGCGTCGCCGGTTTTGGTGTAGATTTTCATGCCTCCATTTAACTCTACCCGAGGCGGCTCGAGTGGGTCGCGCCCAACATACCTCACTATGCCTGGCAGTACTATGGTCTCATGCGCAGGGGAAGTGTGCTGGCCATCCTGGAGGAACAGCTACCCAGTCTGGCTGAGCAGTACAGCATCAAAAGCCTGTACCTGTTCGGCTCCACCGCCCGCGACGAGGCCAATCCCGATAGCGATGTGGATTTTTTGGTGAGATTGGCCCAACCCACCTTCGAGCACTACATCGGCCTCAAACACAGCCTGGAGGATCTGCTGGGCTGCAAGGTGGATCTGGTCAGCGCCAAAAAAGTACCGGCCGAGCTGCGTCCTCACCTCGAGGCCGATGTCTTGCAACTTATTTGAAGGGGGCCTATGCGCCATGCCCAGACCCCCAATCCCCATCTGCTCAAGCGGGTCTACCTCGAGCAGATGCAAGAAGCCGCCCGGCAAGTCCTGCGCTACACCGCCGGGATGGACTTCGCCGCATTTACTGCCGATACACGTACCCAGGACGCCATAAGCCACAACCTGCACCGCCTGGGCACGCTGGCTGCTGCCATGCACCCCAGCCTGCGCGAGGAGCTGCCCGAACTGGACTGGAGGAGCATCCTGGATCTGCCCGACCTGGTCGGCCACCTTCACTTTGGCATTCAGGACGAAATTATCTGGGACTTAATCCAGTGCACCCTGCCCTACTGGCTGGTGGTGCTGGAGGAGGCCCTCGAGCGGCCGTCATAACATCAATCCGGTAGGAGAAAATGGGTTTTTAAACACCTCATCCAAAGCGATAAACTGGCCCTATGCGCCGCCCGCTTTCTGCGTTCCTTGTCCTGTGTTCCCTCACCCTGGCCCAGACCACCCACACCGTCCAGCCCGGCGAGACCCTCTACCGCATCGCCAGGCAGTACAACACCAGCGTGGAAGCCCTGCAGGTGCTGAATAACATCGCAGACCCCACCCAACTTCGGGTGGGGCAGGTCTTGCGGGTAACCGGACGGCCCAGCCTAGCCCTGCACCGGCTTACCCAGGCTCCGGCCCCCATCGAGGCCCTCGAGTGGCCCCGCGAGACCATCCAGGGCCACCTCGCCGTGGTACGCATAACAGCCCCGGCGCCGGTACAGGGCGAGGTGCGCTTCCTGGGCAACACCTACCCCATCCAGCAAAACCGCGTACTGCTGCCCGTACCGGCCCTGCAAGCCCCTGGGGTCTACCCCGCCCGGCTGCGGGTGGGCGGTGCGGAGGTGGGGCTCGAGGTGCGGGTGGTGGCCGGAAGCTTTGGGCGCTTTGTGCTGCAACTACCCCCCGACCGCCGGGCCCTGCTGGTGCCTGAGCGGCTGCGGGCCGAGCGGCTCAAGGTGGTGGGCTCCTGCGACTTCGACCGGCCCCAGCAGTGGCGGGGCCCCTTCCGAAAGCCCATCCAGACCAACCGTATCACCGACCCCTTCGGCACCCGCCGCAGCTACGACCAGGGGCGCACCTACTCCTACCACGAGGGGCTCGACTACGGCGTACCCGAAGGCACCCCGGTCTATGCCCCGGCCCCCGGCGTGGTGGGCCTGGCCGAACGGCTTGAGGTGCGGGGGAACGCCGTCACCCTCGACCACGGGCTGGGGGTGTGCAGCGGCTACTGGCACCTCTCGCGCATTGCAGTAAAGCCGGGCCAGGCCGTGCAGGCCGGCGACCTGCTCGGCTACTCGGGCAACACCGGCCTGTCCAACGGGCCCCACCTGCACTTCGAGATCCGGGTGCGGGGCATCCCCACCAACCCTGCCCCCTGGTTCCTGAGCGTTCCCTGACCCGGCGGCCTACAGGGTGACACAGCGCGCCGGGCGAACCCCTTGCTCGGTAGCCAGAAACTGCACGGGCACGTCCCAGGGGTCGTGGGGCAGCTCGGGCAGCACCAAGGCTTCCGGCACCAACCCCAGGGTCAGGGTCTGCGGACGCAGTTGCGCTAGAAAGCGGTCGTAGAAGCCCTGCCCATAGCCCAGCCGGTGGCCCCAGGAGTCGAAGGCCAGGCCCGGCACCAGCACGGCATCCAGCACCTCGAGCGCCACCTTGGGCGTCTCGGGGGCCGGCTCCCAGAAGCCGTACTTGTGCTTGACCAGCCGGCAGGGCAGGGGATGCACCTCGAGCTGGTAGGTGCGGGCCCTGGGCAGGTAGTAGGCAGCGGGGTACAGGCGCTGCAGTGCGGCGGGGTCGAGCTCGGAGCCAAAAGCGCTGTAGAGCAGGATGTGCTGGGCCCGGTGTTCTTGCAAAAAACTGGCCAGGTGTTGGTTCACTTCTTGCGAAAGCGTTCCGGTGGGAAGGTTTTTGCGCACCTCTTTGGCCCAGCGTCGGAGTTCGGCCTTACTCATAGCAGCTAGTATTTCACCTGCTAGCCCCCATCGGCTGACCAGAAGTTATGGCTGGCATCACCAGGAATTTGGTTGACAGTCGGGGGTGTTGTCTGTCAAAATCCTACAGATGAGGGAGGTGACCCCTCGAGACACTTTTGTCCTACAGGAGTCAGCTATGCCCAGATACGTTTACCAGAACCTCGAGACCGGCGAACAATACGAGTTCGAGCAGGGTTTTCACGATCCCGCCTACACCCATCACCCCGAGACCGGCGCCCCCATTAAGCGTCTGATTTTTGCCCCGGCGGTGGTGTTCAAGGGCTCGGGCTGGTACATCAAAGACTCCAAGGCCGGATCCAACGGCAAGTCCGAGTCCGGCAGCAAGGACACTGGGAGCGCGGCAGCCGATTAGTTTCGGGGATGGTCTCAAAACTTACATAACCTGAAGCCCTGGCCCCTTTGTGGCCGGGCTTCTTCTAATAACCCGTCGCCACAAACAAGATTTTCCTGTTCGAAAACTCACTTTCGCTTCCCACGGGGCCCTTAGGGGTAGGGCACCCGGGCTTTGGCCTTTGCCTCTATCCTAAGCAGCCCTTTATCCACCATACTGGGGTCGTATGCTGAGAAAAGCGAGGTGTGTATGTTCCTGCTCTTAGGCATCGTGGTGGCTATCCTGGGCATCGTCCTGCTTGCGCAGCCCGGGGGGCGGCGGGCGCTGGGTGCGCCGCTCCTGCTCGTTGGGCTGGCTATAGCGGCCATCTCCCAGAGCTTTGTGGTGGTTCCGGCAGGCCATGTGGGGGTGGTGTTCAACGTGTTTGGCGGCGTGCAGCCCGCCCCCCTGGGGGAAGGCTTCCGCATCGTGATACCGGGCATTCAAAACGTCATCCTTTACGATGCCCGCCTGAAGGAAGTAACCCTGGCCAAGGGGCCGGCCCCCGCAGGTACCAGCACCCCCGGCGAGGACGCCATTACCGCCCGCAGCAAGGAGGGGCTGGACATTGGAGTAGACGTCACCGTGCAGTACCGCATCAAGCGCGAGGAGGCCCCCCAGCTTCACCGCAACCTGGGGCCGAACTACCTCGAGACCCTGATCGTGCCCCAGATTCGCAGCAAGGTGCGCGACGCGGTGGGTTTGTTCAACGCCGCCGAACTCATCAGCACCCAGCGAACCCAGCTCGAGGCCGCCGTAACCAAGGAGCTGCGCGAGGACCTTGGCGCACAACACATCGAACTGATCTCGGTGCTGTTGCGCCGGATTGACATTCCGCCCTCGGTGGCCAAGGTGATCGAGGAGAAGCAAACCGCCGAGCAGCAGGTGCAGGTGGAGATCAACCGCCGCCAGCAGGCCGAGATCGCCGCTCAGCGGGCCGTGGTACAGGCCAAGGGCGAGCGCGACGCCGCCATTCTGCGGGCCGAGGGCGAGGCCCAGGCCATCCGCCTGCGCGGCGAGGCCCTGCGGCAAAGCCCCCAGGTCATCCAGCTCACGGTGGCCGAGAAGCTGGCCCCCAACATCCAGACCATCATGGTGCCCACCACCGGCAACTTCCTGCTTGACCTGCGCAGCCTGCAGCAGGCCCAGCCGGCGCAGCCCGCACGGTAGACGCCTACTGGCCGTTGGGGGTGGCCTCGAGCGTTCGCACACGAACCGTAGCACCGGGCCCCACCTGGTTCAGCGCAAACCAACCCCGCCCCACCTCGAGCACCTGCCGGTAGACCACCCCCGGCGCATAGCTGCGGCAGCCTTTGCCTGGGGGGGGCGTGGGGCAGGGCTCGATGTCCAGAATCGCCAGAATGGTGCCGCGGCTATCCAAAAAGGCCGCCGAGACAGGCTTTTCCAGACCCAGCCCCGTCCAGCCATCGTCGCGAGGCTGCAAAAAGCTATACAGCGTGCCCTGATGGGCTTTTCGGGCCAGGAGGTCGAGCGCCCGGGGGTTGGCGCGCGTGTACACTGGCAGTTCCACCGTCCCTTTGGGACTCGCAATGCTCACCACCGCGCTGGACATGGGCGGGATGCGCCGCTCTTGCGGACGGCTCAGAATCTGACCAGCCCAAAAGTAGCCCGTGGTGGACAACGCCACCACCAGGGCAATGAGCCCCAGACCATAGCCACGCAGGCGTCCAGAGCCGTTCATGGGTTGCTTACCACTGCAATCTCGAACAAGAAGGGCCAGAGCTTGCCGGTGACGAAGATGCGCCGGTTCTGGCTGTCGTAGGCGATACCGTTGAGCACGGCGTCGGGGTTGGGGTTACGGGCCTGGGCCAGGAGCGCAAGCCCGCCCAGGTCGAGCCAGGCCTCCACGTTGCCGCTTTGGGGATTAATAACGGCGATGCGGCTGGTCTGCCAGACATTGGCCCAGATGCGGCCCTGGATGTACTCGAGCTCGTTCAGCCGGGTTACCGGCTGCCCCCCGGCTCGCACCGTAAGGGTGCGCTCGGGCCGGAGGGTGCGGGGGTTGAGGAAGAATAGCTGGGCCGAGCCGTCCGACATAATCAGGCGCTGGCCGTCGTGGGTCAGGCCCCAGCCCTCGGTCTGGTAGGTGAAGCGCCCCACCGGGTTGAAGTTCAGGTCGTAGATAAAGCCCTCCTGGTTCTGCCAGGTGAGCTGATAGAAGCGGTTCTGGAAGAGGGTGATGCCCTCGCCAAAGTATTTCTGCGGCAAAGGCCGGCTTTGCAGCACCCGCCCAGTCTGGAGCTCCACTTTGCGCAGGCTGGACTGGCCGTAGAGGCCGGTGCCCTCGTACAGAAAACCGTTGTGGTAGATGAGGCCCTGGGTGAAGGCCTGGGGGTCGTGGGGGTAGGTGTTGACGATGCGAAAACCCCAGACCGGAACCGAGGGCTGGGCCAGGGCCAGGCCCAGCAGGGCCAAGAGGGCAA
>NZ_BPIK01000001.1:0-95000 GCF_026004075.1 Meiothermus sp. | reverse complement strand
TACTTCCACTTACGTGTTCGCACAGAGCTGAGTTTTTGGTAAACAGTCGCCAGCGCCTATTCACTGCGGCTCGCTCATCGCGAGCACCCCTTCTCCCGAAGTTACGGGGCTAGATTGCAAAGTTCCTTAGCGAGGGTTCTCCCGCGCGCCTTGGTGCATTTACACCCACCCACCTGTGTCGGTTTACGGTACGGGTACTCCGCAGTTATGCTTAGAGGCTTTTCTCGGCTCCATGGCTTCAGCGAGTTATCACCTTGCGGCTTCCACACCACCCACCGGTAACGGACTACGGATTTGCCTATAGTCCCCTTTGGGCTTCTGTCCGGGCTCATCCATGGCTCCGGTTCGCTTAGCCTAAAGCGTCCCCCCATCGCACTGCGTAGTAGGACTGGAATATTAACCAGTTGTCCGTCGGCCTCGCCTCTCGGCTTATCCTTAGGCCCCGCCTAACCCTACGATGACGACCATCGCGTAGGAAACCTTGGGTTTACGGCGAAGGGGATTCCCACCCCTTTTATCGTTACTCATGCTGGCATTCGCACTTCCCGTACCTCCACCACTCCTCACGGTATGGCTTCATCGGCATAGGGAACGCTCCTCTACCGCTGTATTGGGGCCGCGAGCGGCCTCAATACAACCCGCGAATTCGGTGACAGGTTTAAGCCCCGATCATTTTCAGCGCAGGGTCACTCGACTAGTGAGCTATTACGCACTCTTTAAAGGATGGCTGCTTCTAAGCCAACCTCCTAGCTGTCTGGGCAACCCCACATCTTTATCCACTTAACCTGTACTTGGGGACCTTATTCGGCGATCTCTGTTGTTCCAGCGCTTGGACACGGATGTTAGCACTCGTGCCCTCACTCCCGGACTCCATTTCGGACCCTTCAGAGTTTGAAAGGGTTTGGTAGGCTGGTAGGCCCCCTAGCCCTATCAGTGCTTTACAGGCCCAAATAAGCATCCGAGGCTGACCCTAAAGTCATTTCGAGGAGAACTAGCTATCTCCCAGATCGGTTAGCTTTTCACTCCTAACCCCAGCTCATCCGAAGGATTTGCATCTCCAACCGGTTCGGCCCTCCACCGAGTGTCACCTCGGCTTCAGCCTGGCCAGGGCTAGCTCTCTGGGTTTCGAGTCTACGGCAGCCGACTACATGGGCCGCGAACGGCCCATCTCCGCCCTATTCGGACTCGCTTTCGCTACGCCTCCGCCTTCCGGCTTAAGCTCGCCGACTACCGTAAGTCGCCAGCTCATGCTTCAATAGGCACACCAAAAGACCGCTACTTGCGTAGATAGCCCCTTGATTGCTTGTGAGCACACGGTTTCAGGTTCTATTTCACTCCCCTCCCGGGGTTCTTTTCACCTTTCCCTCACGGTACTGGTACGCTATCGGTCACCTAGAGTATTTAGCCTTACGCGGTGGGCCGCGCAGATTCACCCATAGCTCCACGAACCACAGGCTACTCGGGTACTGGCTACTAGCTTCCGCCTTTCGTCTACAGGACTTTCACCTTCTATGGTGGGCTTTCCCAAAACCCTTCGACTAGACTTCCGCTTCGATATCGCCAGCCCCACAACCCCACTGAGCACGCTCAGCAGTTTAGGCTACTCCCCTTTCGCTCGCCGCTACTCAGAGAATCGAACTCTCTTTCTTCTCCTCTGGGTACTTAGATGTTTCAGTTCCCCAGGTTCCCTCTCACTCGCGTGAGTGACCTGTGTTCCCACAGGCCGGGTTCCCCCATTCGGATATCCCGGTATCAACGCTTACTACCAGCTCCACCAGGCTTTTCGCAGGTAATCACGTCCTTCATCGGCTTAGGTGCCAGGGCATCCACCGTGTGCCCGTTCTATCTTGACCTTTATTCCCTCCTCAGAGTCGCCCCTGAAGATAAGGTCTATTCCAACCCACCCCATAACACCTCTACCGCTATCGCAAATAGAAGCCTGGGATGGACTTCCTTCCTTCCTCTACAGCCCCTTTTTCATGATCCTCGCGCCTGACTTCGTATCGCGGCGCAACGAGAAGAATATCAAAGGTGGTGAGATGTGTCAATAGGGGTGTCCCCTTACCCCTCCTTTGAAGGGCTTAGACTAGAACGAAGAGGGGCATTCGTATCGGCAAAGCTGGTATCGGTGGTGCACGTGGTGCGCGGTGTTTTTTGGAAATGGCTTGTCTTTCGCTACGAGGCTCGGAATCTGGGCCGGGTAGGATAAAGGATATGAAGCAGAATCTCTCTGTCGAGGAAGCTTTAGAGATCGTATTGCAAAAGGCTAAGCCTCTGCAAAGCATTGAGCATCTGCCTCTAGCAGCAAGCTATGGTGCTGTTTTGGGTGAAGACCTGGCCTCGAGCGTCGATCACCCCTCTGCCGACGATACAGCTGTAGACGGTTATGCTTGCCTCGAGGCCGACACCCGAAGCGCTTCTCTGGGCAATCCGGTCAGGCTCGAGGTGATCGGGCAATCCCCTGCAGGTAAACCCTTTGCAGGGAAAATAGGGCCTGGCCAGGCAGTCCAGGTTTTTACCGGTGCCCCCATTCCAGATGGAGCAAGTGCTGTGATTCGAGTAGAAGACACTTTGCGAGAGGATGGTTTTGTATGGCTGATGAAGCCAGCATCACCGGCCGACATCCGCCGCAAGGGAGACGACCTGGTGCAGGGGCAGATCTATCTGCGTAAAGGCGACCTGCTCACGCCAGGACGCGTAGGGCTGGCCGCTGCGATGGGTTATGCCACCGTACCGGTAATAAGGCGGCCCCGGGTGGGTATCTTATCTACTGGAGACGAAGTGGTTGAGCCGGGGGAGCCCTTGCCCTATGGTGGGGTCTACAACTCCAACAGCTACTCCGTAGCAGGCTTGGTAGCTGAGGCAGGCGGTGAGCCTATCATTTTGCCGAAGATATCAGATGATGTAGAGGGTCTGCGCACCCAGTTGCGGCGAGCTGGACAACTCGATTTGCTCATTACCACCGGTGGGGTTTCGATGGGGGAATACGACATCGTGCGGCAATTACTGGAGCGCGAGGGTGAAATACACTTCTGGAAGGTTCGAATACAACCCGGTGGCCCTTTACTTTTTGCTACCTGGAACGAACTACCCCTGATGGGCCTGCCTGGCAATCCAGTCTCGGCCATGGTCACGTTTTTACTCTTCGGGCGGCCTTTGCTCTTCAAGCTGCAAGGACGTACCGACCCACCCCTTGGCCGGGTGAAGGCCATTGCCGATACGCCGTTTGAGGCCAACCCCACCCGCCGGGCCTACCGCCGGGCTGTCTTGCGTTGGGAGGACGACCACTACCGCGTAGCCACCACCGGAAATCAGTCCAGTGCAGTGCTGAGGTCAATGGCAGTCGGAAACGCCCTGGTAGTGCTCGAGGTCGGGCTTTCAGCCCAGCAAGGCGAGTTGGTAGAAGTGATTCCCTTTCCAGGCGCATTGTAGCTGCTATTGACAAAATCTTTCACATCCCCCACACTGCAAGGGTTGCGCCTACTCGAAGCCGCAGGGTGCGGTCGGGCGCATGGTTCAACAAAGCCGTACATCCTTACCCCTAGGTACAGTTTGGACATTCGGTTCTTTCTGGGATGAGCGGCTCGAACCCTACAGGGTTGGTTTCGCCCACGAGGCATTCAGCCCACACCCAAAAAGGACGTTTGAAGTATGGAGTTCTCCGCATTTACGTTAAGACCCGAAGTTGCCCAGGCCCTCCAGGCCAAAGGTTTCACCACCGCCACCCCCATCCAGGCCGCGGCCATCCCGCTGGCCCTCGAGGGCAAAGACGTGCTGGGCCAGGCCCGCACCGGTACCGGCAAGACCCTGGCCTTTGGTATACCCATCGCCAACCGTTTGGACGCGGCTCACGAGCGGGGGCGCGCCCCCAGGGCTTTTGTTCTCACCCCTACCCGCGAGCTGGCCCTTCAGGTAGCCAAAGAGCTGGAGTGGCTGGCCCCACACCTGACCATCACCCCCATCTACGGTGGCACCGGTTACGGCAAGCAGGCCGAAGCCCTCAGGCGCGGCACCGACGTGGTGGTGGCCACCCCAGGCCGGGCCATCGACTACATGGAGCAGCGCGTGCTCAACCTTTCCAAAGTTGAGATTGTCGTGCTCGACGAAGCCGACGAGATGCTCTCGATGGGCTTCGAGGAAGCGGTGGAGCAGCTCTTGGAGGCCACCCCGCCCACCCGGCAGACCCTGCTGTTCTCGGCCACCCTGCCCACCTGGGCGCGCCGTCTCTCCGAGCGCTACCAAAAGGCGGCCATCCACATCAACGTGATCAAGGACGAGGCCATCTCCTACGAAGAAGTGGCGATTCAAGCACCTATTCACAACCGCCTCTCGGTGCTTTCGGATCTGCTTTTTGCTTACGCCCCCGAGCGCACCATCGTTTTTACCAGCACCAAGGCCGAGTGCAACGACCTGGCCCTGGGCTTGGAAAGCCGGGCCCACAGCGCCGCCCCCATCCACGGCGATATGGGCCAGATTGACCGTGAACGGGTGATGGAACGCTTCCGCAGTGGGGCGGTGAGCGTGCTGGTGGCAACCGACGTGGCGGCTCGAGGTCTCGACATCCCCGAGGTAGACCTGGTGGTGCACTACCGCCTGCCCGACCAGAACGAGTCGTACCTGCACCGCTCAGGCCGCACCGGACGGGCGGGGCGCTCGGGCAAGGTGGTGATTCTTTACGGCCCGCGTGAGAAGCGCGAGCTGGAGACCCTCGAGCGCGAACTCAAGCGTAACTTCAAGCGGGTTAACCCCCCCACCCCCGAAGAGGTCATGGCTGCTAAATGGGCCGTGCTAGCCCGCCGCATCGCCAAGCAACCCGAGGCCGATAAAAAGCTCTGGCGTGAACAGGCCGAGCGTCTGATTGCCGAAGGCGGCGTAGACGCCGTGGCCGGCATGCTGGCCCTGATTCTGGGCGGTGCGCCCACCCCCAAGAGCCTGATTACCGGTGAGGAGAACTGGGTCACGGTCAAGCTCTCGGGCTCGCGCATCAGCGTGAACCGGGCCGTGGCGGTGTTGAAGGGTGCCGGCGCTGGCGAGATTGGCCGGATTCGCCTGGATGGGGATGTGGCCGCCTACGTGGACATCCGTCCCGAGGATCTGGGCAAACTGGATCACACCGCTCTGCGCGACCTGCGCCTTACCAAGGCCACCGAGGTTCCAGCTGAAGCCCGACCGTCCGAGCGCCAAGGACAGGGCTTCGTGCGCGGTCAGGGCAAACGTCAGGGTCAGGGTCGCCGCGAAGGCAGTGGACAACGCCGCAGCCAGGGTGAGCGTCCCTTCGAAGGCCAGGCCGAAGAACGCCGCGAAGGGGAGCGCCGGCGGGTCGTGTACCGATAAGCGACAGAAAACGCAAAGCCCCACAACTTGGGGCCCCCGCGGGAAGCGCAAATAGGTTCCTGAACAAGAACACGCTGTTTTCTGCGACGGGCCAAGGCGCAAGGCTTTCCGTGGGGTACATAAAAGCCCCCTCGCTCGAGGGGGCTTTTTATTTTAGGTCTGCAAACGCGGGCGGCGCGCTCGGGTTAGCAGCCAGATGCCCGCCAGGAGCAGCAGGAGGGGCAATCCCCACTGAAGCAAGAACCCCAGCAGACCCGCCGCCACGCCAATAGCGCTGCCCACCACCCACAGCACCAGGCCCAGAACCAGCAACACCAGCAGCAGCGGGAAGAGCATTACCCCCAGCACCGCCAGGGCCGGCAGGGCTGCAACGGCCAGCACCACCCCCAGGAGTGGCCCCAGCAAACCCGTGACCAGCAGAACGGCCAGAATTACCAGCGACCAACCGAGGAGTTCCATGCCTCGAGGGTAGCGCATCCGGAGGTGGGGGTCGTAAGCCCCCTCACACTTCAAAGCTCTTCGTCGCCGCCCAAACCCTGCTTGCGGAAGCGAGCCACCAGCACGGGCGCGAGCAGCGAGAGCCCCGCCAGCACCCACAGCCCAACGGCAATGGGGCTGCTGAACAGATAGCCCACATCGCCGTTGCTGATGGTCATGGCCCGGCGCAGGTTGATCTCCATCAGGTAGCCCAGCACCAGGCCCAAAAGCACCGGGGCCAGGGGAAACTCGAGCTTGCGCATCAGGTAGCCCACCAGCCCGAACACCGCCATCAGGAGCAGGTCGAAGGGGTTGTTGTTGACCGCATAGACCCCAATGAAGCTAATAGCCAGCACCGCCGGAATCAGGAACCAGGCCGGCACCGCCAGAAGCCGCACGAAAAGGCCCACCAGGGGCAGGTTCAGGAGCAACAGCACCGCGTTGCCCACGTACATCGAGGCAATCAGGCCCCAGACCACCTCGGGGTGCTGCTGAAACATCTGCGGCCCCGGCGTCACCCCCAGGCTCATCAGGGCCCCCAGCATGATGGCGGTCGTACCGCTACCGGGCAGGCCTAAGGTGAGCAGGGGAATCATGGCCCCGCCCGCCGCGGCGTTGTTGGCCGACTCGGGGGCGGCCACCCCGCGCAGGTCGCCCTCACCAAACCGGGCCTTATCGCCCAGGAGACGCTTCTCGGTGGTGTAGGCCACAAAGCTGGCAATGGAGGCCCCCGCGCCGGGCAAAACCCCAATCAGGAAGCCCAGCACGCTGCTGCGCAGAATGGTGAAGAGCGAGCCCATGAAGTCCTTGAAGGAGAGGTAGATGCGCCCCACCTGGGCCCGCATGGCCCCAGGGGTTTTCTCCTCCAGAAGCATGAGCACCTCGCTCACCGCGAAGAGGCCGATGGCTACCACCAGAAAATCCATGCCGTCCTCGAGCTGCAAGAAACCAAAGGTGTAGCGCGAGATACCCGACTGGGGATCCTGGCCCACCGTGGCCAGCATCAAGCCAAAGCCCGTGGCAATCAGGGCTTTGAACATGTTCTTGCCCGCCAGGGCCGAGAGGGTGGAGAAGCCAAAGACCATCAGGGCGAAGTACTCGGCCGGCCCAAAGCGGATGGCCCACTGGGCCAGCAAGGGGCCCAGGGTCATCAGGCCCACCACCGAGAGGGTTCCGGCGATAAACGAGCCCCAGGCGGCCATGGCCAGGGCCGGGCCGGCTTTGCCCTGCTTGGCCAGCTTGTTGCCGTCAATTGCGGTGACCACCGACGAGGTTTCGCCGGGGATGTTGAGCAGGATGCTGGTGGTGGAGCCGCCGTACATGGCCCCGTAGTAGATGCCGGCCAGCAGAATCAGGGCCGACTCGGGCGGCATCTTGAGGGCAAAGGTGAGGGGCACCAGCAGGGCCACCCCGCTGATGGGGCCGATGCCGGGCAGCACCCCGATGAGCGTACCCACCAGGCACCCCAGCACCACCAGGAGCAGGTTGAGGGGCTCTAAGGCCACCCCAAAACCGTTTAGAAGCGCTTGCAGGATGTCCATAGGCCGCTCCTATCCGAAAATCCGGCCCACCGGCAGGGTTACGCCCAGGCCTTCGGTGAACAGGAAGTAGACCGCCAGCGTAAAGGCCAGCGCGCCGCCCAGGCCTTGCCACCAGCGCGCCCCAAACAAAACCGAGAGCAGGGTCATCTCGAGGGTGGTGGTGAGGATAAAGCCCAGCGGAACCACCAGGTAGGCGTAGGCCACCAGGCTCAGGAGCACCAACCCCAGCACCGGCCAGAAGCGCGGGGCCGGCCAGGTGGGGTTGGGGTCGGGCTTGAAGAGGAGCCACAGGGCCGAAAGCCCCACCAGAATGGCGATGATGTAGGGGAAAGGCCGGGGGCCCAGGGGGTCGGAAAGGAAGCCCACCTGCATCCGGCTGGCCTCGAGGCCATACCCCAGGGCCAGTAACAAAATCAGGATGCCTACGATGCGGTCGGTCATAAAGGAGGCTCAAGCGTATGGCCGACAGCCCGCAGCGGTGGGCCCTGGGCTATCGGCCATCTGGTTAGGGGCTAGCGGATGATACCCAGCTCACGGGAGAGGTTGCGGAACTGGTTGACCTGGCGGTCGATAAAGACCTGGAACTCGGCCCCGGCCATGAAGAACTGGCCCAGGCTGTTCTGCTCACGAATCCTGGCCCACTCCGGGCTGCGCTCCACCTGCCGCAGGGCCCTGAGCCAGAACTCGTAGGCCTCGGCAGGCATGTTCTTGGGCACATAAAAACCCCGCCAGACCACCCACTCCACGTTGTAGCCCAGCTCCTTGAGGGTGGGCACGTTGGCGTAGGGCGCGGGGAGGCGGCGGGGCGACATCATCCCCAGTACCCGCACCGTACCGGCCTCGACCTGGGCACGCAGCTCGGAGGCATCACCGGCAAACACCTGGATAAAGCCGCCCAGCAAAGAGGTCAGGGCCTGGCCGCCGCCGTCGAAGGGCACGTACTTGATCGAGCGCGGTTCGATACCGGCCGCCCGGCCCAGCAGCAGCACCTTCATGTGATCCTGGCCGCCCACGGCGCTACCACCACCCACCGCAATCTTGGAGGGGTCGGCCTTCCAGGCTGCCACCAGCTCCTGCATGGTTTTCCAGGGGGCGTCGGCCTTGACCGCCACCAGGCCGAAGTCGGCGGCTACTGCGCCCAGCCAGCGCACGTCGCGCTCGGTAAAGCGGCTGAACTGTCCCTGGGCCAGGCGCACCGTGGTGGCCGGACTGGCCGCCACAATCAGGTTGGGGTCGTCGTTGCGCTGGGTAACCACGTTGGCATAGGCCACCCCCCCGCCCCCACCGGTGAGGTTGGTGGTTTTAATCGGCTGGGTCACAATCTTGAGGTCTTGCATGACCTGGGCCACACTACGGCAGGTGAAGTCCCAGCCGCCTCCAGCCCCCGCCGGAGCGATGCACTCGGGGTTGCGCGGGGTGAACTGGGCCAGTCCACCGCCAAAAGCCAGCAAAACCACAGCTAAAGTTGCCAGACGCATCATGAATCCTCCTTATTTGGCAAAGGTTGCCACACGTGCAGGGTGTCTAAGATTCTATCCCGCTTGACCTGCCCGTCAAGACCGGCCAGCGGCCAGCAAAACAGAACCCTCGAGGCTTTCCAGCAAGGCTTCCCGTGAACGCTCGAGGTGCTGCTGCAAAAAAGCCGCGGCCTCCTCGCCCTTGCCCTGCTGCACCAGCTCGATCAGGGTCAGGTGGTCGGTGTGGGCCTGGTCGGCCCCCTGCGGACGGGTGATCTCGAGGTAACGGGCCCGGTAGATGCGCTGCAAGACCTGGGCCAGCGAGGCCACTGCAAAGCGGTTGCCGGTGAGCTTGGCCAGGGCCAGGTGAAAGTCGGTGGCTTTCTCCAGTTCCACCTCGGGGTCGAGGTCGGCCTCCACCGAGGCCAGCAGGTCGCGGAGCTGGCGGGCGTTGGGCCGCCGGGCCGCTGCCACCCGCACGATCTGCCCCTCGAGCCAGCTTCTAAACTCGAAGGCCTCCTCCAGCTCGGCCAGGTCGAGGGGGGCCACGGTATACACCCGGCCCGTGCGCTGCACCAGCCCCTCCCGGAAAAGCTGCTGGATGGCCGCCCGGATGGGCGTGCGGGAAACCGCCAGCAGTTCTTCCAGCTTGCGCTCCACCAGCGGTTCACCGGGCTTGAGCGCCAGCGAAAGAATCATCCGGCGCAGGCGACGGTAGGCTTCTTCGGTTTGCGGTGCAAGCATAGAGGCAAGTGCTATGCTACCCTTTTTGGTATACCAGCTCAAGCCTGATTCGGAGAGCCATCGGCTACTATGTTGCCTTGGGAGCAACTCAGTGTTGAGGGTCAACTTCTTCCAGCTGTCCATCCACTGCCAGCCAACGGATGCCCTTCTCCCGTGCGTACTCACGCAAATCGGCAAGGTTGCGCGTCCAGGCCAGCTCCACCCGCCTGCCCTCGGCCCGAAGCTGGCGGGCCAGGGCCCGATCCAGGGCCAGCACCTCCGGGGGGGGTTCGGAAAGCGGCAGGCGCAGGGCCTCCATCACCCGCTCGAGGCCCAGAGCAAAGCCCGCCGCAAAAGGCAGCAGGGCACCGTCGTAGCGGCCCCCGCCCAGAAGCGGCAGGCCAAAGTCGGGGGTGTAGGCCTGGAAGTTGAGGCCGGTGTAGAAGTTCAGCAGCCGGGCCCGGCCCAGATCGAGCAGCAAGGGCACCTCGGGCAGCAGGGCCAGCACGGCCTCGAGCCAGTCCAGGTCGGCCTGGGCCTTGTCCGATAGGGGCAGCCCGCGGGCTTCGGCCAGCACCTCGCGTCCGCCGTACAGGTCGGGCAGGGCCAGCAGGGCTTTTTGCAGGCCGGGATGCACCCGATAGTCCCCCAGCAGGGCCTCGAGCTCCGGGCTATTCTTGCGGTGGATAGCCTGGCGCAGGCGCTCCTTTTGCTCGCCGGGCAGGCCCGTGGCATCCAGCAGATCCCGCACCAGCGCGGGGAGCCCTACCTCGATCTTGGCTTCGGCAAAGCCCGCCAGCTGCAAACACGCCCAGGCCAGCTCGAGCACCTCGGCGTCGGCCATAGGGCTCGAGACCCCCACCAGCTCGGCCCCCACCTGACTGAACTCGCGGCTGCGCCCCAGCTCGGCGTTGGCCTCGCGCAGCCAGAGGTTCCCAGCGTACTGCAAGCGCACCGGCTGGCCGGTTACCAGCCGCCCGTTGCTCCGCAAGAGCCCCGCCACCGCGGTGGTGAACTCCGAGCGCAGGGCCAGCACCTCGCCGGTTTTGTCCACCAGCTTGAAGGCCCGCTCGGCCAGGGCGTGCTGGGGGTCGTAAAGTTCCAGCGCCGGCAGCTCCACCGGCTCGTAGCCCCAGCTATACAGCAGGTTGATCAGGCGCTCTTGCAGCTCGCGGCGCAGGCGGGCTTCCGGGGGCAAAAAGTAGCGGGTGCCTTCGGGGATCATTTACTTCTGGCAAAAATCTTCACCGAGAGGATTTTGTCGCGTTCCCGGCTGGCCTGGGGGCCCTCGGTGGGGGCGATGCGCTCGACCACCCCCATCCCCTCCACCACCTGCCCGAAAATGGTGTACTGCTGATTGAGGTTGGGCGTGGGGCCGTAGGTGATGAAGAACTGGCTGCCGTTGGAGTTGGGGTCCATGGTGCGGGCCATGCCCAGCAGGCCTTTTTTGTCGTAGTTGAGCTTGGGGGTGACCTCGAGGCCAAACTGGTAGCCGGGGCCGCCCATGCCGGTGCCGGTGGGGTCGCCGGTCTGGGCCACAAACCCCGGAATCACCCGGTGGAACACAACCCCCTCGAAGTAGCGGTGGAGGGCTAGAAACACGAAGGAGTTAACGGTGATGGGGGCCTCGTTCTCGAACAAATCGATGCCGATTTTTCCTTTGCTGGTCTCGATCTCGGCGTAGTAGTCGAACTTGGTCGGGTCAATCACCTGTTCGGGCCTGGCAAACCGGGTCACCGGCTGGTCGGACTTGTAGGGCAGGGCTTCCATCTTTCCTCCTAGGCTACTCTTTGCTCCGCCGTTGCCTTGCCAGAGGAAGAAAGCGGCGATGGCCAGGGCCAGCAGAGCGGCGATTAGCAGAGCAGCGCGCATCCCACCCAGTCTACCGGCCCGGATGAGAACACGCCAGGTTTTCATACCGTTTCCGCTTGAATCCTTCACCGCCCTGCGCAGTCAGAGGTGAAGGATTCAAGCCGACCGAAGGGAGTAGAAAAGCATTTCGGCAGTATCGTTTAGGCTTGTCAAAGTGAACGATACTGCCGGAATGCGTATCAGATTCGAGGCAGGGTAATGCCGGTCTGACCCTGGTACTTGCCCTTGCGGTCGCGGTAGGTCACCTCGGGGCGCTCGCCCTCGAAGAACACCAGCTGTACCACCCCTTCGCCGGCGTACATCTTGGCCGGCAGGGGGGTGGTGTTGGAGAACTCGAGCGTGACGTGCCCCTCCCAGCCCGGTTCCAGGGGGGTGATGTTGGCTACGATGCCCACCCGGGCGTAGGTGCTTTTGCCAATGGCGATGGCCAGCACGTTATCGGGCATGCGGATGTACTCCATGCTGCGGGCCAGCACGAAGGAGTTGGGCGGGATGATCACCTCGTCGCCCTCGTAGTCCACGAAGCTCTTGGGGTCGAGGCCCTTGGGGTCGGCGATGGTGTGGAATACGTTGGCAAAAATTTTCCACTCCCGCGCCGCCCGCAGGTCGTAGCCGAAGCTCGAGAGCCCGTAGCTAATCACCCCGTCGCGCACCAGTCGCTCTTCGAACGGCTCAATCATGCCTTGCTTGGCCTTTTCGCGAATCCACCAGTCGGGCTTAACACTCATGCCCCACACTATACAAGGGCAGCGGCCCGGCCATTTTCACAACCAGTGTTCATCTGGAGGTCTAAACTTAAAGCATGCGCAAGCGACCGGTATTGGGCAGGGTCTTATTGCTGGGAGGGCTGGTCTTCCTGGGTATTCTGCTCGCAGCCTGCGGTTCGGACAGCCAGAACAACCAGAGCCGCCAGCCCTTGCGTCTCATCCTCCGATTCGACACCGGCTATGTGGACGAACCCTACAACACCACCCTTACCGCCGACGGGGGGGTGCGGCCCTACCGGTTCACCCTCGAGGGCAACCTGCCCAAAGGGCTGGTCTACAGCAATGGCCGTATCAGCGGCACGCCCCAGGAAAAAGGCAGCTTCGAGCTTACGGTGAGCGTGGAGGACGCCAACCTTTCCAACCGCACCCAGAAGGTTATCCTGGTGATTGGCGAGACCCCACCGCCCCGGCTCGATCAGGTCTTCCCGCTGGCCGAGGTGGCCGACCCCTTCCCCTACCTGTTCCGGGTGCGCGACCGCGAAGCCCGGGGCTTTCAGGCCCAGATTCCGCTCAAAGACCTCAAGCTGGCCCTGGACAGCTTCAAGGCCGATGCCAGCCTGCTGTACGTGCTGCGCTACAACGAAGAAAGGGGCCTGGTGGACATCGATGCGGTCTTTACCAGCCCGCGCAAGGACCTCGAGGCCTTCCGCTTTACCGCGACCCCCCCTGCCCGACAAAAAAGTTCGGCCCGAGGCGAGCTTCCGCGCCACCCGGGTGGCCTTCTACGACAAAAACGGCAAGCTGGCCACCAACGCCCCGGCCATCGAGCGTGCGGCCAGTGAGGGGAAGTACCGGTACAGCGACCTCGAGGCCATCGCCCGCAACTGGGGCCGCCGCCTAACCCCGGCCACCCCCAGCCCCAGCGCGCCGCAAACCCCTGAGAACAACCCGCCCCAAAGCCAGGGAAGCCCCGCCCAGGCCGCTGGTACGGCCCAGGAGACTCCTCCGGCAGCGCCCACCGATCAAACAGCCTCGGAGCCGGCGCAGCCCCCTCAACCTGAAGAAGCACCGCCAACCCAACCCGGACAAGCGCAGCCTCCTCAACCCGGACAAGCACAGCCTCCTCAACCCGGACAAGCGCAACCCGCTCAGCCCGAACCCGCGCCACAGGGCCAGCCAGCGCCTGCACCCTCACCCCAAACCCCGAAGCTCGAGGGCGACCTCAACGGCGATGGGGTGGTAGACCAGAAAGACCTGGATTTATTGCGCGCCTCCTATGCCTGGGCCAGCGTGGGCGCGGGACAAGCAGCTCCGCCCAGTAGTCGCACCCCTCCGCCGGGCGAAGCCGCTCCGGGGAACAGCACACCGGGTGGGGGCTCGAGCGACCCCAACCAGACCGAGGAGGAAAACCCCGGCAGCTCAGAAGGCAAGTAAAAACCATTTCCCAGGCTTTTCCGCGTTGTGTCCGAGGAAGGAGAGCCTCCTTCTATTTCGAACGGGGGTTGGCTGCTATCCTGAGTAAACTGTGGGCAGAGCGCTGATTGTCCTGGCATTTTTGTGGGTCGTGGCCCTGGCGGGTTTTCTGGCCCTGCGCCAGACTCCAAAAACCTCGCCGCTGTGGGGGCTGCGCGACTTTTTCTGGCTGCTTTTGCAGGCCCTCAGCGTGGTCAGCCTGCTGGCTATAGTGGCTCTGGTCACCGGTATTATCACCTTCCAGAAGAACCCCTTTACACCGGCCAACTAACCATGCGCGTTGCGGTTCTCTCGGATATCCACGGCAATCTTCCGGCCCTCGAGGCTGTTTTAGCCGACCTGAAGGAGGTACAGGCCCATCTGGTGATCGTCAACGGCGACCTGGTGAACCGGGGGCCCTCCAACCGCGAGGTGCTGGAGCGTTTGCTCGACCTTACCACCTCCAAAGAGGGCCGGGGCCTGGCCCCCGAAGGGTTTTGGTTTTCGCTGGGCAACCACGACGACCTGCTGGTCAAGTGGGCCCAGCGCGATCCCTCGCTCAACGACCTTTACACCGACCCCCTGTTCGAGCCCACCGCCTGGTCGGTGGCGCAGCTATCTCGGGATCACCTGGACTGGCTGGATAACCTACCCTTCCAGGTGGTTATCGAAGAAGTTCCCCGGCGAACCTTTGGGCTGGAGAAGGCCGAGGGCATGGGCGAGCGGGTGCTGGTGCGGGCCACCCACGGCTCGCCCCGCCACTACCGCGAAGGCTACGACGAGCACCAGACCCTCGGCACCCTCACCGAGATTAGCGAGGACTTCCCGGCGCGGCTTTTGGTGGGCTCGCACACCCACCGCCCTTTTATGTACCAACTGGGCGAGGCCCTGGTGCTCAACAGCGGGGCGGTGGGGGCTCCCTTCAACGGCGATGTGCGGGCCCAGTATGTGGTGGTGGAAATAGGCGAGAACCACGTGCAGGTGGACTTCCGCCAGATTCCCTATAACCTGCAGGCCGCTTTGCAGGCCTACTACGACTCCGGCCTGATGGAAGCAGGCGGCCTGGGAGCCGATATCTTTTATCACGAGACCCGCACCGCGCGCTCGCTGCTGATGCCTTTCTGGTACTGGGCCGAGTCGCAGGCCCTCCCCCGCGACTGGGAGGCCTGGCGGCTGTACCAGGCGGCCCATCCGGAACGCTTCGCCTAGCCTGCGGTAAGCTACAAATATGCACCCTTCCCCCGAACGCATTCGCGAGTTTGTACTAGCCGCACACGGCAACCTAGCCAGGGTACAGGCCATGCTGGAAGAAACCCCGGAGCTGCTCAATCTGGCGCACGAATGGCAGCCCGGCGACACCGAGACGGCCATCCAGGCAGCGGCCCATGTGGGGAACCGGGAGATTGCACTGTATTTGCTGGCTCGAGGCGCCCCCCTGGAAATCTCCACGGCGGCCATGCTGGGCGAGGTGGAAACCGTTCGGGAGATGTTACAGCGCGAGCCGGCGCTGGCCCAGCACAGAAGCGCCCACGGGATTCCGCTCTTGCCCCACGCGGCCCTCTCGAGCCAGCCCGGGATGCTCGAGCTGGTCTTTTCCCATGGCGCGCGGGAGGGCAGCGGCATGGCCCTCAGCCTGGCGGTGGGCCGGGGTGATACGGCGGTGGCGCGCTGGCTGCTGGAACACGCCCGCCCCGACCTGGGCTGGAAGAACTTCCAGGGCAAAACAGTGATGGATATTGCCCTGGAGGCGGGCCATGACGAGATGGTGGCGCTGTTGCGGGCCTTTGGGGGCCAGCCGTAGCCTCATCGGGAGGTAAGCCGGTATGGAAAACCTACGCGAGTTTTTGCTCCAGGCCCGCACCATAGCGGTGCTGGGCGCTCACCCCAACCCCGCCAAAGCCGCCTTTTACGTGCCCGACTACCTGGCCCGCAAAGGCTACACCGTGCTACCGGTCAACCCGGCCTACACCGGACAAACGCTCTGGGGCCAGACGGTGGTCGGCCAGCTAACCGATCTGGAACAGCCCATAGACATCGTGGACGTGTTTCGCCGCAGCGAGGCCCTGATGGGACATCTGGACGATATTCTGGCGGCCAGGCCCAGGCTGGTCTGGCTGCAATCGGGCATTGTGAACGAGGCCTTTGCTGAAACCCTTCGACAGGCCGGGATTCAGGTAGTGCAGGATCGGTGCTTGATGGTGGTTCATCGGCAACTGCTGGGCTAGAGCTCGCCATCAGCGCTACCAGCCCTTGGTGCTCGACCTTCTTATGTCCAGCGATCTACACAGCGCCCTGCTTACCTGGTACCAACACCACCAGCGCAAGCTCCCCTGGCGGGGAGAGCCAGACCCCTACAGGGTTCTCCTGTCGGAGGTGCTCCTGCAACAGACCCGTGTCGAGCAGGCCATTCCCTACTACCATCGCTTCTTACAGCGCTTCCCCACCCTCGAGGCCCTGGCCAGGGCCGAGCAGGAAGCAGTGTTGAAAGCCTGGCAGGGGTGTGGCTACTACGCTCGGGCCCGCAACCTGCACCGGCTGGCCCAGCAAGTTGTGGCTGCCGGGGGCACACTCCCAACGACGGTGGAAGGGCTGCGGGCCTTGCCGGGCCTGGGCCCCTACACCGCGGCGGCTGTAGCTTCCATTGTCTTTGGGGAGCCGGTGGCGGCGGTGGATGGCAACGTGCGGCGGGTGTTGTCGCGCCTTTTTGCCTGGGAGCAGCCCACCCCGAAGCTGGTGCAGGAGGCTGCCGATGCGCTTTTATCCGCTCTGGCACAACAAAAAGATGCTCGCCCTGGCGACTGGAACCAGGCCCTGATGGAACTGGGGGCCACAGTTTGCACACCCCAAAATCCAGGCTGTGGGGGCTGTCCGGTGGCTGCGTTCTGTCGGGGCAAGGCCAGCCCTGAGCGCTACCCGGCCGCCAGGGTACGCAAGCAGAAAAGCCTCGAGCTCGCCGCACTGGTACTGCAAGGGCCCGCAGGGGTTCACCTGGAGCTACGGCAGGGGCCGGTTCTGGGCGGGCTGTGGGGGGTTCCGATGGAAGAGGAGCCGGGCGCCTTGGAGCGCCTGCTGGCCCGCTTCGGGCTGGATTCTGCCGAGCCGGTGGGCTCTGTGCGCCACGACTTCACCCACCGAAAGCTACTCATCCGGGTCTACAAAGCCTGCTGGGAGGCCACAGAAAACCCCGAGCGGCGCCCTTTATCGCGGCTGGATCGCAAGATACTGGAGCTGGTCAAGGCTCATCCAAGGCCTCCTGAGTAGGGCTATGTGCCGGGCCCCAAAGCTTCGGCCAGGCGCAACCCCTCCTGGGCCATCTGGGCGTATGTACCCTGCCCCAGCACGCATAGACCCACACCGTAAAGGCCCTCGACGCGGGCTAAGCGCATGGTGCTGGACTCCCACTCCTCTTCAGCAAACACCTCATACTCCACCCGATAGCCGGGGGTTCCGTCCTGCTCGGGCACCTCGGCACACTGAGAGGTAAACTTAAAGCCAAGTTGCACCAAGTGCTGGTACAGATCGGGGTAGGCCACCTCCGAGAGGCGGCCGGCCTCCTCGGTCACGCAGCCAATGGACAGTCGAGGGTTCAGAAAGCTCCCGACCGCCAGCACCACCTTGTGGGCGGTTTTTCGTGGTCCTTCCCAGCTTTCAATGCCCATCACGGCAGGGCCCTCGAGCATCAGGCGTGTCACCGAGAGCTGCAGGAGGTGAATCTGGGGGTGGTTTTCCAGCCTGTACTTGGCCCGGCGGTGCAGCTCCCAGCCTCCCAGCCCTTCCTCGCCCACCAGGGCCAGCAGCGAGCCCTGGGGAAAGGGGCCTTGGATAGGGGTGAAGGGCAGATAGACCGAGTCCAGGCTGGTGGTGACCAGGCCTACCCGAACCCCTTTCTGGGCCAGGGCATAGGCCGCTTCGGAGCCGGCGAAGCCTGCGCCCACAATCAGTACGTCGTAGTTCATAGACAACATCATAGGGAAGTTTAGAGGGCGGATTTATCGGTGAATCAACTGCCCGATGTAGTATCCGACCAAAGGGAGTAATACCGTTTCCGCTTGAATCCTTCACCGTGGGGTGTAGTCAAAGGTGAAGGATTCAAGCCGACCGAAGGGAGTAGAAAAGCATTTCGGCAGTATCGTTTAGGCTTTCAAAAGTGAACGATATTGACGAAATGCGTATAACTCTCGCCAACCGCATTGGACAGACCAAAGCAGTCATTAATCCAACGGCATTTATAAGCGGTCGTTTTCTTGGGTAGGTTGTGGCGGTAGCACCTAGTCTTCCAGGTAGGTGTACCCCACCAGCTCCCGTGCGTACAGCTCCATAAAAGCGCCTTTTTCGGCAGGGGTGAGTTTTTTGGACGAGCGCACCAGCTTCTCCACAGCCTCGGCCAGTTCGTCGTCCTCGTAGCCCATTTTCTCGATCACCCGCCGGGCCTTTTCACCCTGAATAAAGCGCTCTATGTCGTAGCCCTCTTCGTCGACCACCACATGGGCCTCGCCGATGCGGCCAAACAGGTTGTGATTCATGCCCAGCACGTCCTGGTAGGCCCCGGTCAGGAAGACCCCCAGGTAGTAGGGCTCGCCGGAGCGAATTTCGTGCACCGGCAAGGTGTTGCGCACGTCGTGGGTGTCAATGAAACGGTCGATCTTGCCATCGGAGTCGCAGGTGATATCCACCAGGGTGGCCTCGCGGGTGGGGCGCTCGTTCAGGCGGGTGAGCGGCACGATGGGGAACATCTGCTTGATGGCCCAGGTATCGGGAAGGCTCTGGAAGAGGCTGAAGTTGCAGACCAGTTTGTCGGCCAGCATTTTTTGCAGGTCTTCGAGTTCGTCGGCAGGGTAGTCGAGCTCGAGGGCCAGCTTGAGGGTCTTGCGGGCAATCTGGTAGAACAGGGCCTCGGCTGCGGCCCGGTCGCGCAGGGAGATGAGGCCCAGGTCGTAGAGATTCTGGACGGTGTCCTTGTTGGCGAAGGCGTCGTGGTAGACCTCGCGGTAGTTCTTGGCCGAGATGCTTCGGGCCAGCTCGAACATATCCTTGACCACCGGATGGGCGTCCTTGGGCTGCTCGAGCTTCTCTTCGCCGGGGGGGCGGATGGTGTCGATCACCTCGAGCACCAGCACGCTGTGGTAGGCGGTCACGGCCCGGCCCGACTCGGTGACCAGGATGGGGTGAGGCTCCCCGTGACCATCGCAAATTTCCTTGGTCACGTAGACCAGGTCCTCGGCGTACTCTTCCAGGGTGTAGTTGGCCGAGGCATAGAAGGCGGTCTTGGAGCCGTCGTAGTCTACCGCCAGCCCCCCACCCAGGTTGAGGTAGCGCACCGGGGCCCCCAGCTTGCGAAGCTGCACGTAGGTCTGGGCGATCTCCCGCACGGCCTGCTTAATGCGGCGGATATCGGTCACCTGGCTGCCGATGTGCGAGTGCAGCATGGCGATGGTGCCCAGCATGCCGGCCTCGGCCAGCATATCCACCGCTTTGATGATCTCGGGGGTGGTGAAGCCAAACTTGGCCGCCTCGCCGCCCGACTCCTCCCAGGCCCCCGAGCCTTTGGTTTTGAGCTTGTAGCGGATGCCAATCTGCGGCTCCACCCCCAGCTCTTGGGCGATGCGGATCACCCGCCCCAGCTCGGCGAATTTCTCCAGGGTGACCACCACGTTCCTGCCCAGCTTTTTGCCCATCAGGGCCAGCCGGATAAAGTCGTCGTCCTTGAAGCCGTTGCAGGCGATGATGGACTCGGGGTGCAGATCCTGGGCCAGAATCAGGGCCAGCTCGGCTTTGGAACCGGCCTCGAGGCCATAGGCAAAAGGTTTCCCCGCCCTGGCTACGGTCTCCACCACCATACGCCGCTGGTTGACCTTGACCGGGAACAGCCCTTGATACCCCGCGTCGTAGCGGTACTTCTTGATGGCCCGGCGGAAGGCCTCGTTGAGCGCCACCACCCGCGCTTCCAGAATTTGGGGGAAGCGCAGCATCACCGGCAATGGGCGTCCCTCGTCCCGCAAGTCCTGCACGATTTCAAAGAGCGAGGCGCTGGGGCCCTCCGCCCCCTCGGGCGTGACCTCGAGCTCGCCGTCCTCCCCTACCCGAAAAAACCCCGCCGCCCAGTGGGGGACGAGGTAGATTTCTTCGGCATCCTTGGCAGTGAAACGTTTGAGCTTCTCCAACTTGAATCCGGGTCTCCTCACACAGGCTACGGGTGGAATGTCAGGGGGCATTCACCGTGCGCTGTCCAGAACAGAGTGTAGGGCATTTTGTCCCAGGATGCTATAGCAAAGAACCATTCATCAAGGAATCCGTTCTGCTAGAAATTTAGACCTGTTCCACACGAGACCCTTTATTGCGTATCTGCTGAGCCCAGACCCACCTCGAGCCACACCTGCACGGTCTGGCCCACCTCGAGGCCCTCCGCCCGGCGCACGGCATCTTTGAGCGGCAGAACGTACCGGCCCTCCTTAGGCCAGAGCGCGGTTTTCCAGACGGTCTGGCCGATGCGAACCTTTGCCGGAATCATGCCCCAGCCGTAGGTCAGGAGCCGCTCGGCGCTTTTGATGGCCTGGCTCTCTGCCTCGGGCACGGTCACGAAGTAAAAGGGCGCCGGGCCGCGCCACTCCCAGATTTCGCCGCTGAACTCGAGGCCCACCGCTACCAGACCTCCGTGCGCCACAGGCTCCAGATGGCCTGCTCTTCCAGCGCCTCCGGCATCACATAGCCCATTTGCTTGAGGGCCAGCTTCATCTGCCCGACGTGGTAGCCCTCGTGCCAGAGCATGTGCTGAAGAAACAGCACCGGGTGGTCGTAGTGGGCGTGCCCACCCTCCATCGGCTGGCCGGTCTCGAGGCGATGCTTAACCGCATCGCAGATGGCTCGAGCGCTCTCGTCGAGCAGCTCGGCCAGGCGGTCGCGCTGGGGCATACCCTCAGCCAGCTCCGGCGCGACCTGCTGCAACCAGAACAGCCGGGTGTTCTGAATGTGTGCGAACTGCTCCCCCACCGACGGACTCCCCTCCATGGCCCTGGCCTCCAGGCCCCCTTCCGGCAGAGCCCGCAGCAGATTGAGCAGGATGGTGTTGTTGCGCTGAAACGAGTCCAGCAGGGCTTCCGAAACCGAATTGCGCATGGATATACCTCGTTCGTAACACGATTTGCAAATACGATAATAACATATTGGCCCCGAACCCTCGTTGGAGCACAAAAACACCCCCAGGCCCGGGGGTGTTTGGAGGCAGAAGGAGCCGGTGTCTACTTCACAAACAGCATCTCGCGGTAGCTGGGCAGGGGCCAGTATTTGTCGGCCAGGATGCGCTCGAGGGCATCGGCGGCCTTGCGCACCTCGGCCATGGCGGGCAGCACGTTGTCGCGCATGTGGTGGGCTTTCTCGTGCACCTCGTCGCCGCCCAGCTCGGCGTTCTGGGCCTTGAGCTTCTCGAGGGCATCCGACAGCGCGTCGGTGGCCTCCACCACCTGTTTGATGGTGCGCTCGGCGGCCCGCGACTTGACCTCGATCTCCGAGAGTTCGGCCAGGTAGCTCAAAGCCCCGGGCAGAATCTGGGTCTGGGCCACCCACTCGGTGGTCTCGCCCTCGATGTTGACCTGCTTGAAGTAGATGTCGTACATGATCTCCTGGCGGGCGTAAATCTCGCGCTCGTTGAGCACCCCCAGGCGGGTAAACAGCTTGACGTTTTTCTCGTCGGTAAAGCGCTCGATGGCATCAACAGCCGTGCGTAGGTTCAACAGCCCGCGCTTGGCGGCTTCTTTGTGCCAGGCCGCCGAGTAGCCGTCGCCGTTGAAAACGATGCGCTTGTGCTGGGCGTAGGTCTCCTTGATGGTCTCCAAAGCGGCCTGCTCGAAGCCCATTTTTTTCTTCATCTTGGCCTCGACCGAGTCCATCAGGGCATCGATGGCGTCGGCCACGATGGTGTTGAGCACCGTGATGGGGAAGGAGATGCTCTGCGAGGAACCCACCGCGCGGAACTCGAACTTGTTGCCGGTAAAGGCGAAGGGCGAGGTGCGGTTGCGGTCGCCGGCGTGCTTGGGCAGGGGGGGCAGCACCGGCGTGCCAAGCTCGAGCACCCCTACCTTCTTGCCTGAACCCCCTTTGCCATTAGCCAACCGCTCGAAGATATCGGTGAGCTGGTCGCCCAGGAAGATGGACATGATGGCCGGGGGGGCTTCGTTGGCGCCCAGGCGGTGGTCGTTGGAGGCCGAGGCCACGCTAATGCGCAGCAGATCCTGGTGCAGATCCACCGCCTTGATCACCGCCGCACAGAAAAACAGGAACTGCAGGTTGTCGTGCGGGGTGTCGCCGGGCTCCAGCAGATTGATGCCGGTATCGGTGCTCATGCTCCAGTTGCAGTGCTTGCCCGAGCCGTTGATGCCAGCGAAGGGCTTCTCGTGCAGCAAGGCTACCATACCGTAGCGCCGGGCGGTGTTCTTAAGCACCTGCATAACCAGCTGCTGGTGGTCAGCGGCGATGTTGGAGGGCTCGAAGATGGGGGCGATCTCGTACTGGCCGGGGGCCACCTCGTTGTGGCGGGTCTTGACCGGGATACCCAGGGCATAGAGCTGGTTCTCCACGTCGGTCATGAAGGAGAGCACCCGGTCGGGGATGGAGCCGAAGTAGTGATCCTCGAGCTCCTGTCCGCGCGGGGGCTTGGCCCCAAACAGGGTGCGGCCGGTCATGACCAGGTCGGGGCGGCGGAAGTAAAACTCCTCATCAATCAGGAAGTACTCCTGCTCAGCTCCCAGGGTAGAGGAAACCTTGCTGGCCTGTACACCAAAGTACTTGAGGGCCCGCTGGGCGCTTTTGTTCAGGGCCTCGATGGAGCGCAGCAGGGGGGTTTTGAGGTCGAGGGCCTCCCCAGTCCAGCTGGCAAAGGCGGTGGGGATGCACAGGGTCGCGCCGTTGGAGTGCCGCACGATGAAGGCCGG
Source organism: Meiothermus sp. (assembly GCF_026004075.1). Taxonomy (NCBI): domain Bacteria; kingdom Thermotogati; phylum Deinococcota; class Deinococci; order Thermales; family Thermaceae; genus Meiothermus; species Meiothermus sp. The sequence continues at coordinate 72,513 of NZ_BPIK01000001.1, read as the reverse complement.
CGAGGTAGGATCCCAGGCGGTGTAACCCCTTGCCTCGAAGGTCGCCCGCAGGCCACCCGATGGAAACGAAGAGGCGTCGGGTTCGGCCTGAATGAGCTCCTTCCCGGTGAACGAGGCAATCACCTTGCCATCGGAGATGGGGGTGAAAAAGCTGTCGTGCTTCTCGGCGGTGTAGCCGGTGAGCGGGTGGAACCAGTGGGTATAGTGGGTGGCCCCTTTTTCCAGGGCCCACTTCTTCATGGCCAGGGCGATGGTATCGGCGATGCTGGGATCGAGGGGGGCGCCCTTCTCGATGGTGGCCTGGAGCGATTTCCATACTGGTTTGGAAACCAGCTCGCGCAGCTCATCCATGTCCAGCACATCGCTGGCAAATACCTCGCCAGCGATGTCGCTGGAAACCTGTCGCACATCCTTAAACCGCCAGTTACGGGCTGCCGAAACAACATCAAAGTCGTGGTTCATAGCTTCTCCTGGAGATGGTGACGGTTGTATTTAGATGTTTTTTGTATCTAAATGACTTTTAATCCGGCACCACTTGAGACAACACCTTATCACAAATTTGCAAAAATCAACATTGCGTTCTTCGAAAATTTGCATTTTGTCACAATATCATCAGACGTTTGACAGAATAAATCGCAACCAATTGCATTTTTGACGATTTGCTTGATTTATATGCATAATACATATATGCTATTTGCATATATGTAGGAGGCCTGCTTGAATCGCCATAATCTGGAAGAGCTGCAATACCTGAATAACTACGATTCCAACGCCTTCGACCGACCTTCGGTAACGGTGGACGTGGTCATCCTGACCCTGCGCGAAGGGCACCTCGAGGCCCTATTGGTCAAGCGCAAAGAACACCCTTTCCTCAACTACTGGAGCCTGCCGGGTGGCTTTGTGCAGATACAGGAGTCGCTCGACGAGGCCGCCGCACGGGTGCTACGGCAAAAAGCCGGGCTCGAGGGGATGGTGGGCATGGAGCGGGAAAGCCCCCACAAGCATCCTGTTTACTTGGAGCAGCTCTACACCTTCGGCGACCCCAAACGCGACCCCCGGATGCGCGTGATTAGCGTGGCCTATTACGCCCTGGTCGAGGCCAGCCATATCCGCGAATCCAGCGAGGAAATCGCGCTGTTCAAATTGCGCACACCCGAAGAGGCCAGCAGCGTAGAAATTTTCGATAGCAAAAACAAAAAGTATTCACTGGCCTTCGACCACGCCGAGATACTGGGGGTGGCCCTGCGGCGCATCCGGGGGAAGCTCTCGTACACCCCCATCGGCTTTGAGCTGCTCCCGGAACGCTTCACCCTGCGCCAACTGCAGGCCGTGCACGAGACCATCCTGCAAAAAAAGCTCAACAAAGACTCCTTTCGGCGCAAGATGCTGGCCTCGGGGATGCTCGAGGCCACCGGCGCGCTCGAGCGCGGCCTGGGCCGGCCTGCCGAACTCTACCGCTTCCGGAGGGCACCATGAACACCGCCGTCTTTATCGGGCGCTTCCAGCCGCCGCACTTAGCCCACCTCGAGACCATCTCCCGGGCCCTGGAACGTTTCGATCGGCTAATCGTGGTGCTGGGCAGTGCCTACTGCTACCCCACCCCCAAAAACCCCTTCAGCGCCGAGGTGCGCGAGGCCATGATCCGGGCCAGCCTGGGTGCGGACGCGACCCGGTTGCAGTTTGTAGCCATCGCCGACGACTACTACGACGACCCCCGCTGGTTCCGCAGTGTGCGGACGGCGGTGGAGGCCCTCGCCGGCCCTGACGCCCGCATTGCTATCACCGGCTACGACAAGGACGAGAGCAGCTACTATCTGCACGGCTTTGGCGACTGGCCCTTCGAGCCCAGCGGCGTGGTGAGCCCCCTCAACGCCACCGACGTGCGCAACAGCTACTTTGGCGGCAGCGCCGATTGGAAGGCCATGGTTCCAGAGGCGGTGCGGCAGTATATGGAGCAATTCGCCGCCACGGCAGAGTTCAAACGCTTGCAGGACGAGTGGAGAACCATTCAACACTATCGCGCGCTCGAGCGACGCTACCCCTACCCCATCCTGCACGTCGCCACCGACGCGATGGTGCTGGCCCAGGAACAGGTCTTACTGGTCGAGCGCAACGGGGCCCTCGGCAAGGGGGCCTGGGCCCTGCCGGGGGGCTACGTGGAACCCAGGGAAACCCTGCTGGCTTCGGCCCTGCGCGAGCTGCGCGAGGAGACCGGCCTGGAACTACAGGCCAAGTACCTCAAGGCCACCCAGGCCTTCGACTATCCGGGCCGCAGCCTGCGCGGAAGGGTGATCAGCATGGGCCACTTCTTCGACCTGCAAGACACCCCTCCCCCAGCAGTTCGAGGGCAGGACGACGCCGCAAGGGCCTTCTGGCTGCCCCTGGCCGGGCTCGAGCGCCACCAGGCCCGCTTCTTTGAGGATCACTACCAGCAGATTTGTTGGTTTTTGGGGCGCGCACCGCACCAACCCGCGCTGTCCCAAGGAAAGGAGCCCAAGTGAAACCCCTCAACCCCCACAACCTCATCCTAAACACCGACAGCTACAAGGCCAGCCACTACGCCCAGTTCCCCAGGGGCATGACCTATGCCAGTTGGTACATCGAAAGCCGCGGAGGCGACTCCAACTTCGTGCGCTTCTTTGGCCTGCAGGCCTTCTTAATCGAGTACCTGAGCAAGGGGGTCAGCCTGGCCGACGTGGAGGAAGCCCAGGAGGTCTTCCAGGCCCACGGGCTGCCCTTCCCCACAGAGGGCTGGCGCTACATCGCCCAGGACTTAGGGGGGCGGCTGCCGGTGCGCATCCGGGCCGTACCCGAGGGTAAGGTGGTTCCCGTACACAACCCCCTGGTCATCATCGAGAGCACCGACCCTAAAGTACCCTGGCTGCCGGGCTGGCTCGAGACCGCGCTGTTGCGGGCGGTCTGGTACCCCACCACAGTCTGCACGGTTTCCTGGGGCATCCGCAACACCATCAAGGAGTACCTGGAGAAAACCGCCGACGACCCCGAGGCCGAGCTGCCCTTCAAGCTGCACGACTTTGGCGCGCGGGGGGTAAGCAGCCTCGAGAGCGCCGGGCTGGGCGGGATGGCCCACCTGGTGAACTTTATGGGCACCGATACCGTCACCGCCCTGATCTACGCCCGCAACTACTACGGGGCCGAGATGGCCGGCTACAGCATCCCGGCCATGGAGCACAGCACCGTGACCAGCTTTGGCCGCACCGGCGAGGCCCAGGCCTACCGCCAGATGCTCGAGGCCTTTGCCAAACCGGGGGCCCTGCTGGCGATGGTGATTGATTCGTACAACCGCGAGCACGCCGTGGGCCAGATTATCGGCGAGGAATTGCGCGAACTCATCCAGCAGTCGGGGGCCACCGTGGTCATCCGGCCCGACTCGGGCGACCCGCCCTTCGTGGTGCTGCGCACGGTGCAGACCCTCGAGGCCAAATTTGGCGCCACCCTCAACCGCAAGGGCTACAAGGTGCTGAACGGGGTGCGGGTCATCCAGGGCGACGGGGTGAACGCCGACACCATCCGCAAGGTGCTGTTTTTGCTCGAGCAGTGGGGCTACAGCGCCTCCAACGTGGCCTTCGGCATGGGCGGGGCCCTCTTGCAGCACCCCCACCGCGACACCCAGAAGTTCGCCCAGAAGCTGCACCTGGTCACAGTAGACGGCGAGACCTACGGGGTGGGCAAGAGCCCGGTGGACGACCCCGGCAAGCTCTCCAAGAAAGGCCGCCTGGACGTTATCCAGGACGAACGCGGCATCCGCACCGTGGAACTGCCCCTAGACGCCACCCAGCCGCACCCCCAGAGCATTCTGCAAACGGTTTTTGAGAACGGGGCGATTACCCGGCGCTACACCTGGGAGGAGGTGCGCGGCAACGCTTAGAACACGCTGGTTCCGGGCCCCGCCCAGCTCAGACCGAAAGCCTGGGCCCAGCTCGCCGCCAGGTCGGCAAAGGTCGCGCGAGTGCCCAGGTCCCGCCCGGCCATCCCCGGCCCCACCACCAGCAGCATCCCATACTCGCGGGTATGGTCGGTGCCGCGGTAGGTGGGGTCGTTGCCGTGGTCGGAGACGATAAAGAGGTGGTCGTCCGGGCCGAGGGCGGCCAGCAACTCGGGCAACCGGGTATCGAATTCTACGAGCGCCTGGGCGTAGCCTTGGGGGTTCCGCCGGTGACCGTACTTGGCGTCGAAGTCGACCAGGTTGGTGAAGATAAGGCCGGAGAAGCCCTGGCGCATGAGTTCCAGGGTACGCTCGAGGCCCTCGAGGTTGCTGCCCGACTTGACCTCGCGGGTAAAACCCCGGTGGGCGTAGATATCGGGAATCTTGCCCACCCCCACCACCTCCAGCCCTGCGGCTTTTATCTCGTCCAGCACGTTGTGGGGGGGCTCGAGCGCAAAGTCTTTGCGCAGATCCTCGCGCCGGTAGTACTGGCCGGGCTCGCCCTCGAATGGGCGGGCGATCACCCGGGCACAGGCCAGCGGCCCCACCAGCATCTCCCGCGCAACCCTGCACCAGTGGTAGAGGGTCTCGAGGGGAACTTTGCCGATGTGGGCCGCCACCTGAAAGACCGAGTCGGCCGAGGTGTACACGATGGGAAAGCCGGTGCGCAGGTGCTCGTCGCCGTAGTCGCGGATGGCCTCGGTGCCCGAGTAGGGCTGGTTGAGCAGATACCCTTCCACGCCAATGCGGCGGCAGTATTCGGCCAGAAAATCCTGTGGATAACCCTGTGGAAAAACCTGAAAGGGGTGCTCGAGCTGAATCCCCACAAACTCCCAGTGGCCCGTAGAGGTATCTTTGCCGGGGTTGACCTCCAGCATCCGGCCAAAGGCCCCCTGTGGGGTGGCTACCCTGGGCAGGGTGTGTACCCCCGGTACGTGGCCCAGCCCCAGCGCGGCCAGATGGGGCAGTTCTATCCCAGTTTTGAGCACGGTGTGGTCGAGGGTGTCGGCCCCTTCATCGCCGAACTGCGCGGCGTCGGGCAGATAGCCCAGGCCCACCGAGTCCAGCACGATGGTGGTAATCTTCATACCCAAAGCATACCGGAGGCAGCGGCTTGGTCAAAAACGCCTTACTTTCGCCATAATGGTCTTATGCTTTTGCCTATGCGTATAGGCCGTGCAAGCCGCCGCTCTGCTTGGATGCAGGCGGTGCTGAAGGGCGGCGCAGCTTAGGGATACAAGGCAACCCATATGGATGGCACATTCGAGCTTCTGGGGCCCATCGAACTCTTACAGCTTCTTTCGCAGGCCAGGCAAACCGGCGTATTCAAAGTGCCGGGTGGAGATGTCTACATCGAGCAAGGCCAGCCAGTGCATGCGCAATACAAAGGCCAGACAGGCAAAGATGGTTTGTTTCAAATTTTGGCCCTCAAAGAGGGAAAGTTCCGTTTTTTGGTCGGGGAGCGTGCCACACAGTCCAGCTTGCAGGGTACGCTCGACAACTACCTGCTCGAGGCCATTCGCTTTCTGGATACGCGGCTCGACCTGAGCCCCTTCGACCTAGTGCAGCTTACCGATGCCAGCCGCACCACCCATCTCACCCTCTCGCCCGATGAGTTTGTGTTGCTGCAGCATATGGGTAGTCCCATTAGCCTCTTCGATCTAGCCGCCGCCAGCGGGCTTACTAGCGAAGTGGTGAACCTTAACGTAAGCCGCCTGGCCCGGCTGGGCTTGGTTCGAATTACCCCCCGCACCCCCCACACAGTACGCCTGGTGGTCGCCCGGCTCGAGGGCGCTCCAGAGGCCCGCATCGATACCCAGCTTCTACGGGCCTGGCGCAGCCACTTTGGCCCCTTCACACAAATTGAAGTGCGTGCAGAAGATCGGACTCTACAAATACCTGTCGCAGCAATGAGCAACGCCGGATCGCAGCTACTGCTCTCCTCCGACGCGCTGTTTTTTCACAACCTGCGGGTTGGGCAGGAGGTGCTGGTCTGGCCATCCTTATAAAACACCAGGGGCCGTACGACCCCTGGTCTTCAAAGCCTGGCTAGCTTTTCTTACCCAAGCGATCCTGTGCGGCCTTGGCCAGCTCCTCAGCTTTGGCTTTGGCTTGCTCCGCCGCCTGCTTGGCCTGCTCGCTCAGGTGTTTTAGTTGGTCGGGAACACCATCGCCGTCTTTGTCAAGGCTGGACTTGAGCTCCTCGAACTTGGCTTTGGCCTGCTCGGCAGCCTGCTTGGCCTGGTTCATCACGCCCTCGAGCTGATCCGGTACGCCGTCGCCGTCCTTGTCGAGGTTGGCCTTGGCCTCGTTGAATTTGGCCTCGGCCTGTTTGAGCGCATTCTCGGCAGCCTCGCGGGCTTTGTTGGCAAGTTCTTTTAAATCCATGCTTTACCCTCCATTTCCAATGGTAGCACCCCGGTGTTACGCAGGTATGAAAGCTAGGCATCCACCCAGTTTTTGGCCCGCTCCACCGCCTTCTTCCAGCCACCAAAGAGCCGCGCCCGTTCCTCCTGCAACATCGCCGGCTCAAAACGCTTCTGCACCGCCCAGCGCCGGGCAATCTGCTCCTGGGTGAGCATCCCCACCCCCACCCCGGCCAGGTAGGCGGCCCCCAGGGCGGTGGTCTCGGTCACCTGGGGCCGCACCACCGGGGTACCCAGGATGTCCGCCTGGAATTGCATCAAAAGATCGTTGACGGTGGCGCCCCCGTCCACCCGTAGCTCGGAGAGCTTGAGCCTGGAGTCGGCCTCCATGGCCTCGAGCACATCCCGGCTTTGGTAGGCGATGGATTCCAGGGCGGCCCGGGCCAGGTGGGCTTTGCTGGAGCCGCGGGTCAGACCCACAATGGTTCCCCGGGCGTAGGCATCCCAGTAGGGCGCGCCCAGTCCCACAAACGCCGGAACCAGGTAGACCCCGTCGGTACTGCTCACCTGACGGGCCAGGCTTTCGACCTCGCTCGAGTTTTGAATAATACCCAGGCCGTCCCGCAGCCACTGCACCACCGCCCCTGCCACAAACACCGAGCCCTCGAGGGCGTACTCGGGCGGCCGGCCTTCCAGCTGCCAGGCCAGTGTGGTCAAGAGGCCGTTCTGCGAGGTCACCTGCTCCTGCCCGGTGTGCATCAACAAGAAGCAGCCCGTGCCGTAGGTGTTTTTGGCCATACCGGGGGTAAAGCAGGCCTGTCCGAACAGGGCTGCTTGCTGGTCGCCCGCCACCCCGGCAATCGGGATGGGGGCCCCAAACAGCTCGGGGAGGGTCTCGCCGAATAGCCCCGCCGAGGGGCGCACCTCCGGCAGCAGGGCCTTGGGAATACCCAGGATGCCCAGCAGGTGTTCGTCCCAGCGCAGGGTGTGCAGGTTAAAGAGCAGGGTGCGCGAGGCATTGGAGACGTCGGTGGCGTGTACCCGGCCCCCGGTCAGGTTGTAAATGAGCCAGCTATCTATGGTGCCAAAGCACAGCTCGCCCTTCCCGGCCCGCTCCCGCAGCCCCGGTACGTTCTCCAGCAGCCACTTCACCTTGGTGCCCGAGAAATAGGCATCCAGCACCAGCCCGGTTTTCTGGCGGAACAGACCCTCGTAGCCCCCCTTGCGCAGCTCATCGCAGATGGGGGCGGTACGGCGATCCTGCCAGACGATGGCCCGGTGCACCGGCTTGCCGGTGGCCCGCTCCCACAGCACGGTAGTCTCGCGCTGGTTGGTGATCCCCAGGGCCACAATCTCGCTGGGCTGAATGGCCGCCCGCTGGATGGCCTCCTGGGCTACCTGGAGCTGGGTCTGCCAGATTTCTAGAGGGTCGTGCTCGACCCAGCCCGGCTGGGGAAAGTGCTGCATGAACTCCTGCTGGGCCATAGCCTTGGGCCGGCCTTCCAGGTCGAAAACAATCGCCCGGCTGCTGGTGGTTCCCTGGTCGAGAGCAAGAATGTAGGGCATGGATTCCTCCTAAAGCTGGCTACAAAGGGGCAGGCTGCAAGCTCGCGCCGAATTGTACTTCGCTCGAGTACCTTCCGCTTCCGGCCCGTGGACTAAAAAGCCGTCCCAGGCATTCGCGAGTGCTACGCCCGGGTTGAGTATATGGCAGTGGCCGCCACGCGCAACGGGCATTCGTGTACACGCTCCGCGCACGCGGGATTTATGTTTTTTCCATAATAGTGCCGATTGGAGTATAATGAGGTGCTGGATATAAAGCGCCTATATGCGCTTTTTTTGTGTCTTACACAGGAGATATTGAATGTCCCAGGTCTTACCCGTTGAAATCACCGACGAAGTCAAACAAAGCTTTATCAACTACGCAATGTCGGTCATCGTCGACCGGGCCCTGCCCGATGTACGCGACGGCCTCAAGCCGGTACAGCGGCGCATCCTCTACGGGGCCTACCAGGACGGCGTACTGCCCAGCCGCAAACATGTCAAATGCGCCAAGATTGTGGGTGAGGTGATGGGTAAGTTTCACCCCCACGGCGACGCTGCCATCTACGACACCCTGGTGCGCCTGGCCCAGCCCTGGAACCTGCGTTACCCCCTGATTGATGGGCAGGGCAACTTTGGCTCGGTGGATGGCGACCCCCCAGCAGCCCAGCGCTATACCGAGGCCCGGCTCTCCAATATCGGCCTCGAGCTGCTGCAAGACCTCGATAAAGAAACCGTACCTTTCGCACCCAACTACGACGGCACCCAGGAACAGCCCGAGGTGCTTCCCGCCGCCCTGCCCAACCTGCTGGTCAACGGCTCGGCGGGGATTGCCGTGGGTATGGCTACCAGCCTCCCACCCCACAACCTGGGCGAGGTGGTGGACGCCCTGGTGCAGATGATTGACAACCCCGAGATCACCCTCGAGGAGGTCATGAAGGTGCTGCCCGGCCCCGATTTTCCTACCGGCGCCAAGCTATCGCGCCGGGGTATCAAAGAGGCCTATGCCACCGGGCGCGGTAGCCTGAAGGTGCGGGCCCGGGCGCGCAACGAGGACAAAAACGGCCGGGCCATGCTGGTCTTCACCGAAATTCCCTACCAGGTCAACAAAGCCGATCTCATCGCCCAGATCGCCTCGCTGGTGCGCAATAAGGTAATCGAGGAAATTGCTGCCTTGCGCGACGAGTCGGATCGCCAGGGTATGCGCATCGCGGTAGAGCTCAAGCGCGGAGCCAACCCCCAGGTAGTGCTCAACAAGCTCTACAAACACACCCGCTTGCAGACCAGCTTCACCGTGAACCTGCTAGCGATCGTAAAGGGCGAGCCCAGGGTGCTCACCCTGCTGGAGATGATGCGCCACTACCTCGACCACCGGGGCCTGGTGGTGCGCAAGCGCACCGAGTACGAGCTGCGCAAGGCCAAGGAGCGAGCCCATGTGTTGGAGGGGCTCCTGATCGCTCTGGATCACATCGACGAGGTAATCGCCCTGATCCGGGGCTCGCAGGACGCCGCCGAAGCCCGCGTCGGCCTGATGAGCCGCTTTAGCCTGACTGAGATTCAGGCCCAGGCCATCCTGGATATGCGCTTGCAGCGTTTGGTGGGCCTCGAGCGCGACAAACTCCAGGCCGAGTACCGCGAGCTGATGGAAGAAATTGGCCGCCTCGAGGCCATCCTGGGCGACGAAAAACGGCTTTGGCGGGTGGTTAGGGACGAATTGCTGGCCATAAAGGACAAATACGGCGACCAGCGGCGCACTCAGATTACCGAGTTCGAGGAGGGCTTCAGCCTGGAAGACTTGATTGAGGATGAGCCCATGGTCATCACCCTCACCAGCCAGGGTTTCATCAAGCGCACCCCGCTCGAGGCCTACCGGGCCCAGGGCCGCGGCGGCACCGGGGCCCAGGCTGGCAAAACCAAGGAGGAAGACGAGGCCATCTCGGTGTTTGTGGCCTCGATGCACGACACCCTGCTGATCTTCACCAACCGGGGTCGGGTCTATGGCGAGAAAGTCCACGAGCTGCCCGAGGCCAGCCGGCAGGCTCGAGGCACCCACATCGTGAGCCTGCTGCCCCTGCAAGAGGGCGAAGAAGTTGCCGCCCTGCTGAACGTACGCGACCTGACCCAGGAAGGCTACTTCGTGTTTGCGACCAAAAACGGCCTTATCAAGAAAACCGAGATTAAGGAGTACCAGAACCTGAGCAGCGCCGGTCTGATTGCCATCAATCTGGTAGAAAACGACGCTCTAATCGGGGTCGCGATTGCCCAGGAGGGCGACCAAGTGATGCTGGCAACCCGCAGCGGCCAGGCCATTCGCTTCGAGCTTTCAGATGTGCGGGCCACCGGGCGGGCCAGCCAGGGCGTCACCGGAATTCGCTTCAAGGAGGGCCGCGACGACGAGGTGGTTTCGCTGGTGGTTCTACCCAAAGGCGAGGAATCCGAGGTGCTGGCAGTAGGTACGCACGGCTACGGCAAGCGCACCCCGGTTTCCGAATACCCCTTGCAGGGCCGGGGCGGCGTAGGGGTGATCACCTTCAACACCAACGAAAAAGTGGGCCAGCTGGCGGCCCTTATGCGCGTGCAGGGCAACGAAGACCTGCTGGTGCTTTCCCGCCGGGGCAATGCCATTCGCACCAGTGTAGCCAGCATCGCTCAGTACGGGCGGGCTACCGGTGGGGTCAAGGTAATGAACCTGAGCGATAAGGACGAGATTGCCTCGGCTTTCGTGATTGCGCCACAGGACTAGCACCATTGCGTGTCAAATTTCGGCTAGCCCGCTACTGTTCGATGGCGGGCTAGCTTGACCGAAGCTATCTGTGTAGCAAAGGGTAGCGCTGTTTCCTGGAAAGGGGCGCTTCCTTCGTGGAGCACAGCAAGGGGTATACCTTGCCTCTCTCTATCTAATCGGCTGCCACGCCCACTTTCTGTGCTATCTCGGGGATCCGGGCCAGGAAAGTGCCGGTGGGGCTTTGGGTCTGGGCCACGTCCTCGGGGGTTCCTTCGGCCACAATCTGGCCACCCCGCGCGCCGCCCTCGGGCCCCAGGTCAATCACCCAGTCGGCGGTCTTGACCACGTCCATGTTGTGCTCAATCACCACCACGGTATTGCCGCCATCCACCAGGCGGTGCAGCACGTTGAGCAGCTTGGCGGTGTCCTCGAAGTGCAGGCCGGTGGTGGGCTCGTCCAGGATGTAGAGGGTGCGCCCGGTGGAGCGGCGGCCCAGCTCGGTGGAGAGCTTGATGCGCTGGGCCTCGCCGCCCGAGAGGGTGGGCGAGGGCTGGCCCAGCTTCATGTAGCCCAGGCCCACATCCACCATCAGTTGCAGTTTGCGGGCAATGGTGGGGATGTTCTCGAAGAAGCCCAGGGCCTCCTCCACGGTCATGTCCAGCACATCGGCGATGTTTTTGCCCCGGAGTTTGACCTCGAGGGTCTCCTTGTTGTAGCGCTTGCCCTTGCAGACCTCGCACTGCACGTACAGGTCGGGCAGAAAGAGCATCTCGATCTTCTTGGTGCCGTCGCCGCTGCAGGCCTCGCAGCGCCCGCCCTTGACGTTGAAACTGAAGCGCCCGGCCTCGTAGCCGCGCTTGCGGGCCTCGGGGGTTTTGGAGAAGAGGTCGCGGATCTCGTCGAAGATGCCGGTGTAGGTGGCCGGGTTGGAGCGCGGGGTGCGCCCGATGGGCGACTGGTCAATCTCGATCACCTTGTCGAGGTGCTCGAGGCCCTCGAGGCCCTCGAAGCGCCCCGGAATGGTCTTGGCCCGCATCAGGTCGCGGGCCAGCGCTGCGTAGAGGATATCGTGAACAAGGGTGGACTTGCCCGAGCCCGAGGGACCGGTGATGGCCACAAACTTGCCCAGGGGGATGCGCAGGTTCACCCCTTTCAGGTTGTGCTCGCGGGCCCCCTTGACCACCAGCCACTTCCCGTTGCCCTTGCGCCGGGTCTTGGGAACCGCAATGTGCTTGCTGCCGCGCAGGTAGGCCCCGGTCAGGCTCTTTGGGTGGGCCAGGATGTCCTCGAGCCGGCCCTGGGCCACCATCTCGCCCCCGTGCACCCCGGCCCCCGGCCCCATGTCCACAATCCAGTCGGCCTCGCGCATGGTCTCCTCGTCGTGCTCCACCACCAACAGGGTGTTGCCCAGGTCGCGCAGCTTCTTGAGGGTTACCAGCAGGCGCTGGTTGTCGCGGGGGTGCAGGCCAATGGAAGGCTCGTCCAGCACGTACAGCACCCCGGTCAGGCCGGAACCCACCTGGGTCGCCAGCCGGATGCGCTGGGCCTCGCCCCCCGAGAGGGTGTTGGCCGAGCGATCCAGGGTCAGGTAGTCCAGGCCCACATCCTCCAAAAAGCCCAGGCGGCTATGAATCTCGCGCCAGATGGGGGCGGCCACCTGCATCTGGAAATCGTTCAGGTTGCGGTACTCGGCGGGCTCGGCCAGGCCCTCCAGGCGGATGCGGTAGGCCTCGAGCGCTTCCCCCACCTCCACCACCCGGTTCTGGGCCAACGCCTCGAAGAACAGCTTGGCCTCGCGCACCGGCAGGTTGGAGACCTCGGCGATGTTAAACCGCCCCACCCGCACCGAGAGCACCTCGCGCTTGTAGCGGGTACCCCCGCAGGCCGGGCAGGCCTTGAGGGTCATGTAGGCTTCCAGGGCCTCGCGCAAGCCTTCCGACTCCGTCTCGTTGTAGCGGTTCTCCAGCCAGGGAATCACCCCCTCGTAGCTCACCATAAAGCGCATGGTCTCGCGCCCATTGCGCCGGAAGACCACCTCGAAGGGCTCGGGCAGGCCATAGAGCACCGCCCGCTGGGCCTCCGGCGAGAGCTGCTTGAAAGGGGTTTTCATGTCGAAGCCCAGGTGCTCCGAGAGGGCCCGCAGCCGATCCCACAGGTAGCCCTTGCCGTTGTCGCGGCCCTTGCTCCAGGGGATGATGGCCCCTTCGGCCAGCGAAAGCTCGGGGTTCACAATCAGCTCGGGGTCGAAGACCTGGTTGTAGCCCAGGCCCGAGCAGTCCGGGCAGGCCCCGTAGGGGGCGTTGAAGGAGAAGAGGCGGGGCTCGAGCTCCTCGAGCACACTCCCGTGCTCCGGGCAGGCGAACTTCTCCGAGAAAAGCTCCTCGGCGCCGCTGTCGGGGTAGAGCACCCGCATCAGCCCCTCGCCCCGCAACAGCGCCAGCTCCACCGACTCGGCAATGCGCGCACGCTCCTCCGGCTTCAAGACCACCCGGTCTACCACCAGGTCAATGTCGTGCTTCTCGTACTTTTCCAGCTTCAGGCCCAGGGCTTCCTCGAGGGTGTAGATCACCCCGTCTACCCGAATGCGGGCATAACCCTCTTTCTGGAGTTGCAAGAACTCCTTGCGGTACTCACCTTTGCGCCCCCGCACCACCGGAGCCATCAGGATGGCCTTGGTGCCCTCGGGCTGCCGGAAGAGCCGGTCGGTAATCTCCGTGGCCGACTGCCGCTCGATGGGCCGCCCGCAGTGCGGGCAGTAGGCCGTGCCCACACGGGCAAACAGCAGGCGCAGGTAGTCGTGCACCTCGGTCACGGTGCCCACCGTGGAGCGCGGGTTGTGCGAGGTGGTTTTCTGGTCGATGGAGATGGCCGGCGAAAGCCCCTCGATGCTTTCCACGTCGGGCTTTTCCATCACCCCCAGAAACTGCCGCGCATACGACGACAAGGACTCCACATACCGCCGCTGCCCCTCGGCGTAAATGGTGTCGAAGGCCAGTGTGCTCTTGCCCGAGCCCGAGACCCCCGTAATGACGATGAACTGCCCCCGGGGCAGTTCAACGGTAATGTTCTTCAGGTTGTGCTCTTTGGCCCCGCGGACGATAATCCTGTCCATCCGCGGAGTATAACACCCACCTTGGGTTATGTAAATAACATACGCTACAGGCCAAAAATGGTGTATGATGTGGTTTTACCGCACCCTCAGGTCGGCCACCCAGACAATCTCGCAGGCCCCGTTGCCGGTGTCGGTGCGAACGGTGGAGGTGCGCCAGGAAAAGCCCCTGGGGCCGGTGACATGAACCAAATACCCCTTAATCCAGACCAGGTGACCGGGTTTGAGCCGCTTCAAGCGCAGCTCGATGTTGGGATTACCGGGAATCAGGTGCATGTTGGTGCTGCTTGCGACAATTTCACCCAGCGGGATGGGGGGTTCGCGGAACCAGGCATAGAAGTAGAAGCGATCCGCCTGCCAGATTTTGAGTTTGCGAAGCACATCGGTATCGGACATGCGGCCCCAGCCCAGGGCCAGATCCACCGGCGAGATGGCGGCGGCAGCATCGTAGCGGTACAGCCGCTTGGCAAGCACGCGGGCCTCGAGCTCAAAGGAAGCCACCGGCTGATAAGAAATCTTCAAGACTCTTTCCACTAAAATGGAGCCATGCAACTGGCCCAACATCAGCGCCGCCCCCGGTTGGAACTCCAACTGCGACACCATCCGGATAACCTCCACGCCCTCTACCGGGAGTCCCAAGACCACACCGAACGCGCCCGCTGGCACGCTCTCTGGCTGCTGGCCAGGGGTCAGAGCATCCCCGAGGTAGCCAGGAATCTGGGCTATACCGATCGCTGGGTGCGTCAGGTAATCCACCGCTACAATCAGGGCCTGCCCATGAAGAATCTGCGGCACGAGAACAAAGGCCGGGCCCCCCTCGTACCGCCCGAACTCCAGGAGGGCTTCCGCCAGGCCCTCCTCCAGCCCCATCCCAGGGACGGGCTTTGGAGCATACGCAACGCTGCGGAGTGGCTGGCTGAAAGGCTGGGACGTCCGGTGGATGGGCGGCGGGCCTGGTACTGGATGCGTCGCCTGGGCCTGGCCCCGCTGCGCCCCCGGCCGCGCCACCGGGAGGCGGATGCGAAGCGGCAGGAGGCTTTCAAAAAAAGCTCTTTCTGATGGTTTTCCTGTTCAGGTTGCTCTTTCCTGAACTGGAGTTGGAGGTGTGGGGCTTTGATGAGCGCCGAATAGGGCTGAAGCCCATCCGCCGACGGGTATGGGCCTTGCGAGGGAGGACGCCGCTAGCGCAGGAGCGGCCCCGCTATCGCTGGCTGTATGTGTACGCCTTCATAAGACCGGGTACGGGGGAAAGCGAGTACTGGCTGCTGCCCTCGGTCTCGGTGGAGGGGTTCCAGTTGGTGTTGGAGGCCTTTGCCCGGCTACGGGGGGCGGGGGCGGGCAAGCTGGTACTGGTGGTGCTGGATCAGGCTGGCTGGCACACCTCGGGGCGGGTGGAGCCAGCCAAGGGCCTGGGGCTGTGTTATCTGCCACCCTACTCGCCCGAGTTGCAGCCGGTAGAACGAGTCTGGGGGCTCATTGACGCGGTCGTGGCCAATGGGCAGGTGCAGGATGAAGAGGAGCTGTGGGCCAAGGTGGAAGCCCGGTGCGCTTACCTACAAACCCAGCCCGCGCTTATCCAGAGCTACACCCTATTTCACTGGTGGCCGGGGGGATGTTAGGGGAATGAATCAAAAGGATTTCATATGAAAGCGGTAACCGGGCTTTTCCAGGTGCGGCACATCGGCCGGTGCCAGCGGCTGCTGGAGGGGTGCGCGGGCCGCCAGCACCCCGGGTGGGCGCTCGATGGGCCGGGTTTGCACATGGCGGATCAGACCAAAAACGCCACCCGCCAGCACCAGGAGTAGCCAGAACAGCCGCACCTTTGCAGTTTAAGCGGCGGTGGCCTCGAGGCCGGTTCAAATTTCGTCTTTAGCCAGGTCGTTGAAGCGCACGTGCTGGGCGTGGAACTGTAGCTCCACGGTGCCGGTGGGGCCGTTGCGCTGCTTGCCCACGATAATCTCGGCAATGCCGGCCTTTTCGGAGTGGGGGTTGTAATACTCGTCGCGGTAGATGAACATCACCAGGTCGGCGTCTTGCTCGATCGATCCCGATTCTCTCAGGTCGGAGAGCATGGGCCGCTTGTTAGGGCGCGACTCCACCGCCCGCGAAAGCTGCGAAAGCGCGATCACCGGCACGTCCAGCTCGCGGGCCAGGCCCTTGAGGCCACGGGAGATCTGGGCAATTTCCTGCTGGCGGTTCTCGCCCCCGTTCTTACCTCCCCCAGGGCCAGACATGAGCTGCAAGTAGTCGATCACAATCAGGCCCAGCTTGTGCTGAGCGTGCAGGCGGCGGGCTCGAGCCCTAAGTTCCATCAGGGTGAGGTCGGAGGTGTCGTCGATCAGGATGGCCGCCTCAGAGATGCGGCCTGCTACATCCACCAGCCGGGAAAAGTCGCGGTCGACAAGCTGGCCCTGCCGCAAGCGGTTCATGTCAATGCGGGCCTCGGAGCAGAGCATCCGGGTAACCAATTGCACTGCCGGCATCTCCAGCGAGAAGATGGCCACCGCCGCACCCTCGCCGCGCAAAGCCACGTTCTGCGCGATGGTCAGGGCAAAGCTAGTTTTACCCATGCTGGGCCGCGCAGCAATGATGTTGAGCGAGCCGCTGGTAAGTCCCCCAATCATGCTGTCGAGCTCGCGAAAGCCGGTCTTGACACCATCCACCTGCCCTTGGTTTTCGTAGAGCAGCTGGATGTGCTCGAAGGTTTCGTGCACGAGTTCTTTCATGCTCTGGAACTCGGACTTAGCCCCCTGAGTAGAGACCTCGAGCACCTTGCGCCCGGCGGTATCGAGGATATCCTCGAGGCTCCCCTCCTCATCGTAGGCCATTTTCATGGCCTCGCCCGCCGCGGCAATCAGCTTGCGTAGCGTCCACTTTTCGGCCACAATGCGCCCGTAGTAGTCGGCATAGGCCGCCGTGGGAGTGTGCTCCGAAAGCCCGACCAGATACGAGAGGCCCCCCACGTTCTCAAGCTCCCCGTTTTGGCGCAACTCCTCCGAAAGCGTTACCAGGTCAACCGGGTCGCGCCGGGCCCGCAGCGCCACCATGGCCTCCCAAATTTTGCGGTGTGCTTCCTTATAGAAGGCGTCGGCGGCCAGCAGGCCCTCGAGCCGGTCTAGCACCTCGCTATCCAGCAGCACCGAGCCCAGCACGCTGGCTTCGGCATCCAGGTTATGGGGGGGTACGCGGCCCTCGAGCGGTGTAATTGCCATGGCTGTTCTCCTAATCCAACACCCTATTCAGCAAGTTTCTACTCTATTCAATCCGGGAAAGTTTGGCAAAGGCATCTCCTGCCCCGCGCTGTCGGGAGCAAAAAAATGGCAAGGTATCTGTTACGGAGTAGATCCGCTACCAAGCTGATTGAACAAGACGAAGGCCAGCAGGCCAAGCCACAGCAAGAGCAAAATCACATTACTCCAGCGCTGCCAGAACGTGGGTTTCTTTTGCGGTTCAACAATCTGGGTAGTGAGCACCTCGGGGTGGTCGCCGCTTTGCAGGCGCACCGGCTGGCCATTGCTGGCCTCCAGCGGCAGCGCATAGGGCCTGGGGTTTTCGGCTACCTGGCTGCCAATGGTCACCACCACCGCGCTGATGTTGTCAGGCCCACCCCACTCGTTGGCCAGTTTGACCAGTTTGGCTACGGCAGGTTCGGGCGGATTGGTCAGAACCATCTCGGCCAACACCCTGTCTTCTAGAACGCCACTTAGACCGTCTGAGCAGAGCAAAAACACATCGCCAGGCCGCACCTTCAAACCCACCAGATCCACTCGAGCGCTGGGGAAAGAACCCAGGGCGTTGGTAATCACGTTACGCCAACGGTGGTTGCGGGCTTCATCCTCGCTCAACAGGCCCTGACGTACCCGGTCGGCCACCCAGGAATGATCCTGGGTGAGTTGCATAAGTTCGCCATCGCGCAGCAGGTAGGCCCTCGAGTCGCCCACATGGGCAATCAGGGCATAGGGCAGATCGAGCCAGAGGGCCGTACAGGTCGTGCCCATCCCCCGCGATTCGGGCTTCTGGCCAGCCAGATAGATGGCCTCGTTGGCGGCCTCGTAGGCTTCCAGCAAACCCTGGGGCGAGGGCTCGCTGCGCTTGAGTATTTCGACAATCTGGCTCACCGCCATCTGTGAGGCCACCTCGCCGGTGCGGTGCCCACCCATGCCATCGGCCACAATAAAAATGCCACCGTAGGGGGTTAGGAGCTGGACAACTGCATCCTCGTTGAGGGCCCGCTTGCGGCCTGGGTCGGTCAAGGCCGCTGCAAACACCATGGGTAGGCTGTCGGAGCCCGGCATACAAGGCGCATTATAGGCCACCTCGAGGCAAGTGCGGGCCAAAAATCACCGCGCCGCCAATGTGCTGGTCTGCAACAACCCTCGAGCCACATTCACCTCATGCCTTTTGCTCTACCCTGAACACATGAGACCGTTGCAGTTCAATCTTCCGCGGGGCCCCCTGGGGGTGCTTGTGCTGTTGCTAGCTGGAACTGTGGGCCTGTTTTTGATGTTGTGGCTCATTACCACTTTGTGGGTGCTGGCGGTGGGCGCCGGCCTGGTAGGGGCGCTGGCTTATGGCTGGCGGCGCCTGGAGGCCCGCTTTCGCCCCATGCGCTGGCGTAGGTTGCCACAAAAAATCCGCCGCTGGGATGACTGATTCCAGCTACCAGGCCCCTTTGCTCAGACAGTCGTTGTACAGAGGGCAGTCCTGGCACTTAGGGTTGCGGGCTGTGCAGCGGTAGCGGCCAAAAAGAATCAGGGCATGGTGCACAAACACCCACTTTTCTTTGGGGAAGAGGCGCTCGAGGTCGCCCCCGATTTTCTCGGGGTCTTTCTGGGCCGACAAGCCCAGCCGGGCGGCCAGGCGGGTCAGGTGGGTGTCCACCGCAATCCCCGGCACCCCAAAGGCCGCCCCCAGCACCACCGTGGCGGTCTTCCAGCCCACCCCCGGCAGCGCGCGCAGCTTGGCCTTGTCCACCGGCACCTCCCCCCCGTACTGCTCCACCAGGCGGCGGGCCAGCAGCACGATATTCCTGGCCTTGGAGCGGTACAGGCCGATGGTTTTGATGTAGGGCTCAACTTCTTCGGGTGTGGCCTGGGCCAGGGCAAAAGCATCGGGGTAGCGCCGGAAGAGGGCCGGGGTGGCCTTGTTCACCGAGGCATCGGTGGCCTGGGCCGAGAGCACCGTGGCAATTAGCAGCTCGAAGGGGTTGCGGTGTTGCAGCTCGGTGGCGGCCTGCGGGTAGAGCTGCTCCATGACCGCCAGAATTCGCGCGGCCCGTTGCTTTTTGGCCTTAAGCGATTCCCTGGGCAGGCGTGGCTTGCTCGAGTCCTGCGCTCTGGTCTTCGGCTTTGGTGCTTTCGGCATCGCTCAGTAAGCCTTGGCGAACAGAATCCGCTTGCCGTAGGCGCTGGGCTGGCCGCAGCGGATGCAGCTTCCGTGGGCCTCGGGCTCGTCGTAGGGGATGCAGCGGGTGGTAGCGGTGGTCTCGGCCTTGATCTGCTTTTCGCACGCTTTGTCGCCACAGTGGAAGGCCTTCACGAAGCCCTGTTCGACCTTTTCTTTGAACTCGTCGTAGCTGTCCACCGCCCAGGTGTGGGCGTCGCGGAACTCCAGCGCCCGCTGGTACAGGTCGCGCTGGAACTGCTCGAGCCTGGCCGGCAGCAGGCCCAGCAGCTCGGAGATCTGCAGGGTTTCTTTGCCCCCCAGGCGGCTGGCCAGCACCGCGGTTCCGGCCTCCACATCACGCGGGCCCAGCTCGAGGCGCAACGGCACGCCCTTCAGCTCCCACTCGTTGAACTTGTAGCCCGGGCTGTACTGGTCGCGGTCGTCGAGGTGCACCCGGATCCCGGCGGCCTTGAGCTGCTGGTAAAGCCGCTCGGTGGCCGGCAGCACCGCCTCGCGGGTCTCGGCCTTGTAGATGGGCACAATCACCACCTGGATGGGAGCCAGGCGGGGCGGTAGAATCAGGCCCTTGTCGTCGCCGTGGGTCATCACGATGGCCCCCACCACCCGGGTGGTAAAGCCCCAGGAGGTGGTGTGCACGTACTTGTTCTGCTGGTCTTTATCCTGAAACTGAATATCGAAGGCCCTGGCGAAGTTCTGGCCCAGGTAGTGCGAGGTACACGACTGCAGGGCTTTGCCATCGCGCATCATGGCCTCATAGCTAATCGAGTAGACCGCCCCAGCAAACTTCTCCGACTCGGTCTTGGGGCCTTCCCAGCCCGGAATGGCGCACCAGTCGCGCAGCACCGTGGCGTACACCCCGGCCATGCGGCGGGCTTCCTCCTCGGCTTCCTCCTGGGTGGCGTGGGCGGTGTGGCCCTCCTGCCACAAGAACTCGGTGGTGCGCAGGAATAGTTTGGTGCGCAGCTCCCAGCGCACCACGCTGTTCCACTGGTTCAAAAGCTGGGGCAGGTCGCGGTAGGTGCGGATCCACTTGGCCCACATGTGCCCGATGATGGTCTCGGAGGTCGGGCGCACCGCCAGGGGTTCTTCCAGGGTTTCACCGCCGGCCTGGGTGACGATGGCTAGCTCTGGGGCGAAGCCCTCCACGTGCTCGGCTTCCTTCTGCAAGAAGCTGATGGGAATGAAGAGGGGGAAATAGGCGTTCTGGTGGCCGGTCTCCTTAAACATGCGGTCGAGTTCGCGCTGGATGTTCTCCCAGATGGCATAGCCATAGGGCTTGACCACCATGGTGCCGCGCACCGGGCCGTAGTCCACCAGATCGGCTTTGAGCACCACCTCGTTGTACCACTCGTTGAAGTCTTGCGATTGCGGAATGAGGCCTTTATCCTTCGCCATACCGTGACATGATACCTGCTCGAGCCAAAGGGCACCGAATTTGTACCAGACTCCGTGCAGTACGAGGCTAGCATAAGGCCAATTGGCAATAAATCGGCTTGCCGATAACGTCCAAATAACACGCCGAATAACGCCTCGAGGCCCAATAAAGTAGTCAGAAAGCTTGACACCCAAAGACGCGGTGCAGTTTGATAGCCGCTGACCGCATCAGGTCTTAGATAAACGACACCCAAGGAGGTCTACCGTGCGTAGATGGATGTTTTTAGGGATTGGGCTTGCTGCTTTGCTAGCGGCTTGTTCCAGCCCCCAGCGTGTACAGCCCCAGTTTGAGCCCGTACAGGAGCTTGTCACCGGCGTAGGTGCCCTGAGCACGGGTGCCGCCGAGATGGTGGACGAGACCCCTACCGCCTGGTTGGTGGAGCTCTCGGGCAAGGCCAAGGTCGAAGGGGGCAGCGATGCCTCGGTCAAGGCCGACAAAGACAACTTCCGCGCCCTGGCTCAGGCCAATGGTGTGAAGTTCCGTGAACGCTTTGAATATGGCGAGCTTTGGAACGGCCTCTCGGTAGAGGCCACGGCCAGCGAAGCCGCCAAGCTGCGTGGAATCCCTGGCGTGAAAGCAGTCTGGCCGGTGCTTACGGTCAGCGCACCCCAGCCCGTAGACGGGGGTAGCGAGACCGATATGTTCACCGCTATCACCCAGACCCAGGTAAACATCGCCCAAAACACGCTGGGCCTTAGTGGGCGTGGCGTCAAGGTTGGGATTATTGACACCGGCATTGACCTCCAGCACCCCGATTTTGCCGGGCGCATCCGCTACGGCTTCGACTTTGTGGGCGATGCCTACAATGCAGGCGACCCCAACAACAGCACCCCCATCCCCCAGCCCGGCCCCGGCACCCGCCCCGGTGGTGACGACTGCAACGGACACGGCACCCACGTGGCCGGGATTACCGGCGCCAACGGCACTGTTAAGGGTGTAGCGCCCGAGGTTATCCTGGGCGCTTATCGGGTGTTCGGCTGTGAAGGTTCTTCCAGCGCCGACGTGATCATTGCGGCCCTGGAAATGGCCTACAAAGACGGCATGGACGTGGTGAACATGAGCCTGGGCGCCTCCTTCCAGTGGCCCCAGTACCCCACCGCAGTGGTTTCCAACCGCCTGGTGAAGAAAGGTGTGGTGGTGGTGGCCTCGGCTGGCAACAGCGGAGCCAACGGTGCTTTCTCGCTGGGTGCGCCGGGCGTGGGTGAGGACGTCATCGGCGTAGCCTCCTACGACAATGTGGCGGTCTTCCTGAACACCTTTACCATCTCTCCCGATGATCGGCCCATCGGCTACGGGCCAGCCACCGGTGCGCCCACCCCTCCTACCTCCGGTAGTCTCCCCATGGCCCGTACCGGTACCCCCACCACTGCCAACGATGCCTGCAATCCGCTGCCTGCGGGCAGCCTCGCAGGCCAGGCTGTGCTGATCCGGCGCGGCACCTGCACCTTCTACACAAAAGCCTTCAACGCACAGCAGGCCGGAGCCGCCGCCGTTATCCTGTACAACAACGCACCGGGGCGCTTCTCAGCAACAGTAGCTGGTACGCCTGCCATCACCATTCCGGTGGTCAGCATCTCCGATACCGAAGGTGTACTGATCAACAACCGCCTGGCTTCGGGCCCGGTCACACTCACCTGGACCAACCAGTCTGGCTCCTTCCCCAACCCCACCGGCAACCTGATTAGCAGCTTCAGCTCCATCGGCCTCTCGCCCGACCTGACCCTCAAGCCCGACCTGGGGGCACCCGGCGGCCTGATCTACTCCACCTACCCGCTTGAGAAGGGCGCGTTTGCCACCCTAAGCGGTACTTCGATGTCCAGCCCGCACGTGGCCGGGGTGGTGGCGCTCTATCTCCAGGCCAAGCCCGGCACCCCCGCCTCGGAGATGCGCACCATCCTGCAAAACACCGCTGATCCCAAGCTTCTTTCTGTAGCCCCAGCCACTGGTTTACTGGACATCACACACCGCCAGGGCGCAGGGATGGTGCAGATTGTAGATGCCATCAACAGCACCACCCGCGTAACCCCCGGCAAGCTCTCGCTGGGCGAGGTGGAGAGCGGCTCGGTCACCCGTACCCTGACCATCCGCAATTTGGGTAACGCCACCGAAACTTACAGCCTGAGCCACCTCGCAGCCTCTGCTACCACCGGTACCTTCACCCTGAGTTATTTCAACGCGCCCTCGGCGGTCTCGTTCAGCAGCCCCAGCGTCACGGTGGGGCCGGGCGGTTCGGCCAGTGTGAACGTGACCATCACCCCCAACCCCGGCCTCGCCAACCTAGCCCAGTTTGGCGGCTATGTGGTGGTACGCAACAGCGAAGGTGCAACCGTAGCCCGGGTGCCCTACGCAGGCTTCAAGGGCGATTACCAGAGCATTGTGGCGCTGGCCCCCTCACAGTTCGGCTTCCCCTGGCTGGCCCGGCTGAACGACACCAACTATGTCCGCCAGACTGGCCCCAGCACCTTCACCTTGCAGGGCGGCGACATTCCTTACTTCCTGATCCATCTGGCTCACCCTGTGGCCAAGCTGCAGTTTGAGGTGCTGAACGCCTCCAACAACCGCCCGGTGCACCCGGTCTTCAACAAGTTTGTGGATCTCGAGTACGTCGGACGCAACTCTACGTCTACCGGCTTCTTCGCGATTGCCTGGGACGGCACCCGCATCCACAGCAATATGGACAACGGTAACGGCGACAACTCGCTGTTCAAGACCGTACCAAATGGCGATTATGTGGTGCGTATCCGTGTTCTCAAGGCCCTGGGCAACGAGAACAACCCGGCCCACTGGGAAAGCTGGACTTCGCCGGTGATTACGCTGGCCCGTCCTTAGGCTGCAATCCTCTAAAAGACCCGCTTCGGCGGGTCTTTTTTTCGTATGCTAGGAGCACATGGAACTGCGCGGCCCCCGGCTTCTGCTCCGCCCCCCTCGGCTCGAGGACACCGAGGCGCTGTTCGCGCTGATGTCCGACCCCGAGATGGCTCCCTTTGTCTACTGGAACCCCCACCAGAGCCCCGACGAAACCTACCAGTACCTGGGGCATCTGCAGACCAAGGAGGGTTTTTTCATCATCGAGGCCGAAGGAAGGCCCGCGGGGGTGATCGGGCTGCACCTGGACTGGCCCAACAAACTGGGCGAGACCGAGACCTGGCTGGGGCGGCCCTACTGGGGCTGTGGCATCAACACCGAGGCCAAGGTGGTGCTCTTCGATTTTGCCTTTGGGCCCTGGGACTTGCGCCGCATCCAGGCCATTGCCCACGTGCATAATCCCCGCTCGCAGCGGGCGCTGGAAAAACTGGGCTTCCAGCGCGAGGGGCTTCTGCGCCGCTGGCGCTGGATCCGGGGGGAGCCCTGGGATTTTTACATGTACAGCCTGCTGCCCGAGGAGTGGATGTCGAGCCGACCCCCCATCTTTTACTGAGGGCCCTACCCGCCATGCGCCTGGCCCGTGTGTCTATCGCACTGCTACTCCCTCGGTAGAATGGGCGCATGGACATGCTCCCCATCCTCACAGAGCTATCGCAAAAAACCCCCACCAAGATTCTCCTGGTTGTGCTGGACGGCGTAGGCGGCCTGCCCCAGACCCCCGGCGGCCCCACCGAGCTGGCCGCAGCGCATACCCCCAACCTGGATGTCCTGGCGCAAAAAAGCGCCCTGGGGCTCCTGACCCCGGTCTACCCCGGTCTGGCCCCCGGCTCCGGCCCCGGCCACCTCTCGCTCTTTGGCTACGACCCCTTCAAGTACCTGGTGGGGCGCGGGGCGCTCTCGGCCATCGGGATTGGGGCCGACTTCAAAGACGGTGACGTAGCGGTGCGCGGCAACTTTGCCACCCTGGACGCCGCCGGACTGGTCAAAGACCGCCGGGCAGGCCGGCCCAGCGACGCGGAGAACCGGCGGGTGGTGGACAGGCTAAAGGCCGCCATCCAGGAGCTCGAGGGGGTGCAGGTAAGCTTCTACACCGAAAGCGAGCACCGTTTTGTGGTGATTTTGCGCGGCGAGGGGCTGAGTGAGCAGGTTTCCGACACCGACCCCCAGAAAACCGGCGTGCCTCCCTTGCAGGCCGAGCCCAAAACCGCCGGCGCTGGGAGCCAGCGAACCGCTCGAGTGCTCAACCAACTGTCCGAGCGCATCCGCGAGGTGCTGGCCGATGAACCCCAGATCAACGGTGCGTTGTTCCGGGGTATCTCCGAACGCCCCCGTTTCCCTCTATTCTCCAAGGTGTACCACCTCACGCCGGCCTGCATTGCCAGCTACCCCATGTACAAAGGGCTGGCCAGCCTGGTGGGCATGGAGGTGCTGCCGGTGGAAGGGGTGGAAGACGCTCCAGAGGGCAAGGTAAAGGCCCTACAGGAAAACTGGGACAAGTACGATTTCTTCTATCTGCACTTCAAGAAAACCGACAGCACCGGCGAGGACGGCAATTTTGAAGAAAAAGTGCATAAGGTCGAGCTTTTTGACCACCTGTTGCCCGATCTGCTGGCCCTGAAGCCGGATGTGCTGGCCATCACCGGCGACCACTCCACCCCTTCAGTTTTGAAAGCCCACTCCTGGCACCCGGTGCCGCTGCTGCTTCATGGCCCCTACCTCCGCAACGACACCGCCCGGCGCTTCACCGAGGACGAAGCCGCCAGAGGCAGCCTGGGCCACCTGCGCGGGGTGGAGCTAATGCCCTTGCTGCTGGCCCACGCCGGCAAGCTGCAAAAGTACGGGGCCTAGTACCGTTAAGCTCAATCGATAGGGCCCAAAAGCCCTATCGATATTTATTGTTTCGGTTTTTAGTTTAGGCTCTCGCCCACAGACTCTTCGAATAGTTTGCGGGCTTCATCGAGGGTGATCTCGAGCACCTGTGAAATTTCCTCCGCCAGAAGGTGCATGGCCCGGCGAAGGGCTTGGCGGTCGAGGTCGGGAAGGCCCTTTTCAAGCTCCCAGGCCCGAAGCTGGCCAGCCAGGGTGGCGATACGGAAAGGGTCGCCATCGGCCAGAATCTCGGTGGTCTTGCGGTGACGGGCGGCCCACTGGCGGGGTAAGGGCAAGCGGCCCTCGTGCAGCAAAGCCAGGATCTCGTTGACCTGATCCGGCGACAAGGCCCTGCGTAAACGGGTGGTCTGCGGCGCCTCTACCGGTACGTAGGCTTTCGAGCGGGTACCGGGAAAGTCGACCTGATAATAGGATTTGTCTGAGCCAGCAACCGAACGCTGGGCGATCCCCGCCACCACACCTACACCATACGGCGGCAAAACAACCTTGTCTCCTGGACGGTATTCGCTCACAACGCCACTCCTTTCAACAACACCTCGAGCAGGTGCTCGAGGTAGGCTTCCCGTGGAAACTCGAGCTGCGGATTGCAGGCCAGGGCCGCAATGCTGGCGGCGGTCAGACAAGTGTCGAGTTCTGGCCGCACCTCACCCCTGGCCTTGCCTTCCTGCACAAGCTTTTCCAGCAAGTGCTGGTAGTGCTCGTGCATGCGCCGAAGCCATCCGGTAGTGTCCTCGGGCTCGGCTTCACGGGCCACCGCAGCCCACAGGCCGCGCCACTCCTCCACCCAAGCAACACGAAGCCGCAGCACCTCGGCCAGGCGTTCGCGAAAGGAGCTGTCGCGGTTCACCACATCCTCTACTTTTTGATAGTAGGAAAAGGTGTGGTGCTCCACCAGCGCCTTAAGCAGGTCTTGTTTATCCTGGAAATAAAGATAAACCGTGCCTTTGCCAACTTCGGCTTCTCGGGCTACTTCCTCGACTTTTAGCCCCGACAACCCCCGGTCTCTTAGAACTCGGATGGTTGCCTCGAGGATAGCTTCGCGTTTGGGGGCAGTCCGAGCCTCCACGGTCACGGCTATAAAGTGTACCAGAACCCCAGGGGGCTTAGATGAGACCGGCACTTCCAAGCTGCCCATTCGTACAGAAAGCTCGTCCAAAACAGCATAGTTCCAAGCGATACAGGATTAGCTGGAAACTATATTTCCATAAAAATTCTGATTAGAGACAAATATCTTCCGTCGAGCCTGGTCGGGCAGCAATGGGTTACAAGCAGCCCTGTTCATAAACCCTAACCCGTAAACTACAACCGTGCCCTCAGGTCGCGTTCACGAAGCCATCAATCTTAGTGTGTTAGGGCTGGCGACAGCCGCTTACTGGGCTTATCGGCAAGATCTCGAGGTTCCCCAGCCCGTTGCGGCGGCCTTTATGGGCAGTTATTTGCTGGGAACGTTTCTCATCACCCCCGACCTGGATCTGGCCGAGCAACAGGTGCGG
The DNA here is from genome assembly GCF_026004075.1 of Meiothermus sp. NCBI lineage: Bacteria > Thermotogati > Deinococcota > Deinococci > Thermales > Thermaceae > Meiothermus > Meiothermus sp. The sequence continues at coordinate 45,736 of NZ_BPIK01000001.1, read as the reverse complement.
GCTAAAGGGCGCTGGGGCTGGATGGGCTGGTTCTGGGTGCCCTATGGCTGGATGTTTGCCCATCGGGGCCTTTCCCATACCTGGATTGTGGGCCCCCTAACCCGGATTCTGTACTTGGGCGCAATGGGGATGGTGGTGTACTGGCTCTTTTCCGCCCTATCGAGCTATCTGGGGCTAAGTATCCACCTGCAGCCCCGATTCAGCACCCCACCGCAAGAAGTGCTTTGGGCCTTGGCATTAGGGTATTATGCTTCGCAATGGCTCCACCTCATTGCCGACGGCATCTGGCCCGATGCTGGCCGGATACTAAGGGGTAGGCGCCGTCGCTAATTTCGGGCGCAAGCAAAACCGGAGACTGCTCGTGTATAACGCTCGATTCTGGGTAGAACACCTGGGCCTGCAGCCCCACCTCGAGGGTGGCTTTTACCGCCAAACCTACGTATCCAATGAATTGATTGCACAACCTCACCTCCCCCCGCGCTACAACGGCCAGCGGGCGTTTTCCACAGCCATCTACTTTTTGCTCGAGCACCCCGACTTTTCGGCGTTTCATCGGCTTAAAAGCGACGAGATCTGGCATTTCTACGCCGGTGCTTCCCTGACCCTGTGGCTCATCTCACCCCAAGGTGCACTTTCATTCTTGTTCCTAGGCCCTGATCCCAGTCAGGGACACCATTTCCAGGCAACAGTTCCTGCCGGTTACTGGTTCGCGGCCAGCCTGGACACCCCCGGAACCTACGCCCTGGTAGGCTGCACCATGGCCCCCGGTTTCGAGTTTGCCGACTTCGAACTGGCCCAGCGCGAGGAGCTGGCCCGGCAGTTTCCGCAACACCGCAGCCTCATCGAACAACTGACCCGCTAAAAAAGCTGCGCGCCGAGAAAGGACTGCCCCTTGAATACCACCGCACCCAATCGCCTGCTTCAGGCCAGAATCGCCATCTATGTAACTTTCTTTATATGCGGCCTGGTGCTGGCCGCCTGGGTTTCGCGCATCCCGGCCATCAAGCAGCATCTGGGCTTGAGCGCCGGAGAGCTGGGTTTGGTGCTTGCAAGCGCCCCCATCGGGCTGGTGCTGGCCATGCCCCTAACCGGCTGGCTCATCACGCGCAGGGGTAGCCACCCGGTGCTGGCCTGGGCTGCTTTGGGTAACTGTGCAGCTCTGCCCCTGCTGGCCCTGGCACCCAACGGCTGGATGCTGGCCCTGGCTCTGTTTGTATTTGGCTTCGCCAACGCTGCCATGGACATCTCGATGAACGCGCAAGCGGTGGAGGTTGAAAAACGCTACGCCCGGCCCATTATGTCCAGTTTCCACGCGCTGTTTAGCCTGGGGGGTCTGGTGGGTGCTGCGTTGGGGGGCGGGGCTGCGGCCATCAGCCTGGCTCCACTGCCCTTTTTTGTTTGGATGGCCCTGGGCTCGAGCCTCCTGATGTTATGGGCCATCCGACACCTGCTCGAGGTTCAGCCCGTGGCGAGCGGGCCGCGCTTTGTCTGGCCTCGAGGGGTGTTGCTGGGCCTGGGCCTCATTGTGTTCTGCACCGGCCTGGGCGAGGGCGCCGTGGCCGACTGGAGCGCGGTCTTCATGAAGCAGGAAATCGGAACCAGCGAGGCCGTGGCCGCGCTGGCCTTCTCGGCGTTTTCGGCGGCCATGGTGGTGGGCCGCCTGAGCGGCGACGCCCTTATTTATCGGTTTGGGCCAGTGGTGATGGCTCGAGCCGGTGGCTTGCTGGCTGCCACCGGTTTTGTAACCACCCTTGCCACCAGCCACCCCGAGGTCGCCCTGCTAGGCTTTGTGATGGTGGGGCTGGGTTACTGTACCCTGTTTCCGCTGGTGTTCAGCGCCGCTGGCAGGGTGCCGGGGGTGCAACCAGGAATAGCGCTGGCCTCGGTGGCGACGCTGGGCTACCTGGGTTTTTTGAGTGGGCCCCCCGTTATCGGCCTGATCGCACAGGTCACATCGTTGCGGGTATCTTTTGCAGCGGTGGCAGGGATGGCGGTGGTGATTACACTGCTCGCCGGGCTGCTGCAAGTTAAAAAATGACGCAGCTCCATGAGCTATGGAACTGCGCTCGGGGAAAGTCCGGTTGCCTATGCTGAGCTAATGGCAATCTTGCGCACCCGGGCCTGCTCTACCTTGGGCAGGGTCAGGCGCAGGAGACCGTCGGTGATGGTGGCCTGGATCTTGTCTACCTCAACCGAAGCAGGCAAAGTAAGGCTTTGCACGAAGCTCCCACGCGGCAGACCCCGCGACCAGTAGCGGCGCTCTTCGGTACCCTGGGCCTCCGGATAAGTGCCCCGAATGGTGAGGCGGTTGCCCTCCAGGCGTACCTCGAGGTCATCCTTGCGCAGGCCCGGCACCGCCATCTCCAGCACCAGGCTGTCCCCGGTCTCGTAGAGGTCGTAGGGGTAGGCACTAACAGGTACTGGGCTGCCTAAAGATGTCGTTACCTCGTTCCAGAGCCGGTCGAACTCATGGAAGAAGTCGTTCACGGTCGAGAGATTCCAGCTCCGCAGAGGCATAGTCTGAACAGGCACGTTCCGAACAATGTCCAGCATACTGAAACCTCCTTCCGTAGGGGTTGTCCTGGTCTGCTCCCTACAGCAGGGGATTATAAAACTTGAGCGTTCCTTTGTCAAGTATCATTATGACTCTAATGCATATTTAATTTTTCTCTCCTAGATTCTCAGATGAAAAACGTCGTCTGGAGGTGAAGCATGCCACGCCTACTTGCGCTCTTGTTGCTGCTGACGAGCCTGGGCCTGGCCCAGGGGTTCCGTGGTCTGGCCCTGTACACGCCCTATCCCTCGCAAAGCGTGCGGCTGGGCGAAACCATTAGCCTGCCCATCACCCTCAAGGGCTACAACCTGCCGCCACAGACTGTGCAGGTGCGGGTCGCCGAGCTGGCCCCGGGCTGGAAGGCCAGCCTGCTGGGTGGGGGCCGGGTGGTGGGCGCGGTGTATGTGCTGCCCGATGGGGAGCAGAGCCTTTCCCTGCGGCTCGAGCCGCCGCAAAATGTGCGGCCTGGCACCTACCGCTTCCGCCTGCTGGCCGAGGGCAGCGGGGTACGGGCCGAGCTACCCATTGCCCTCACGCTGGGCCAGGTGCTGCCCAAGCGGCTATCCCTCGAGACCGAGCTTCCGGTGCTCAAAGGCACCCCGACCGCCAGCTTCCGTTACCGCGTGACCCTCAAGAACGAAAGTGATCAGGACTTGCTGGTCAACCTCGAGGCCGACGCCCCCGAAAACTTCCGGGTGAGCTTCAGCACCGCCTTTGGCGGGCAGGAGGTCAACAGTCTGCCCCTGAAAGCCGGTGAGACCAAGGATCTGGACGTTCAGGTTACACCCCCCAGGCAGGTGGAGGCCAAAGTTTATGCCGTCACCCTGCGGGCTTTGGCCGGAGAGGCCAAGGCCGAGCTGGCGGTCAACCTGGACATTACTGGTCAGGCCGAGCTTAGCCTCACCACCCCCGAGGGGCGGCTTTCGGGACGGGCCTATGCAGGCCGCGAGAACCCTATCAAGCTGGTGGTCAAGAACACCGGCAGCGCCCCGGCGGAGAACCTCGAGTTCTCGGCCAGCGAACCTTCGGGCTGGGAGGTCAAGTTCGAGCCCGACAAGCTGGAAAAGCTGGCGCCAGGGGCTGAATCGGAGGTCACAGCCAAAATTAAGCCCTCAACCAAAGCCGTAGCGGGCGACTACATGCTGACCCTGCGGGCCTCTGCAGGCAGTGCCCAGGCCTCGGCCGATTACCGGGTCACCGTGCAGACCTCTACGCTGTGGGGGCTGGTAGGGGTGGCTTTGATTGCAGTAGCGGTCGGTGCGGTGGGCTTCGCCGTCTCGCGCTTCGGGCGGCGCTAGGAGGGCCTATGGTCATCGAGACCCAAGGCCTAACCAAACGCTACGGCAGGGTGGTGGCGGTGGAGGGCCTCGAGCTCCGCATCGAGGCGGGTGAGGTGTATGGCCTGCTGGGCCCCAACGGCTCCGGCAAAACCACCACCATCCTGATGCTCCTGGGCCTCACCGAGCCCAGCGCGGGCCAGGTGCGGGTGCTGGGCCTCGACCCGGTGCGCGAACCGCTCTCGCTCAAGCGGCAGGTGGGCTACCTGCCCGACTCAGTGGGTTTTTATGGCGAGATGACCGCCTGGGAGAACCTCTCCTACATCGCCCGGCTCAACGGTCTGCCCCCCGCCCTGGCCAAGACCCGCATGGAACGGGTGCTGGAGCGCATGGGGCTGGCCGAGGTGGCCCACCGCCCGGTGGGTGCTTTTTCGCGGGGTATGCGCCAGCGCCTGGGGCTGGCCGAGGTGCTGCTCAAAGAGCCCAAGGTGGTGATTCTGGACGAGCCCACCCTGGGCCTGGACCCCGAGGCCGCGCAGGAGTTTTTGAAGATCATCCAAAGCCTGAAATCCGAGGGCATCACCGTGCTGCTCTCCTCGCACCTGCTGCACCAGGTGCAGGCCATCTGCGACCGGGTGGGGCTGTTCCACAAGGGGAAGCTGGTGCTGGAGGGGCGGGTGGAGGAGCTGGCCCAGCGGGTGCTGGGGGGTGCCTACCGCATCCGCCTCGAGGCCACCCCCCAGAACGGCCTCGCCGAGCGGCTTCAGGCCTTGCCCGAGGTGAGCCGGGTGCAGTCCGACGCGCAGGGGCTGCGGCTGGAAGCCACCCAGGACATCCGCCCACAGGTGGCTAAAGCCGTGCTCGAGGCCGGGGCTGCCCTCCAGAGCCTGGTGCTGGAGCAGCCCAGCCTGGACGAGGTGTATGCCCGCTATTTCCAGGAGGTGCGCCATGCAGCGTAGTTCTACCCCGCGTCGTCGTGAAGGCTCGCCCTGGACGGGGCTGTGGGCGGTCTTCTTCAAGGAGATGGCCGACCACCTGAGCAGCACCCGGATGCGCATCCTGGAGGTGCTCATCCTGCTCTCGGCGGTAGGGGCGGTGTATGCCGGGGCCCAGACCCTGCGCCAGACCATCAGCGAAGATCCCTTCCTCCTGCTGCGGGTTTTTACCGCCGCGCAGGATCCGCTGCCCTCGTTTGTGGCGTTCCTGAGCTTCTTTTTGCCCCTGGCCGCCATTGCCCTGGGGTTTGATGCCATCAACGGGGAGTACAGCCGCAACACCCTTTCGCGCATCCTGGCCCAGCCCATCTACCGCGACGCCCTGCTGTGGGGCAAGTTTTTAGCCGGACTGGCGACCATCGCTCTCATTCTGCTGGCCCTGTTTTTGCTGGTGGTGGGGCTGGGCCTGATCTTCCTGGGCGTACCCCCCAGCAGCGAGGAGGTCGCACGGGCGTTGCTCTTCTTGCTGGCTACCCTGGCCTATACCGGGGTCTGGCTGGGCATTGCCCTGGTCACCTCGGTGCTCTTCCGCAGCGCGGCCACCTCGGCGCTGGCGGCCATTGCGGTCTGGCTCTTCTTCGCGCTGTTCTGGGGCATCATTGCCCAGTTGCTGGCCCAGGCCGTGGCCCCCTTCGACCCCTTCGACCCCGAGAGTGAGCTGCGCCAGACCGAGGCCCTGCTGGCTTTCTCACGCCTTTCGCCCAACACCCTGTACGCCGAGGCCATCCAGGCCCTGCTCAACCCTGGGGTGCGCAGCCTGGGGCCGGTGCTTATCAGCCAGCTCGAGGGGGCCTTGCTGGGCTCACCCCTTCCCCTGGGGCAGAGCTTCCTGCTGGCCTGGCCGCAGCTTACAGGCCTGATCGCCCTCACCATAGGGCTCTTCGCCGTAGCTTATGTGCTCTTCCAGCGGCGGGAGGTGCGGGCTTAGAAAAAATCAGCGATCCCAGGTGCTCTTCTGCAACCCCAGCAGCAAAACGGTGCACAGCACCATCAGCACCACCGCCAGCACCACCGCCTCGTAAAAGGGGGTGGCCCCAGGCCGGCCCAGGCGCTCGTAGATGGCCAGGGACAGGGTGGCCCACTCCGGGCGTTGTAGGGTGAGGGTGGCTCCAAACTCCCCCAGGAGGGCCGCCAGGGCCAGGGCCAGCCCGGCTATCGTCGAGGGTCGAACCAGGGGCCACTCCACCCGTATAAACCGCCGCCAGGGCGGGGCCCCCAGCACCCGGGCGGCCTCGAGCACCCCCCTGGGCAGCCCCTGCAGGGCCGGTAACAGGGTGCGGGTAAGCAAGGGGTAGCTGAGCAGGATGTAGGCCCCTATCAAAAGCCAGATGGAGCCCCTAAGCCCGGGGTAGACCAGCAGGTAGCCCAGGCCCAGGGCTACCGGCGAGACCATCAGGGGCAGCAGACCCAGCCCGTCCAGCCAGCGGGCCCCCCGCCAGACCGCATAGGCGTACAGCAGGCCCACAGGCAACACCCCCAGCAAGGCCATTGCGGCAAAGACCAGGGTGTTTTGCAGGGCCAGCAGGCCTGGGGTGAAGTCGGGGTTGTGCCACACCGAAAGCCAGGCCCCAGGGCGCTCCAGCGCGCGCCATACCAGCGCCAGCAAGGGGCTATACAGCAGCAAAAAAAACCCCGACACGCCAGTGCTCAGCAATAATGCACGCCCCCGTGTAAGGGGTCGGGGGGCTTCGGCTCCCTCGAGCCCCACCACCCACCCCGCCTGCAACCGCAGGTACAACCATAGCACCGCGCCGGTGACCCCGAGCTGCATGAGCACCAGCGCACTGGCCTCGGGAAAAGCCAGGCGCTGGGCCAGGGCCTGGTAGGTAGCCACCTCGAGCGTAGCCCACCCCGCCCCTCCCAGCAGCAAGGGCACGCCAAAACTGGTAAAGCTAAACAAAAAAACCAGGCTTCCGCTGGAGAGCAAAGCCGGGGCCAGCAGGGGAATCCCCACCCGCAGGTAGGCCCTTAGGGGGCTGGCCCCCAGGGTGCGGGCCGCCTGCATGGGGGTGCTCAGCTTGGGCAGCAGGGCCACCAGGGGGCGCAGCACCAGACCCAGGTTATAGAGCAGGCTGGCCCAGAACAAAATCCAGGGCGTGCCGTAGAGGTTAACCCCCAGCAGCCCTCGAGGGCCCACCAGACTCAAAAAACCCATCGCCACCACCAGGGTAGGCAGCACAAAGGGCACCACCGAAAAAGCCAGCCAGAAGTCCCGGCCCGGGAAGCGGTAGCGAAAGGCATAGGCCAGGGGCAGGGCCACCAGGGCACACAGCAGCGAGGAACCCAGGCCATAGGCCAGACTCCAGACCAGCCTCGAGCGGTAGTAGGGGTCAGCCAGCGTGGGCGCAAAACCCTCACCCAGACCCAGGGCCACAATGCGCCCCAAAGGGTACAGCAAAGCCAGGGCCAGGAACACCAGCACCGGCAGGGCCAGCCAGTAGGCCTTCGCCATACCCGCAGCCTAACCTAACGCCGCGCCTTTACCGCCTGTGCCGTCTGCCCTTGCACCACCACCTGCGTCCACTCACGAATCCAGCGCTCGCGATTGTTTGCGATCTGCTGAGGCGTCAAGCGGGCTGGCTCAGGGGGCACCTGGGCAAAGCGGAAAACTTCTGGCAGCCTGGCATCCCGCCGGGCCGGATAAACCCACATCTGGGTGGGGATGCTCTCTTGTGCAGGCTTAGAAACCAGCCAGTCCACAAAACGCTGGGCCGCCCGCAGATTGCGCGTACCCTTCAAAATGCCCACATACTCCACCTGGAAAAATGAGCTACGGGGCAAAAAAAGGTTGGCCGTGGGGGGCTCGGTGGGCTTGGGCTTGGCCTCGCTGTAGTACAGTTCGGCGGCCGGGCTGGTGCTGTACGAGACCACCAGCGGGCGGTCGCCGCCGGCCCGGGTGAAGTGGGTGTAGTAGGCCTCGCTCCAGCCGCTCACCACCCGCACCCCGTTCTTGCGCAGGTTCTCCCAAAAATCCAGGTACCCATCCTCCCCAAAAGCCGCCACGGTGGCCAGCAGGAAGGCCAGCCCCGGCGAGCTGGTAGCCGGGTTCTGCACCACCAGCAACCCAGCAAACTCCGGCTGCGTCAGGTCGGCGAAGCGCTGAGGTAGGGGCTTGCCCTTGAAGAAATCCCGGTCGTAGTTAAGGGCCACATAGCCAAAGTCCACCGGCGTGGCCCGGAAGGTCTGGTCAATTATCAGTTCGGGGCGCAGGTTGGGCAGCTCCGGCGAGCGGTAGGGTTGTAAAATATCGGCCTGCAATGCGCGCGAGAGCAGGGTATTGTCGAAGCCATAGATCACATCGGCAATGGGTGCACCCTTGCTCAGAATGGCCTTGTTGAGCATCTCACCGGCATCGCCGCCTTTCAGAAAGCGAACCCGGATGCCGTTCTCCTGCTCGAAGCGAGCGACCAGGTTCTTGTCAAGGCTCCAGCTATCGTGGGTAAGGACAGTCAGGGTGGTTTGCTGCGCCCACGCGGGCCATAACACCAGCAGCATCCACAGCACACCTAGCCAAGCCGACCATCCAACTTTTGGGGTTTTTTGCATAAAAAATCCCTCCATGTCATCGGGAGGGTTGCGCGTCATGCTCCCTACGGCGGTACAAACCGCATCAGGTTCAAAGGGTGTTTCTCAGCCTGGACTGCCCAGGCACCCCCGATGACGCTTGGATGATACGGCCTATTCGGGCCAATGTACAGCACCTAGCTTACGGTCTCGGTGGCCACCACCCAGAAATTCGGGTACTTGCTTCGCAAAACCCCAGCCAGGTGTGCGGCCTCGTCGGCCTCACGGGCCAGACCAAACAGCGTAGAACCTGAGCCCGACATCAGCACGCCCCTGAGCCCCAGGCGGTACAGCTCTTGTTTGAGGGCCTCGAGGTAGGGGTGCAGGCGAAATACGGAGCGCTCGAGCGTATTCCAGTAGGGGGGTTCCTCCCCTACCTGAATGGCTTCTACAACCCCGGCGATATCCAGTTCGGGCTGCCACATCTCGGGTGTGAGGCCTTTGTAGGCCTCAGCCGCCGAAACCGCAATGCCCGGATTCACCAGCACCAGCGCAGCCCGGAGGGGGGGAAGGGGGGTTAGGCGTTCGCCCACCCCCCGCCCTTCGGCCAGGCCCGGCCCCAGGAAAAAGGGCACGTCGGCCCCCAGCCCAAGGGCCAGTCTCGGCAGCTCGAGGGCTGCTGGATAGAGCCGGGATAAAGCCCGCAGCACCGCCGCCGCATCGGAAGAGCCCCCACCCAGCCCGGCAGCTAGGGGCAGGTTCTTTTCCAGCACCACCCGCACCCCGCCGGGCCAGCCAGCAGCCGTCAGGTAAGCCTGCGCAGCCTTGTATACCAGGTTATTGGTGTCGGCAGGCAGGCCCTGGCCCCGTACCTCCAGTTCAATTCCCTCGGGAATGGCCTCTACCCAGAGCCGGTCGCCCACCCGCAGGGCCGCAAACAGGGTGTGCAGTTCGTGGTAGCCGTCGGGTCGGCGGCCCAGCACCGAAAGACCCAGGTTCACCTTGGCAGGGGCTAACAGTTCCATACCTGCGCCAGCCCTTCTGCCAGAATCAGGTCTTCGGGATAGGTCACCTTGAACATCCGACGGTCGCCCTCCACCAGCGCCACCGGGTGACCCAGCCAGCGAACTAGCTGGGCATCGTCGGTGAATTCAGTCCCCGCGGCCTGGGCCTGCTGATGGGCCTGCCACAGCAGCTCGCGGCGAAAGCCCTGGGGGGTCTGCACCAACCGGTGGTGTTCGCGCGCGATCACCTCGCCGTATTGCCGATCTTCCTCCCGCACCAAGGTATCGGGCACCGGTACCGCCAGGGTGGCCGCACCTGTGGCCCGAACAGCCTCCAGCAGCCGTTCTACCGCCGGGCGCACCACAAAAGGCCGGGCCACATCGTGCACCAGCACCACCTCACCACTGGCCGCCTGCACCAGATTAAACACGCTCTGCTGGCGGGTCTGGCCGCCCGGAACGGTTTTCAGGCCATCCACCCGAAAACCCGGCGGGAGGGCCACCACCACCTCGTCGGCCCAGGCAAAGCCCTCGAGGGCCCAGTCCAGCAGGGTCTTTCCACCCACCCGCAAAAACGCTTTAGGTCCCCGGCCAATCCGTTCACCCGAACCGGCCGCAGGCAACAGCACCGAAATCTTCATGCTTGGAATCGTATCGTAAAAAAACGACTCGAGCCGCGTCACCGTCCACTGGATTTCATCTCAGCATGATATTCTCGTGGGCGTGAATATTTTTGAGGCGCTCATCCTGGGCATTCTCGAGGGCTTGACCGAGTTCCTACCCATCTCCTCCACCGGCCACCTCACCCTGGCCGCTCACCTGCTCCAGCTCGATATCGAAAACGATCCTTTTATCAAAAGCTTCATCGTGGTTATCCAGCTAGGGGCCATTCTGGCTGTTTTAGCCCTGTACTTTCAGCGTTTTTTGCGGGATATAGAGGTTTGGAAGCGCATTATTGTGGCCTTTATTCCCACTGGCATTCTGGGTTTTTTACTGGCCGATGTGATTGAGAACGTGTTCCTGGGCAACGACCTAATTGTGGTGATTAATCTGGTTGGCGTGGGCATTCTTTTGCTGTTCGTGGATCGCTGGCTGCAACACCATAAGCGCTACGACGATGTCAACCAGCTACCAGCACCTTACGCCATACTGATTGGCCTGTTTCAGGCCGTTGCCATGATGCCAGGGGTCTCGCGTAGCGGGGCTACCATCGTGGGGGGTATGGCCCTGGGGCTATCCCGTCGGGCCGCCGCTGAGTTTTCCTTCATTCTGGCCGTGCCCACCATGCTCTCAGCCACCGGGTTCTCCCTGCTGCGCCACATGGACGATTTCCGCGCCGACAATTGGGGACTGCTGGCAGTGGGCTTTCTGGCCGCTTTCGTATCGGCTTTGCTAACGGTGCGCTGGCTTCTGGGCTTCGTGAGCCGCAACAGTTTTGTACCCTTCGCCATCTACCGCATACTGATTGGGGTGGTGTACGGGGTGTTTTTCCTGCGTTAGTCGAGCTCGAGCTCCTGTAGCTCGCCCCAGCGCGGCGCCCTGGAATACTCAAGGCCAAACAAATCCAGAATACGCTGGGTCATAAAAGCCAGCAGATCGTCGATGGTTTTGGGCTTGTGATAAAACCCAGGGGCTGCCGGGAGAATGGTAGCCCCAGCCTGGGCCGCTCTAACCATGGCCTCGAGGCTCGGCAAAGGCAGCGGGGCCTCGCGCGGTACCAGCACCAGGGGGCGACGTTCCTTAAGGGTTACATAGGCCGCCCGGGTCAAAAGGTTATCGGCCAGACCATAGGCCACTTTAGCAAGAGTGGTCGCGCTGCACGGCACAATCACCATACCCAGGGTACGAAAGCTTCCCGAGGCGATGGGGGCCCCCAGGTCGCTGCTGCGGTGCACCCCGTGGGCCAGGGCCTCCACGGCCTCGAGGCTCAGCTCCGCCTCCTCCACCAGCACCCTCTTGGCCCCCTGACTCATCACCAGGTGGACTTCCAGCCCACCCATCCGTCGCAGGGTTTGCAGCAGATCCAGAGCGTAGGGCATCCCCGAGGCGCCCGAAAGCCCCACCACCAGTCGCTTGGGTACACTCATGCGCCAAGTGTACAGGCAAGCCCCTGCTGCAAATGCAGCCCCTAATGAAAACCAGGGTGCGTGCCCGGCGTTCTGTCGCGAAGTTTTTTTGAAAATCACCCTAATCTTCTTCTTCGGGCGGCTGCCAGGGCAGACCGCTAAAAAACTCCCGCAACAGCTGGCCCACCAACCCCCCGAGGGCCAGCAGAGCAATCAGGTTGGGGATGGCCATCAGGCCGTTGAGGGTATCGGCCACGCTGGTCAGAGCTGCCAGCCCACCCAAGGGCCCCACGAAAGCGAAGGTTGCGAAGGTGAGGCGGTAAGGCCAGCGGATACCCTCACCAAATAAGTAGGCCGCCCCTTCCTCGCCATAAAAACCCCAGGAAACCATTGTTCCCAGCGCAAAAACAGCTAGCATGAGTCCCAGCGCCGCCACCCCCAGCGGATGCTCGGCGAACAAAGCACGGGCCGCTTCTACCCGGTCGCCGCCCAAAAAGCGCTGCCAGAGCCCGCTGGCAATAAAGGTCAGGGCCATTAAGGTGGTCACGGTTAGGCTCAAGAGCATCTCCGTGAGACCCCAGAAACCCTGTCGCACCGGGTGATCGACCTGGGCCTGGGCATGGGCAATGGCGGCTGAACCCAACCCGGCTTCATTGGCAAAAATCCCCCGTCCCACCCCCGCCTTTAGGATTTCGGCCAAACCCAGCGATACAGCCGCCCCTGCTGCACCCCCAGCCGCTGCTTGAAAACTAAAGGCAGAAGAAACAACCAGCACAAAAGCTGCAGGGAGGTTCTCGAGGTGAATGAAAATAAGGGGTAGAATCGCTAGGAAAAACAACACCAGCTTGAGGGGCACCACCACCTGGGCAAACCGTGCTACCGAACGAATGCCGCCGGCCAGCAAAATTCCCACCAGAAGCGCGACCAGCAAGCCGGTAATCGCAGGTGGCACGTTGAACTCCTGAGCCAGGGCCGCCCCCACTGCCCCCGCCTGCGAAAGGTTGCCAATTCCAAATGCCGCAATGGCGGTAAACAGCGCAAACAGCGCCGCCAGCCAGGCCATCCGCCGGCCCAGGCCATAGCGGATATACACCATAGGGCCACCCAGCACCGAGCCATCGGTGTACTGGCGGCGAAAGTGCACCGCCAGAACCGCCTCGGAGAACTTGGTAGCCATACCCACCAGGTAGGCCACCCACATCCACAACACCGCACCAGGCCCCCCCAACAGCACTGCTCCCACCATGCCGATGATATGTCCGGTTCCGATGGTAGCCGACATGGCAACCATGGCGGCCTGGAAGGGCGTAATCTGACCTCCAAAGCTCAGGAAACGCTCCCGGATGGCCCCCAGTGTTTCGCGAAGCGCAACACCTAGCCGACTGAACTGCGGAAAGCCTGCACGAAGGGATAGGTACAGGCCCACCAGGATGAACACCAACATCATCCATTCACCGTAGACCGCTCGATTGACGTAGTCGTTAAGTGTGAGTATATCCATAGGCTGCCTTTGCTTTATCTAGCTTCCGGCCAGACTTCCACAGGTACGCCCCGGCTGAGGCGCAGTTGACGCATGTCACGCTCAAAAAGCCCCACCCGGCCTTGCATGTTAAGGCGGGGCTCGGGGCGCAGGGTAGCCTCCAGGGTTTTGGTGCGCAAGCGCACCATAAACGCTCCCCCCACTAAGCCCTGCCAGTGTGTAAACAAACCCTCATCTATGGCTGCCACCCCCTGTCCCCCACCATACAAAGTGAGCACCACCAAAGGCTCTGGCTCAACTGTGAGATGGTTCCGGGCCTCGAGCAAGCCCAGCCGCAACAGCTTGCTGAGCACCTGGGCCGTCTCGAGGGGCGAAAGTCGTCCGCTCATCAAGGCTTGGGCCAGGCTCTTTCCTTGCACCTGGGCCAAAACATCGGCCTCGAGGGGACTGAGCTGGGCAGGCTCTTGAATCAAGCAGCCATGAAGCGTCAGTTCCCAGTTATGGGGCAGGTGTACCTCACTCCAGGCTTCAAACTGGTGCAGGATGAGTTGGTGGGTCTCGAGGCTGCGCTCGATGCTGCGCTCGGGGGTGGCCTGCTCCGCATCGAAACGAAACGGCGCCGATTTGAGACCAGCCAGGAGCTCGAGGGCTTTCAAACCCCGCAACGGGCCAGCTTCAGCATGTACTGGATGCCCACCTTCAAAATAAACGCTACCCGCAAAGCTGGGGTGCTCGATAAGTAAAGCCCCACCCCTGGCCACCCCCATCAGGGTCTCCAAGAGCCGCAAAAGGGGGAACTCCGCCAGGTTTCCGCTTAGCACATTCCGGCCTCCTGTAACTTCAATTGCTCGTCGTACAGCAGTCTTATTCTACACAGTAAATTGTCGTGGTTCAGTTCAAGGAAGCCATCTCACCCATCCTAGGCCCCGATCGGCTCGGTATCGTACAAAGAGCCCTCGCGCGACACTTAGCAGGAATTAACCCATCAAGGGTCAGCAGCCGATACACTATGGCCGTGTACGCCATTTCCCAGGCCTTGCGTTCATTGCGTCAGCATCTAACCAGTACCCTGGCCACCTTTTTTACCGCCCTGGTGTCGTTTTCGCTCTTGTTTTTGCTGGGCCTGTTGCTATGGAATCTGGATCGGATTGTGACCTCGCTCGAGCGCGAGCTGGAGGTGGCGGCTTTCCTAAAACCTGGGGCTCAGGTTACCGAGATTCTCAACCAGGTCAAAGCCTGGCCCGAAGTCGGCGAGGCTCGCCTACAAACCAAGGAAGAAGCCCTGGCCACGCTACAACTTGATTATCCTTACCTGGCCCAGGCCCGCGAATTCATCCAGAACCCCCTTCCCGACACCATTCGAATCAAGCTGAACGACGCCCAGGCCGTGCGCGAGGTGGGACGAAGGGTGGCCCGATTGGAAGGTGTAGACAGCGTGGAATATGGTGGTGCTCTCACCGAGCAGTTGGTGCGGGTGCTGGCGGGCCTGCGGGTGGCGGTAAACATTCTGGTTGTTCTACTTCTCCTGGATACGCTTTTTAGCGTAATGGGCACTATCCGGCTTTCCATCGAAAACCGCCGCGAAGAGCTTCGAGTAATGCAACTTGTGGGGGCCACTCGGCGCTTCATCCAGGGGCCTTTTGTGGCCGAGGGAACGCTGCTTACCCTAGCCGCTGGCCTGGTAGCCCTGGGGCTGGGGGTGGTCTCTTATCGCTTCCTGGCCGAAGCCCTGCAAAACCTGCTGCCCTTTGTGCCGGTACTGGCCGGCAACGACCTGGCTCGAGCGGCTGTAGCCATGCTGGTGCTGGCTATACTGCTGGGCGCTACCGGCGCCTACCTGGCCAGCCGGGCCAACCTGCGGGAGACCGATTTATGAGGCAGCGGTTAGGGGCTTGGGGTCTCATGGGCCTGTTGTGGGTGCTCGCCCTTCATCCTTGGGCGCTTGGGCAGCCCAGCCTCAACCAATTGCAGCAGCAAGCCGAGCAAAATCGGCGGCTTCAGCAGCTACAACAGCAGCGCATCAAGCAGCTCAATCTTGACTTAGCTAGCCTCGATGCAGCAACCAAACAGCAGATTCAGGAATTGCGCCGCCTGGAGGCCGAAATCACCCGCCTCGAGCGCGAGCGAGCCGAGCTAACTCGACAAATAGAGCTGCTGGAAAACCAGAAAAAGCAAGCCGAAGCCCGCATAGCCAGCCTGCAAAAGGAGCTCGAGGGCCTGCGCGAGCGGCTCTCGGCGCTGCTGCAAAGCCTGCACCGCGAACGAGCTGGGCGCTACCTGCCCCTTTTACGAGCCGAGTCCTTCACCGATTTATCGGTACGGAGCCGGTGGATAGGTGTGCTGGGGCAACACCAAACCGATCTTATGGAGCGCATCAAAAATACCGTGCGCCAGCTTGAGGAAGAGCGGGTACGGCTAGAATTGCTGGTGAATACCCTGAGCGAGCGTCGGGCCGAGCGGCAACAGCGTATTGCTGCCCTAGCCCAAAACCGCCAGACCGTGCAGCTCACCCTAGCCAATCTGCGGCAGCAGCAGGCTGGACGGCAGATTATTCTGCGCGAAACCCTACAAGCCCAGGCTCAACTACAGGCCGAACTACGGCTATTGCAAGGCCGCATTGCTGCCGAGCTACGGCGTATCGCCGAGGAACGTCGCCGGGCCGAGGAAGAGCGGCGCCGCCGCGAAGCTGAAGAGCGCCGCCAGAGAGAGCTGCAGGCCCAGCGCCAGCGCGAAGCAACCGCCCGCCGTGAACGCGAGATAGCTGAAGTTCCGCGCGAACTGGTGGGGGCTTTGCAGTTTCCTGTGCGCGGTGGACGCGTTGCCGAGCCCTACGGATTCCAGGGCAACGACTGGCAAACCCTCCAGGGAGATGAGGCTTCCAGTCCCATTGTGGCTGCCGCCGATGGAGTAGTGATCGATAGTCTGTTTATAGCCAACCTAGGCTACACCCTTACCATCCGCCACTCCGACCAGATGGCTACACAGTATGTGAACGTACTCGAACCCCGCGTCTCGGTGGGCCAGCGGGTTACACAAGGCCAGGTAATTGGCTTTACCGGCGGGGGTGTGCTCATTCCCAGTAACCAAATGTGGTTCCGGGTAATTGTCATTGATAGCAGCGGAAACTTTCGCTACGTCGACCCATCCAGGTATTATTAGGCTGCTCCAGGTACAAAGCATAGGCCCCGTAGGAGATAAAAGCGAAAACCGGAGCCTTGGCAACTCCGGTTTTTACCTTTTGGACTTGGTGGGCGATCCGGGACTCGAACCCGGGACCTCACGCTTATCAGGCGTGTGCTCTAACCAGCTGAGCTAATCGCCCCCACAGCGAGTTATGAGTATAGCGGTGGCTTTGCCATTGGTCAAGCTGATGTGTTGACGTTTGGGCTTCAGGTCGCTAGACTTGTGGGTGCGCCTGAGGCCTTGGCCCAGGTACAACCAAATCGAGGCGTAGCGCAGCCTGGTAGCGCACACCCTTGGGGTGGGTGTGGTCGGAGGTTCAAATCCTCTCGCCTCGACCAAAAGAAAAGCCGTTCAGGACAAGATTATTGACCCACGTCAAATCAGCCCTGAACGGTTTTCTTTGTATTTGGGGAGTTACCGGGGAGTTACTAAGGCTCAATAGTTCTATGGAATCATTGGGGGCAGATTATGCCTAAGAAACTCAAGCGGGCAAACCGGACAGGGTCGGTCTATTTCGATAAGTCAAAGAAACGCTGGATCGCCCAGATTACACTTGGCTTTAATCAAGAAGGCAAACAAGATTTTTTCAAGCGCTCATATAAAACCAAGACCGAGGCCGACAACGCGTTGGCCCGCCTTCGTACCCAGCATGAAATCGGTGAGGTAGTTCCACCAAGTAATTTGACCGTTCGAGAACTACTTGAGGATTGGCTTACTTGGAAAGCAATGCGTGATTTGCGCGAGACAACAAAGGCATCTTATAGCTCGGTAATACGACTATACCTGGTTCCGGCTTTGGGTTCGAAGCGAGTGCAGGCCCTAACCACATCGGATATTGAACGTGCATATGAGACTATGCGTGAGCCTCGGGCGGATCATCGGGGCAATGGTAAAACGTATGTACCATCCCGCGAGCAAATCGTATTGGTGCACCGAGTTCTCAAGCAAGCCCTGAAAGAATGGGGTGTTGGGCGGGGCATTATTAAGAAAAATCCCGCCGACAAGGTGAAAATACCAAAATACAAGGCCAAACGCGGCGAAGTAGGTGGAGGAAGGGCAAAGTACGAACCATACTCGGAATCTGAGTTACGCCAATTCCTTGAGGCCACTTTTGAACACCATTTATTCATTGCCTTCTTTCTAGCTGGTGCGATGGGTCTTCGGGAGGCAGAGATTGCAGGCTTACGCTGGAAGGATGTGGCCATTGATGCTGAGCAACTCAACCCCGAAGGCGAAGGCCAGTTGTGGGTTCGTGTGCAACGCACTCGAGTGGGTGGAAAAATTATCGAAGGTTCACCCAAATCTGAGCGTAGCAACCGCCCCTTACCACTATCTGCAAAAGCAGTTGCCACCCTACGCGTGCACCGAGAACAACAACAAGATTGGGCCCGAGAGTATGGCTGGCCTTGGTCAAACGACGGTTTCGTGATTGCAAAACCAGAGGAAGGAACTCCACTGCGCCCAGACTCGATTTGGAAACGTTTTAGAAGCCTTACCAACCGTCTTGGCTTACGCCCTGTAGCCTTCCACGATCTTCGTCACGGCTTTGTGAGCATTATGGCTGCCAAAAGGGTACCCCTCGAGGTCATCTCAAAGCTAGTAGGTCATCACTCGGCTACCTTTACTGCCGAGGCCTACCGGCACATTTTTGCCGCTGAGGGTTTGACAGCAGCCAAAGCGATGGACTCGGTCAGTCCCGATGTAGGAATACGTACTCTTACACTAAACTCAGCTTCAGAAAATACCAAGGACGAGCCCGAGCCAACCCCGGGCTTGATGCGCCGCAAACTTACTACGTATCAAGCTCAGCGCATAAAAACCCGTATTAAAGCGGGTGAACGGCCCGAAGATGTGGCTGCAGATTATGGAATTTCGTCCCGTATGGCCCGGTACATCGCGAATGGTGAACGTTATGGACGGCTCGAATCAGATGCATCGGTAAGCAACAAAAAGTTGGCTATTCGCAATAAGGTTTCTAGGGCCAACTAGCTGGTGTCTACTTCCCGACCCACAAAACGACTGCATGTGATCCAGAAGCTTTGGCAAGCCTTTTTAAAAAACCTTTTAGCAATCCAAATTGCACGATACCAACCCTCCAAAAAGCGCTTTAGGATGTTATCAAACCATTCACAAAAGGAGTTACGCTGTCTTAACTGGCGAATGTGCTCCAAAAGGTCTGCACTGTCGGAAGGCTCCAGGGTGGTCGTGATCTGCGTCCGTTGAACTTGTTTGCGGACATTTAGCCACACCCCCATGAAGCCTGCCCACTTGCCCCAGTGGTCTTTATAAGGAGCCATGGCCTGATCAAAAGTGTGGGAGCTGTAAAGGTACCTGAAATCGCTCCTGTATTTGAGATCAACGCAATTTGACGGCACCTCAGTACCTACGGCTTTTGACCAAACCCTTTTTAGCCATCCAAGAAAATCGCCATGCTCGAGGTCTAGGTCTGTCAAAATATGCAGGTGGGGCTGTCTATTACTCTGAAAGCCCTGCCACCATACCGCACCTTTTGCTTGTTTGGACAGCAGCCTCGAAAAATCGGCTCGAAATGCTTCTTTTGATCTACACCACTCAACTGATCTTAGGTTAGTTGGTAGGGTTAGCGTCACAAGGTAGCAGGGATGAAATCCCAAAGCCTGGAGATCTTCAACATGCTTTTGAATGCGACGAATTGCCTGCCGACCACTTTGAACCAGACCATCAAATCCACCACGCCTGAGATTATTGAGGCTGTTTTGAGAAGGAGAGCGCTCATAGTGAATCTCAAGTCGGCCAGGTGTCTCTGTGACTACCAGACTGGGGTTGATGACAGAATCTCCGAGAATTGACAAGCCCGTTTTTTTATTTACGCGGTTTTTTTTGTACGTCATCGAAACCTCTCACCAGCCCCAAACCTCGGAGCAGAGTTCAGATGAAAGCTCAATCCAGCCAAAGGCCCTCACGCATGATGCGGTCGATTTCCGTTCGAGGGATTCGGAAGGCACGACCAGTCTTTATAGTCACAAGCTTTCCTGCCCGGATTGCCGCATAAATCGAGTCACGACCAACACCCAAGGCTGTAGCAAACTCTCGAGGGCTCAGAGTTAATGGATACTGCTCCAGTTCAGAAGACAATCTAGTTTTCACATAACTTACAGTGAGCATCGCAGCAGTAGGGAAAAAATGACTCAGCATAAAACCGAATTAAGGCGTTCAGAACAGTTTTTTGACCGATCAACTCGTACGGAGTAGAATCTGAATAAATGTCACAAGTTGTAGAGGCCGGATCATGAAAATTATTCAGAGGAAGACCGGAGATTTCCCCACCCCTAATCGCCAGCCCCCTGATTGGCTTCTGAAAGCCGTATGGAATACAGGTTCACTTGAGAAACAGGACTGGGTCAAATATCTGGTTGATACAAATGGTTGGACAGCCCAGGCTGCCCATCGCCGCATTTACCGCTGCCTCAAGAACCAATCTCCTCTTCACCTTCTTGGAAATCCAAATGTTGACCACTTACATCCTGCATTGATAGAGTCATGGTTTATCAAGCGTCCTCGCTCTCTCAAAACTCCGTACATCGCGTGGTCAGAAAGTGAAAATGCTCGTGGCTTTTACATACTTATATTTTTCTCATTCAAGACATATCAAATATGGCCCATCGGGGTAAGGGTAGTCGCTGGCGATGGTAAGGCTACGGGTTACCTCTGGCCTACGTCCAAGGAGCGCCCACGTGCTGCTTTTATGCGTTCTCCTTGTGGAATTCCAAATGGTTATGCCCGGCTATCCAAGTTCGCCAACAACCTTTCCGTTCGTTTATATCATCCGTTAGGAGAGATACCTAATGGATTCGAACAAACTTCCATTACCTTTACGCACTCACAAAGTATGTGGGTGCTAACCAACGATAGGTACAAAAACTACTTTAGGGAGGGCTTCAGGGAACTTGCACCTCATGAAGCCCGCCTGAATGAACTGCACAACCACTATCATTGGGAAAGCTTGAAAAGCATAACAGCCCACGAAGCAGAGAAGGTTGTAGCCCTTGCCCTACAAGCTTGGGGTAAATATGCTTCCAAGAATAAATAAGGCAGGTACAGACTTAGAGAATGTGGCTGATGGCCAGTAAAATCATGTTACTACTTTGTGGGCTATAATTGGTTTCTTATTTTGTGAACGGACGCACCCAGAGATTGTTATCCAAACGTCAGTTCGGAGACAAAGCACTGGGAAAAAAGGCGTGCTGCAAGAGAAGACCTCCATTAGGCTAAGGGCGCAGCATAGCGACTGCCCAAGCCAAACGAAGGTCTATATGAGTCTTTCTCTACTGGAGCTGTTTTGTGATGTGGACGATTTCTGCCAGGAGTTCGAGGCCAAGCTAGCTCAGCGACTGCTGGAATCGGGAGTCAAGCTGGAAGCCAAAGGCAATCCTGGTCCGAAATCCAGGCTGAGCGGGAGTAAGGCATCGCTCGGCGAGGAAAGAATACCATAGGCTAGTTCTTTGGGTTCAAGTTACACCTCCTCTGCAATGACCGAGGCGACCCCTTAAACAAGAGATTGAACCCCAAGTAGAAATACTGAGATAAAGAGCACCCAGCCAGTAAGGTCAGGCAGAAAGGCCGGTCAGAAGCTGCCGTCTGAGGGATTGAGCGGATAATAGCTGAGCCTTACGCCAGGAAAGCGCAGGGGATAGCTGTTTTTGCTCTCGGATACAGAGCAGGGCAGTAAGGGTGAGGTCGGCGTGCTTGAGCTGGGCAGCATAAGAACGACAGAGGCATTTGCACAGGCCCAGGTTCTGCTTGAGCAGGCGGTGTACGCGCTCCAGATCCCAGCGGGCTTTCCAAGCCGCGATGACCTCTTGAACACCCGTTGGCAAGGTGGAAAACAGGACGATGAGCTTGTAGTAGCGGGCTTTACTGGGTGGATATTGTTCACCCAGTTCGCGGATAGATAGATGACGAGCTTCACCTTCAAGCTCCACCCCCACCTTTTGATTCAGGCGTGCTCTGGCCACGAAAGGAACGTTTTGAGCGCACAAGCCTGCTAGATGTACCTGGCCCGCAAACTGGTTGTCGAACACCACCCCCTTGAGGTCATACCCCGCTTCCGTGACCACCTTTACGGTCTGCAACAAAGCCTGTCCGGGGGTGCGGTAGGCGTAGGGTTCAGAGGCCAACGCTGCGCTGGGGAAACCCTCCAGGCTCAACGGATAGGGCGGCTCTCCCAAACGTACCAGCCCGCTGGACAGCAGGTTATGACCCCAGACCGGGGCTTTATCACTGCTCGAATAGACCCGATCCACCCCCTCGATCCAACACCCCTGGTGCTCCACAGGCACCAAGTCCACCCCCAAATACATCCCTCTGGGGGCCAGCCTCAGCCGTTCCAAGCGGCTGCGCTCGTAGGGTTTGGCTTCCCGCTTCAGCAACCGGGTGCACGGGGTGCAAGCCCCGTCCCGACAGGGGATCGTCCCCTGGCCAACGCGCTGGGGCTCTCATACTCGGACTCCAGCAGGCCCAACACGTATTGCCTTTCCCACCCTGCCAGACCTGCCAGATGCGATAAACTGCCTTGTACGACTTCAGACATCGTGCAGAGTTACTGTGCTGACCGGGCTTCCCACTATAGCCCACAGCACGGTTCCTCTTTATCATCGCCTTCTGAAGTTACGCGGCCTCAAGGAATCGTTGTAGCTCAAGCTGGGAGACCCTGAGCTTGCCGGAGATGAGCTGACGTCGCAACTTGTAGGGGGTGGTACGACGCTGGGATTTCTGCTGATCCAGGAAGAGGAAGGCCATCAGCCCCAGCGTGAGGTGACGGCGGTACGACGATACCGTCCTCTGCTTTACCCCCTCCCAGCCGCACGCCTGCTTCAGAATCTTGTAGCTCCAGGTCGCTGCTGGCATAGAACTTGCTTCCCCGCCGGTACACCACCACCGGAATATGGCCCCTGAGATACCGCAGCGCTGACCAGTAAGGCCCTCTGCGGAAATAGCGGAGCTGCCGACCATTCAAACTGCGGTTTTTCCTCAGTCGGGTCACAAAGGGCCAGCCTTGCTCCTGGAGGTAGTGCAACAAGCGGGCGCTGGCATACCAGGCATCCAACAACACATACGCCGGCTCGATGCCCAGCCACTGGGCCTGTCGCAGCAGTTGCAGGGCCAGCTCATGCTTGCTGTGCTTTTCCTTTCCGCGGTAGAGGTGAAAACCCACCGGCACGGTGATGGTGCCATTCGTCCACACCAGCAGCACCTGTATCCCCAGAATGAAGCCCCCGGTTTTGCTATCCCTAACCTTGTGCGTACAGTCCAGACCCGTGGTGAACTTCTGTAGGGTGGTATCGTCCAGAATCAGGTATCCACCTTTCTGAACCAGCTTGTTGACCAAGCGTTGGAGAATCGCCAGCAACTGTATCCGTCCCGTCAGCAGGCGATGGAAGGTGTCGTGGCAGACGCCTTCAACTGCATCGGCAAGACCTACGCGTGTGTGGTTAGAGACCGCAACCAACAAGGCTTGAAGATACTTTGCGACCGGTGCTAGACTCATCAGGGGCCTCCTGTATCGGCAGGAAGCCCTATTTTATCGCTTTATACCTCTGTGCGTAACTTCAGAGATAATAAGAAGTCCTTTTAAGTTATTCCCTTAATATTCCCCGGCCACCAGTGAAATAGGGTGTAACCCTGGGTAGGCGCTGGCTGGGTCAAATGGTGTTGCAGTTGAAGTTCCAACCGGGGGCGGCGCTGATGTTGGGCCAGTTGCATGGCTCCACTTTAGTGGAAAGAGTATTGAAGATTTCTTATAACTTCGAACTGGCGTTATTTAAAGTGCAGCGGATACAGGGGGTATGCTGTCCGCTTGGCTTCTTTCTTGACTGGAGCTGCACTCTTCCGCATTTAGTAAACACCTCGTAAATCCGGATCAAAGTATTTGTCAAAGCTACTCTAAGCGCACCAACCTCGGTTCCCGGCATAGTTCCTCAAGCTGGGCAACTATGGTTCGCGCATGCTGTTCACCAAAACGCATCCCGATCTCCACGTTCCAGCGGAGCCCGGGGTCGGTCAGGTTCGCGCTCCCGAGCACTCCCCACTTCCGATCCGCCACCACGATCTTGGCGTGTAACAAGCCCTTCTCCATCTGAGCACTGTAGATGGTCAGCGTTCCCTGTGCGCGCAGCGCCTCTTGCTGCAGGCGGGCCAGCGCTCTGGCCTGGGGGCTACCTGGCTCGTGGGCCGCGTGGGTGATCACCGAGATGGCAACCCCGCGCCAGAGGGCACTCAGGAGCTCGTCGCTGAGGTGAGCCATGCCCTGCTGCTCCAGGTAAGGGCTTACCAGCCACAGGTGTTGCTCGGCACTGGCGATGGCTTCCAGGATGGCCGCGACATAGCTGTTCTCACGATCGGGTAACGTCCACAAGAGGGTCCCTTGGTCCGCATACCTCCCCAGGAAAGCAGCCAGACCCTGGGCCCGCAGCTGCCCCCCTTCCAGCGCCCCGTGCCGTTGTAAGGCCTCATATAGCCAGAGGTGCCCTCCCTCTCCTAACAGGCTATCCGCCCACAGCAGGTCGTTGGCTGTAACCAGCTGATCCAGCCGACTCCAGAGCGCCGCCCCTAGCAGGCGCAGGGTCTCGGTTGACAAAGTCATGGCTCCCAGAATCCTCGAAGCACGCCGTACTTCGGGTGGCTCCCACCGTACAGCACCAGGCGGCTCAGGTGGTGGTTGAAGTCGATGCAGTTGTGCTCGAGGTAGGTGCAACCCACACAACTACCCCCTTCCTCAGCGCACAGCGGGTCGTAGATGCAGCTACGACCATCTTGGTAAACTTCCTCAAGCCAGTAGGGCAATTGCTGTTCGAAGAGAGTGGTCAACCCGCCAATCTTGCTGGCCGTGTAGCGGTTGGCATAGAGGATCAGGCCCAGCGTCTCGGGGAGCAGATACTCCCCAATGCTCTCCGGGGCGAAGCCGCTCCAGACGATGCGCTGCATCATGAGGTGGGAAATGGTATGAAGCAGCGTATATACCAGGGTGGGCACCGCGTCCTGCGGGGTGCGGAAAGCCTCGCCCCGCAGGCCAAGGTGCCAGAGCTTAGCCCAAGCTTCAGCGCCTTGGGCTTCCTTTGGTGCCAAATTGTTGCGCACCAGCCAGCGTAGCACGGGCGTGGGGTCTAGCTGAAACCAGATTGCTTCGGTTTCGGTGGGCACGCAGTAGATGGGGGTCTTTCCGTCAACCGCAGGAAAGGCCCGCAGTATACTGCGCTGGGGATCGCGGGAAACCCGTGTGTATCCTATCGCAGCTAGTGCGATACGGAAGTTGCTGATTAGCCGAATATTGCTGAATCCCAACAGTCCCCTCATCCGCTCAGACTCCTGCAGGTAGGATGCGGCACCCGACCCATCCAGGGTGCACCATCGGGCCGCTGCCATCGCGGGAGTGGTGAGCTCAGAGGTGTCTTCCAGGATGGCGTGCTCCACCAGTTGACGGCTCGGCGGCCCGATGGTGGCACCTGCAGTGAGGCGACCTACCTCAGCAAGCGCCTGTGAGGAAGGGTCATTTCTCATCTGGTCCTCCATGGCCCGTGCCCGCTCTGGCGCAACCTGTCGTAGAACCTCGAGGACTTGCTGGGCGTCGGGGCTGAGTTCCCTCTTGGCCACGGCCTCCCGCACCTTGCCCGGAAGGAGACCCCACAGCTTGGCCAGCAACAACCCCGTACTCGATTTCTCCAGGCTGATGAGCAGGCTCTCCTGCTCCTTGTCGAAATTGAGGAACGGCAGCACGTGTGCGAGGTGGTTGGTCGGCTCCTTAGCCTCCACCTGGCGCTGGAACTTCTCATTAGGATTTGCCTTGCTGTACTCGCAATTGCAGGGCCACATCCGCAATCCGCCAAGCTCCTTATTTGAGTCCAGAGAGTACCAACGGGCATCGCGGGTGCGTCCTGGGTTGAATAACCTGAGATTGTGGCCACGGTACTTCGAGTCATACTCATCGGGGAAAGAAAGCTCCTGCAGCGCGCCGCAGTTGTGTATCTGGACCACCGTCATCCGGCCCAGCGGACCTTGGCAGCGTGGGCACACCCCAGGACGAGCCCTCCTCTGCTTGAGACTGACCAGCTTCGCGGTATAGCCGCAGCGCGTGCAGCTGAAGCTGCTGGGGAAGGGCTCCATCAGCACGCGGCTTGGCTGCCCTATCGCAAAACCAGCAGGATTGAGCCGGCTGGCAGGATAACCCTGGTGGAAGGCCCTGCCGTCAAACTCCCAGCGCCTCACGTAGTCGTCAACAAGGTTCAACAGAGCCCGCTGATTGACGTCTACCTGAGGATCCAGTTCCACACTCGTTACCCAGCTCATGCCGAAGTCCTCATGTTCGGCCAGTGCCCCGGGCAGAAAGTTGTATAGGATTTGTGTCCTACCCCGCTCCATCAGCGCCCCCCCCGTGTGAACCACCTTGCATCCTCAATCGAGTAGCTTGTTGTCAAGTTGACCTGAACCCCCTCCTCGACGTCGCGGAGGCTGGTCATCGGGTGGATGGCTTTCGTTAGATACCGCTCCTGGCTGCTCGATAGCGTGACTTGCACCTGGTCTAGCTCCTCCTCCAACACGACCGCCATGGCCTGCTCGAGATCCGACGGATAGACCCCAGCCCCCAGGCGGTAGGCTTCCTTAAGCTCCCCCAGTACCTGCTGGCGCTGCTGCGACAGGTATTGGCGAGCACTCTCCCGCTCCCACAGCCTGTTCGCGCCGGAGTGGCTTCGTCCGAGGAACACCGATGCCAGCACCCCGGGTAAGGTGCGGCGAAGGGCGAAACGAGCGAAGCGGTTGATGGCCACTGGATGCACCATGCGTTCGAGGTTGTCATGGTACTCCACGAAGCGGCTGTACACGCTAGAAGCACGCAGGTTGTAACTGGCCAGGATGACCACAACTAGGCCCACGTGTTGCCGCCCAGCCCGGCTTGAGGCCTGGATGTACTCCTCCACGGTGCCCGGCAGACGATCTAGGGTCATGAGGTTGATCCGCTCGAGGTCCACCCCATGGCTGATCATGTTGGTGGCCACTAGCGCATCAAGGAAGCTGTCCGACCCAAACGGAGGCGGGTTTTCGATCGAGCTCACCACCTGGGCGATATGGGCCGGGGTAGACTTGTTATGGGTGTATTCCACACGGAAGACCTGCCCTGATTCCAAGGTATCCTTGATCCGACTGCCGTTGGCCCGACTGCCCACGTAGGCCAACGAGGTGGAGTAAAGCCGAATCAAAGCGCCCGCCTCATTTGGGCTCAAGGTACGGCCTACCACGGCACTCAACTCATAAGGATTGCTGGCGAGGCGCTTGATCTCGTTCAGAAGGATGCGGTGCACCAAGGCTGAACTCTCAGCGGGGTGGGGACGGCTCCAGAACGCGAGGAAGACCCGCGCGATCTTTTCCTGCCCCTCTTCCCGCGCCACCTCGCTGTAGAACGTGCGGTAGCGGTCCATCCCGCGACCGGGGAAGCGCACCGCGTGCCGAACCCCGTAGAGGTGTCTGAGCTGGTGTTCGTAGCCAGCGATGGTCGCTGTGGCAGCCAACACTTTGGCGGGCTTGGGCTCGAGTGAGCGGATTGTTGTCTCGTAGTGCCCGGCGAAGGCCCCCAGCTCCTCTTGTAACAGGTGGAGCTCGTCCTGGATGTGCAGGCTTGGCCCAAGGTCGTAGGCATTTACGGTCTGCAGTTGCCGACTGTTTACGGAGCAGTTCCTCACCAGGCACTTGTCCAGGAAGTACCCATGCTGCGGGCAGCACCTGCGCACCTGCCAGAGCATGCTCAACGCGGGCTGATAGGCCAGCGCTGCCATCTTGTCCACCGTGCCCACCACCACCGTACTCTGGTGCCGCAGCACCTCGGCGTCGCTTACGTCCAGTGGAAGCTGGTACCCGCACTCTCGGCAGCGATGCTCGAAGCACAACCGGTTGGCCTGGGGATACACTTCCACCGTCTCTAGCCCCCCGCAGGCTGGGCAGTTGGGCACCAGCCGCAGTTTCTCCAGCTCACCCGCCTGGCTCCAGCGCTGCAGCTCGGTGGCGTCGAGTTGGTTGGGCGAGTTTCCTTTGCCCGCGAGGTAACCCAGCCGGAATGGGTCCCCCTCGAGGCCCAGCGCTAACCGCTCCTGCTCCGCCCCGTACAGCACGCGCATGGCCCGCTGCAACTGCTGCAACGAGAGCATCCGCAGGGGAAAGCGCAGCCAAGCGGTGACCCCCAGCTTCTTCCCACGCAGGCGGTCGTAGAGCATGGCCGTACACACTAAACCCAGATACGCCTCGGTCTTGCCGCCGCCGGTAGGGAACCACAGCACCACCGCCTGGTCCGGGTCGTCGGCCCACTCGTAGCGCTCCCCAGCCCACTCGCCTGCCGTGATCCCTTCTCGCAACACGAGGGCAGGCAGCTGGCTGACGATGAAGACGATCTGAAACAGCCGCCAACTGGGGTAAGGGGATATGCGGGCAAAGACCCGGTTCATGGCGGTGAAGGCCTGCTCGAGCCGGGCATCGGCCTGGAGGGCGGCCAATCCGGCGGCAAAACGGTGGATCTCCTCGCGGAACTGCTGCAGGTCCGCCTGAGCCGCCTCGGCAAACTCGCCAGTATACCCTCTGCGATCCAGTTCCCGCTCCCAGGACTGGGCGTGGGCCTGCATGGCTTCGTAGATGCCCTGGAGCACCTCGAGGGGACGTTGGGCCAGATCCTGAAAGGGAGCTGGGGGTTCAGAGCGCGTGGTCATGCGCTTTTGGCGGGATATAGCCAGACAGCGGGTGGTTAGGCAGTTGCCCTCTCGCAGTGCTCCGCAGTTTCTTCCGACTACCCATACGTTGCGGTCAAACTGATAATCCTCGGCCACAGGGAGGATCTCTACCGGTACCAGTGTGCCCTGCACACGCACCCGCAACCGAACGTCCGCGATGACCCGGTAGTTGTTCTCGGTAGGGTTGTTGCCTTGAGGGGTCTCATTGCGCAAGTACACGGTGACGCGCTTACAGTCCTCATAGTGCCGGGTCATCACTTGTAAGCGCACCTTAAGCGGGGGGATGTCGAGCGGCCTGTTTCCCAAGGCTTCCTGCAACCACTCAGCGAAAGCTTCTGCTGAGGTTGTGGCGTTCGCAGGTACCGAGGGTCTGCGTTCCATCACGCGCCACGCATCGGCTCGTGCTGCCAGAACTTGGATTTCTTTATCCAACAACTGCTGTAGCTGCCCACAGTCATCCCCGTCGATGAGCGGGAGCTCCAGTGGGCCAAAGGATAGGTCGCAGCGCTCAATGACCTCGATTAGGCCCTGTCCACCAGCTTCGCCAGCAACGGACTGCTGCTCTGCCAGCGTGGGTAGCCGCCGTACGTAAAAGGCAAGTTGGCCCTCGACTTCTATCCTCCCAGCTTCCTGATCACGCACCATGAACTCCAAACCTAAGCTACTTGGCTGCTTGTACGCATCGGCGTCCGGGTCATAGGGGGCCAGTACACCAAGCTGGCATACGTCCACCGGCTGCCGTGCTACATGACGTCTCTGGTCACGTCCCGCCAGTCGGTGTTCCAGTACTCGAGTTAGGTGATCCACCAGCTTGATCTCGTCGTTATAGCTGACTTGACTCATGAGCGTCGAACTACCCTCCTCACGTCCACTGCGCTGAGCAACTCTTCCAGGGATATCCCCTGCTGCCTCGCCTCTCGCAATGACCCCTCGTAGCCGCTGCCGCTGACGATGCTCTCCAGCACTCGGTGCAGCAGCCGGCCCAATTGGCGATGTCTCGTGCGGTGGTTCTCTATGGCCCGCCACAGCTGGGGGCGGTTCAGAGACTCGGGGAGCCCCATGATACTAGTCAGAAGCAGGAAGTCGTGGAACTGTTGGGGGGCAAGGGTCTGCCCCTTGGCGAACCAGCTGCGCACCGTTGTCGGGTCACGTTCCAAGCCACGACGTGCCAGCGCGCGGTGCAACTCTGCCATGTTGGGATACTGCACTTGTAGTTTTAGCTTGGCTGCTTCCCACAATTCCAAGTATAACCGTTCCTCCATCTGTACTAGCGGCTGCAAGGCTTCGCTGATGCGCTCGAACAGGTCATCGTACACGCCGTCGACAAAGATGATCATCCGGTCGCCGGGTTGTAGCTGTTGTGCAAGCTTTTCCACGTTGCCTTGCCCGGGCACGAACAGGGTGACCAACCGGGTCTTGGGCAGATAGAGGATCAACCCACCCTCCAGCTCCACCTTCATCTCTTCGACTGTCGGTCCGCGGTTCCCTCCGGTCCGGGGGTTTACTTGGTACTCTGCTAAGGCGTGCAGGTCAAGTCGCGGCGCCTCCTCCGTCAAGACACTTAAGGGCTGAACCACTGCTTTTTGTTTAGAAAATTCCAACCTGGTGACGGGAAGGTCTGGCGGAGAAGGGGGCTTCAGACCCAGGGAATGCAGGACTCGGTCGCGCTCTGTTACCAGATACTCCAGCCAGCGCTGACGCTGCTCGCAGAGGTAGCTCTCGATGCGTGCCTCGAAAGGGTAGGCTAGGACCGCTACATTGGCCGGACCTAAGTCCAAGTAGCGCTGACTGGCGCTGCGGTAGCCAAGCAGCAGCCGCTCTGATCCCAACCCCTGTGCCGCCCGGCGTTCCTCCTCGTTAGACCACAGCACCTCGGCTGAGCCTCCGAAGCCGATGAACAGCTGCCGTGGACTGACATCCATGCATAGGCTCTGCAGCAGGATTGCTTCAGTCTGGGTGGTGGCTACTACCCAACAGGATCGCAGCTCCGCGTTGTGCTGCTCCAGCCACTCCACGAGGGCGAAAAACTTGGGCGGCAGGTCGCGGTGCTGCAAGGCTTCGTAGGCTTCGCTCAGCCGATCGAGCACCCGTTGCCAAAGCAGGCGCTGCACCGGATGGGAGGGGGCTTCCGGCTCGAGGGAGTCCAGCCGGTCGCGCAGGGTGGGGCGTCCCTTATGCTTACGCAGGTTTTCAAGCCGGTACAGCGGCACGCTGAGCATGCGTAGCTGATGGAACAAACCCCAGGCTTGCCGGAGGGGAAAAAACCCCCCGAACATCGCCTGGGCCTCGGCTAGCTGCTGGTAAGCCGCCCAAAGAACCTTGTCCAGTTCTGCATCTTCGATCACCTCCACCCAGCGGTAGGATGGCGATGAAGCTGGATGCCCGGGATGTTCGTGCCTATTGAACTCCCGGGCTACCCATCCTTTGGCAGCCTCATCCCATAGCACGGCCGACCTGCCTAGCCGAGCTAACGTGGCCTCATCCAGTGGCGGAGTAACGGCTAGGTAATGGTTGAAGGGCAGGTTCTCTAGGCAAGCCAAGACCCGGGGATCGGTGGCATCGATGATCACCGCAGCGAAGGGGTGCTCGAGCGGCCAGCCGGGGTTAGCTAGGTAGATCGCCGGTCGGCTGCCTGGCGGTTGGTAGCGGGAGAGGGTGCGGATTTCCCAAAAGCGCTCCAAGCTGTCGCCTGCTTCTCCCAGGCGGAACTCGCGCAAGCTTTCTCGCAACTGGCCTACTTGGCGGGTGACGATGAGCAGATTGCCTTTCAAGTATGGGGAGTGGTACATCTCCCGATGGAAGAAATCGGCGACCAACAGGCCCACCGCCAGGGTTTGGGGTAGGGGGCTCGGGCGGGTGGAGTCCATCAGGATCAGACGCCGTCTCTGCTCCCAGGCGCGCCGCCCCAGCACGCCGGATAACCGAGCATAGACGTCGAGTCCCTGCGGGTAGATGCGGCGCAGCAGGGCATCGTCGATCAGACTATTTCGATCAATCCCCCACATCAGCAAATCGAAGGCTCTACTCCAAGGGCCGCGCACTGAGCGGCATAGCTTTCAGCCAAGGATTGCCCCTCGAGGGCCTCACCCAGCGCCAAAGCCACCGCGAGCAGGTTTTTGGCAACGGGATTCTCCGGACACCAGACCGCCTCAGCGTCCCCTCTGTATCCCAGTTCAAGCTCTAAGATCGCGTCGTATAGCTGGGCATTCGTACCGCGCTTGGAGTGATCATTGGCACTCTCTGCGAGCACCACCGCAGCACCACGCAAGCGCAGCCCGTTGACGCGTAAGGCGCTAGCCAGGGCTTCCCAGGCCCTGAGCTCACGGTTGTGGTAACTCAAAATGATCCGACCTCCCCTCCGCAAGCTGCGCAACGACTCCTTGAAGATTGCCTCGAGCCGCTCAGCATATCCTTCAGCGCCGACGCCGCGCATCGAATTTGGCACCGCCTCCTGCTTCTCGTCAGCAACCATCGGTCGGTACTGGCCCAGCCAGAAATGGAACAGCTGGGCCATTTCCCCGTATTGCACGTCATCAAAGTAGGGGGGATCCGTGAGTACCAAGTCCACGACCCTTCTTTTTAGGGCCTGTCGTTCGCTGCTACCTGCAACCAGCTGGACACGGCCCTTATTCTCCAACCCGTGGTACCAGTCGGTGGCTCGGTAGGCAGCCTCTAGGCGCCGTCTGAGCACACCTCGACCAACGTTTGCCAGCGGGTTGGCCTCAAAGGCAACAGGCGGGATGGCATAGCGATGATTGGCAACACCCTCGATGCCCTTACAGTATAGCCGATCCCAACGGGCTAGCAGAGCGGCCATTTCTGCCAGTCCCAGCAACACCATAGCCAAGCGGTTACGCACACTACCAGGCATCCGGCGCTCCTTAAGGTAGTTGAGGCCTTCGAGGATCACCGCAGCCTGGGCCTCGCTGTATAAGTCTCCCCAATACTGTAACCCGCTTCTGTGCAATCGCCGGGTTTCCAGCCCGACCTTGATCGGTTGCCTCAACTGGAGGAATGTGTTGCTAGCTGGGATAAAGGCCACCGGATCGCCCTCCACGGTGGGGCGCACCAGCACTCGGCCGTTGTTATCTTCCAGTACTAACGGAGCAGTCCAGCCGACTGTGGCAACGGAGCCAGCCACACCGCAGTGGGGGCAAGCCACTTTTCCTGCCGGGGAGGCAGGAAGTTCATAGCCACAAGCACATCCAGCCTCAAGAGAGACATTACCACATCGGCGACAGCCGTAATATGCCTCGCTCCCGCTGCGTCGCACCTTACTCAGTACTCCTTCTGGATAGAGTGGAAAGGTAAACTCGCATTCCAGGCAGCGCACAACCCTCACCCGCAGAATGCCCATAAGCTCCCGGCCATCCTCTCGCTGGTAGTATCGGCGGAGTGGGTCGAGGTGATGTAACAGGCGTCTCCCTTCCACACGCAGCCGTTTAGGATCGACCTGGCTCAGGGCCGTCTGTAGGCCGAACACCGGCCATGGGTACAGGTCCTGCGCATATGCACGCAGGCCTAAAGCCGCCGCCTCGAGAGCCACCGTTCCACCGCCGCTGAAGGGATCCGCCACATAGCGAACCCCTTGGCTTTGAGCAGCCTCTAGCAAGGCTCGAATCACGCTATGGGGGCGCCGGGCCCACCACCGGAACACCGAGATAGCAGGGTTATGGTGCTCCCTCCGGCGGATTTCCTTATCTACCGTGGCATTCAGTGTTGGCCAATCAATCGCGGCTATGATGCTCATACGACGTTTTCATAAGGCGACTGGTTAAGAAGTATCTTATTTTGACAGTCAGTCCTTTCTCTTTCCAAGATACCCTAGAGGACGTACTACTGAAAGTTGTTGTATTATTTATGATCCCGGCGTCCCGCCGCTGCAATGGAGAGACAGGCAAGCTGGTTAGAGGTGCGTCGTGGCAAGGTCTGGACGTACCAGGTGCGGGCCAGTGGGGCCTTGCTGGACTGGGAAGCGCTGCACCTGGGTCAGCTTGTACGCGAACGGTGGGGGCATCAAGAACCATGACTTTCTGGTGCGTGATGTGACTTTTGGGCAAGGATCATTGTCGAGTGCGGGACCAGGCAGCTAATGGATCTGGCCCGCCTCCAGGCGTTTATCATCAACTGTTTACACGCGTGGGGCGTGTCCAGCATGACCACCGCCCTTAAGCGTATCGCCGCCAGGCCCTTTGAGCTACTGGCACGGTTGGGGGTAGCTTGAGTTTACGCACCGGCCCTGAAATCTTACTAAACCTGCCCCACCCATCCACAGAAGGGTGCCAAATAGTCTCTTGGGTTTTGTGAGCCCTATGGATGTTAGTGCTAGGGTAGTTTTATGGGCAAGCAAAGAATCACCCGTTCACTAGGTTCGGCCAAAGCATTGGAGCCCTGTTGTGACCACCTGCGGGGTCACCCGCCCCGTTGCCAGGCGATTGTGAAAAGCACGGGCAAGCAGTGCAAAAAGGCTGCGGTACGAGGGCTACGGGTCTGCCCCAATCACGGCGCGGGTTATCCCAAGCGGGTTAAGGAGGGAAAGCGTAAAGACCCTATGACAGCTTCTGTGAAGCACAGGCTCTACTCCGGTCTGGTTTACGATGACTTCTCCACTTTGCTTGATCGCATCCTTGCAACAATAGACGAGCATCACGCCACCAACCGCGAACTGGCAGTGGTTAAAAGTGCTCTGGAGACTGCTATAAACCGCTATGCATCCCGACCCAACTTACTCGAGGAAATAGATCACGCATATAAAGCTCTGAAACGCAAGTTAAGCCATTTCGCACAGGTCGGAAAACCAATAAAAGCTACCGCGATACGTAAGGAAATCCAGGAACTCAACGATTTGCTCTACTTCTCGGAACAATCGTCTAATCAGATTGAACGTCTTGCGAGCAAAATTATCATGCTCGAGAAGACCCGGGCCACTATTCGCTTTAAGTTGGCCAAAATGCTAGAACTTCAACAGCTTATTCTGTACATCAGCGCAGCACGAGATACTTTCGCAAAGATAGCCAGCCAAAAACAACTGGACTTATTAGAGGAAAGCCTAAGGAGAGAGATTCTGAACCCACTTCGTTTAGAGTTATTGCCTCTTGGAGCCACCACTACCAGAGCACGGGTTCACTAGAATCTACAAACCACCTTACCCAAATCAGGCACTGCAGTTATGTTTAGAGCATGAACCGCCGTGCTTACCCATCGGACGTCCGTGATGAGGAATGGGCTCTGGTGCTGCCCTATTTGACCCTCGCCCCGCTGGAAGCACCCCAGCGCAAGTACGACCTGCGCGAAGTGTTCAACGCCCTGCGCTGGATGGTTCGAACCGGTGCTCAGTGGGACTACCTGCCCCACGACTTCCCACCCCCCCATATCGTTCAGGCGCAAGCCTACCGCTGGATGAACCGGGGGGTCTTCGAAGACCTGGTACACGACCTGCGCATGACCCTGCGAATGCTCCAGGGCAAAGCCGCCCATCCCAGCGCTGCCATCTACGATGCTCGCACCCTACAGTCCACCCCGCAAAGTGGGGAGCGGGCCGGATACGATGGGTACAAACGACGCAAGGGAAGCAAAGTTCACCTGGCGGTAGATACCCTGGGGCATCTGCTGGCCCTGGTAGTAACGGCGGCCAGTGAACAGGAACGGGCCCAGGTGGGAGCCCTCAGTCAACAGGTGCAGGAAGTGACGGGGGAGCAGGTGGAAGTGGCCTTTGTGGATCAGGGTTACACTGGGGAGGAAGCGGCACAAGCGGCAGAGGCGGAAGGCATCGCCCTGTGTGTGGTCAAGGTGGAAGGGGCCAAACGAGGATTCGTGCTGCTGCCGAAGCGTTGGGTGGTGGAACGTTCGTTTGCCTGGACATCCCGGTTTCGCAGGCTGGCGCGAGACTATGAGCGGCTGGCTGAGACCTTGCGAGGTTGGCACTGGTTGGCTTTTTCGATTCTGATGACAGCGAAAACTGTGGAGCTTTTACGAACAGCTAGTTAGCAGGCTCTAAACAAGATTAATAGTCAACAACAGCTTGTGTTGCCCTCACGAGCCCAGCTTCAGTCTCGCCCCTCCCAGCTTCGGCCTTGAATTTGTCCACAAAACCCTACAAGAACATGGTCTCGAGTTCTCAATCTTTGGGGTTGCCAATCTAGCAAATGCAGACATGGTCGGTATAACTTCCACTCACACCAAGGGGAGTTACCGGGGAGTTACCGAATCCGTATGAACTCGATTTAGGTCGTATGTGCTAGTATGAAACCGGATGAACAAATTTCAGCTTTATAGCTTTAGAAAAGCAAGAATGCGACCTCGTTACTTTTCTCGTAAAACGCCAAAAGAGTGCGACATACCCTTGGGGTGGGTGTGGTCGGAGGTTCAAATCCTCTCGCCTCGACCAAAAGAAAAGCCGTTCAGGACAAGATTATTGATACATGCCAAATTAATCCTGAGCGGCTTTTTCGTATTTTGGGCGTTACCGGAACTTAAGGGTTCCACGAGGCTATCGTTTACAAAAGCAAAGCGGGATTAGCCTAAAAATTACATCTTCACCAGCCCCTGGGCGGTGCTAAGGGCACGCCACAACGATCCCATCAGTTCGCGGGTGGCAAAGTCCACAGAGGACTCGGGATAGGAAACCCAGTGTATCCCCAGCGAAAAACCTGCGTCTTCGATGAACAGGAGCCGCAGCAGGCCGGCCTCGAGCTCGGGCCCCACAAACGAGCGGCTGGCTAGGCCCACTCCCAGCCCGGCGGCAGCAGCGGCTTTGACCCCGTATAGGCTGCCGCACTCCAGCAAACGCGCTGGCACAATTCCGTGGCGCTCTAAGAACTGCTCGAGCCGCAGGCGCAGCCGCGAGTTGCGCTGGGGCACCAGCAGTGTCATCCCCTCGAGCTGCCCTAAAGCCACACCCCCTAAACTAGCCCAGGGATGGGAAGGGGCCACCACTAGCACCATCTCTTCGCTGGTCAGGCGTTGGGCCAGCAGTGGCTCGGGCAGGGCATCGGTTCCCCCCAACACCAGCGCCGCGTCCAGATCGCGCTGGAATACCTGCTCGATGAGCTCCAGTGTGGTACCGTTTTTTAGGTTTAGCTCGGCCCGGGCCTGGTGGGCCAGGGCCCAGCTCAGCAGGGGGGCCTGGTAGCGTGGTATCAGACTCCAGGCCAGGCCCACCTCGAGGCTCGGGATACGCCGGTGCCGCTTCTCCTCAATAAAACGGGTGGCCTGGGCCAGGCTGCGGCTTACCGCACAGGCATAGGGCAGCAAGGCTTTACCAGCTTCGGTCAGGGTGATACCCTGGGGGGTACGTTCGTAAAGGGGCTGCCGTACAGCGTCCTCGAGGGCCTTGAGGGTTTTGCTCACCGCAGGCTGGCTCAGATGCAAAACTTCGGCGGCGCGGCTCAGGCTGCGCAACTCAGCCACCACGCAAAATACCACCAAGTACCGAGGATTCAAACGCATGTGCTATACCCCAAGGTTCATAGATAGTATAACTAAATTTCATTTGTCATAACTGCAAGTTATCACTACCGTTAACCGTTAATGGAAAAGGTAAACGCCTAACAGGGAGGTTGCACAATGGTTGAAACCCGGGAACAGCCTTTTTTTGTTCATTCCAGGAATAGGTTACACCATAAAATCCTGATCATCGGAGGGGGCACGGCCGGATTAACCGTGGCAGCACAGCTTCGCCGCAAAGGGGAGTCGGACATCGCGGTTATCGAACCCTCGAGCCGGCATTACTACCAGGCCGCCTGGACGCTGGTTGGAGCCGGTACCTACAACCCCGACGCCACGGTTCGAGACGAGGAAACCCTGATACCCAAGGGCGTGAAATGGATTCAGGATTATGCCGAGGAAATAGACCCCTACCAGCGAACTGTCACCACGAGAAGCAACCAGCAAATCGGCTACGACTTCCTGGTTGTAGCATCGGGCATTCAGCTCGACTGGCATAAGATAGCTGGACTGGAAGAAACCCTAGGCCAAAACAGCGTTAGCAGCAACTACCGCTTCGACCTGGCACCCAAAACCTGGTCATTTTTACAACAATTTAGGGGTGGTACTGCGCTGTTTACCGCTCCCAGCACCCCAGTCAAGTGTGGCGGAGCGCCACAAAAAGTTATGTACTTAACCGCCGACTATGTGCGGCGCAAAGGACTGGCCGGGGGTACCCAGGTGATTTTTGGTTCTGCTGGCACCACCATTTTTGCTGTGCCAGAGGTCAAATCAGTTCTGGACAAAGTAGTCGAACGTTACAGCATTCAAACACAGTTCAACCACGAACTCGTAGCAGTAGATGGCTCCAAAAAAGAAGCCACCTTCGAGTACACCCTCAACCATCCCCAGGTCAAGGCCAATCCGGGCACTCCCAGACCCAGGGTCACCATCCCATTTGATTTTTTACATGTGGTTCCTCCACAAAGTGCGCCCGACTTCATCAAGCAAAGCCCCTTGGCGGATCCCAGCACACCCTTGGGATGGGTTGAGGTAGACAAGCATACGCTTCAGCACGTGCGTTTTCCCAACGTGTTTAGCCTGGGCGATTCCAGTAATCTGCCCACCTCCAAGACCGGCGCCGCGGTGCGTAAGCAAGCGCCGGTGCTGGTGGAAAACCTACTACAGGCAATCAGGGGTCAAAACCCCAAGGCTAAGTACGACGGTTATACTTCCTGCCCACTCGTAACGGCCTACGGCAAGATGTTTTTAGCCGAGTTCCTCTACGACAACCGCTGGCACCCCACCCTACCCATCAACACCCAAAAGGAACGCTACGACATGTGGTTGCTCAAGAAGCACGTGCTACCAGTCATGTACTGGCAGTTCATGCTGAAAGGCCTGGCATGAGACTTTTGTGTCTTCAGGGGGGCAGCGCCTTAATATCCCCCATGGGTATTTGACAAAATACCCCCTGGGGATATATCCTTACGGTCAGGAGGTTAGCGAATGCTTTTTAAGCAAATCTACGAGGAAGGACTGGCGCAGGGCAGTTACTTTATCGGCTGTCAATCGCAGGGCACTGCTAT
Source organism: Meiothermus sp. (assembly GCF_026004075.1). Classification (NCBI taxonomy): domain Bacteria; kingdom Thermotogati; phylum Deinococcota; class Deinococci; order Thermales; family Thermaceae; genus Meiothermus; species Meiothermus sp. Next base: position 7,916 of record NZ_BPIK01000001.1, on the reverse strand, counting down.
CGTGGTAGACCCCCGGCGCGACATACAGATCTACCTGGACGAGGCCCAGAAGAACGGCATGAAGATTGTGGCTGTCACCGAGACCCACATCCACGCCGACTACCTCTCGGGCGCCCGCGAGCTGGCCAAAGCCACCGGAGCCAAGCTCTACCTGAGCGATGAGGGCGACGAAAACTGGAAGTACAGGGGCCTCGAGGGCTTCGACTACCAGCTCGTGCGCGATGGCGACCAGATCAGGCTTGGCAACATCACCCTCACGGTGGTGCATACCCCCGGCCACACCCCCGAGCACATCAGCTTTCTGGTGCAGGACGGAGCCGCTGCCACCGAGCCCGGCTTCTTCCTGACCGGCGACTTTGTGTTTGTGGGGGATATTGGCCGTCCCGACCTGCTGGAAGAGGCTGCCGGCATCCTGGGCACCGCCGAACCCGGCGCCCGGCGCATGTTCAAAAGCTTGAAGGAAAAATTCCTCACCCTGCCCGATTATGTGCAGGTCTGGCCGGGCCACGGCGCGGGTAGCGCCTGCGGGAAGGGTCTGGGGGCTGTTGCTAGCACCACGGTGGGCTATGAGCGCCGCTTTGCCTGGTGGGCCGACTACCTGCGCACGGGCGACGAGGAAGGCTTTGTGAAGGCCCTGCTCTCGGGCCAGCCCGAAGCCCCTTACTACTTTGCCCAGATGAAGCGGCTTAACCGCGACGGGATGCCCATCCTGGGCGACCTGCCCATACCCCACCAGCTCACCCCCGAGCAGTTTCAGCAGAAGCTGGGCCAGGGGGCCTTGCTGGTGGATACCCGCGACAAGCTGGCCTTCGCCGGAGGGCACCTGAAGGGGGCCATCAACATTCCGGCAGGCAAGAGCTTCAGCACCTGGGCCGGCTGGCTGCTGCCTTACGACCGCGACCTGGTGCTGCTGGCCAGCCCTGAACGGGTGGGCGAGCTGGTCAAGCAGCTCATTCGCATCGGGCTGGATCGGGTGGTGGGGTATATTCCTAGCCTCGAGGGCTACGCACAGGGTGAGCTCGAGACCGTTCCTCAGGTCACCGCAGCCCAGGCCAAAGCCCTGTGGGAAAAGGGCGAGGCCACCATTCTGGACGTGCGCGGGGCCGACGAGTACCTGGCCGGCCACATCCCTGGGGCCCAGAACATCCACGCCGGGCGGGTGATGAACAACCTGAACCGCATCCCCAAGGACAAGCCGGTGGTGGTGCACTGCCTGGGTGGCGACCGTTCGTCCACGGCCATTAGCGCACTGATGGGCGCAGGCTTTAGCAACCTGGTCAACCTCACCGGTGGCATCCGGGCCTGGCAGCAGGAGGGCTTCCCCGTTGAGAAAGGCCCTTCCCGTGAGTTGGTAAATGCCTAGTCGAGTCTGACCCTGCATACCGAGCCCCCTGGCAGTGGCCGGGGGCTCCCCTACAAGCACCATGAACCTTTCTGTCCAAACCGCTTACCACACGCTAGAACGCTTTCAGGTGGTAGATGTCCGTGAGCCCGAGGAGTGGGCCGATGGCCTTCTGCCGGGGGCTTTGCGCCTGCCCCTGTCCAGGCTTCAGGCCCTGGCCCCTCTGTACCTCGAGCGCGAACGGCCCGTGCTCCTGTACTGCCGCAGCGGCAACCGCTCACAAGAAGCCCTCAAAACCCTGAAAAACCTGGGCCACCCCAAGGTCTGGCACCTCGAAGGCGGCATCAAAGCCTGGTGCGAGGCCGGCATCCCCTGCACAAGCCCTGTATAACAGGAGGAACCCATGCTCACCGTTCCATACAAAGACATCAGCCCGCAAGAAGCCCGTAAACTGCAAGAAGAAAAGGCTCTGTTTGTAGACGTACGCGAACCCGAGGAGTTTGCCCAGGTGCGCATCGAGGGGGCCGAACTTATTCCACTGTCCGAGTTCGGCGGGCGCTTTAGCGAGATTCCCAAGAACCAGCCGGTGGTGCTGTACTGCCGCAGCGGCAACCGCAGCGCCCAGGCCGCGGCCTGGCTCTCGGCCAAGGGCTACTCGAACCTGCTTAACCTCGATGGGGGCATCATGGCCTGGTACCAGGCCGGGCTGCCGCTGGACACAGCGCCCCTCGAGGTCACCTACCAGGACACCGCCTTTACCGAACTCACCCCCCACGAGGCCCAGCAGTGGATCCGGGAAGGGGCCTACGTCGTGGACGTGCGCGAGCCCTACGAGTACGCCATGGGGCACCTGCCGGGCGCGGTCAACGTCCCGCTGGGGCGCTTCGTGGCCCAGGCCGGGCAGTTGCCCAAAGGCCGCAAGATCCTGCTGGCCTGCGCCTCGGGCAACCGCTCCTCCCAGGCCGCGGCCTACCTGGTGGGCCAGGGCTTCGGCAAGGAGCTCGTGGGCAACCTCGAGGGCGGCACCTACGGCTGGATGAGCGCGGGCTTCGAGGTGGAGCGTTGATCGGCTGGCTCAAGAAGGCGCTCGGCGGCCCCGCCCCCGGCCGCCTCTCCCCCGCCGAGGCCCGGCAGAAGCTCGAGGCCGGCGCCCTCCTCCTCGACGTGCGCACGCCGCCGGAGCGCAAGGAGGCCAAGATCCCCGGCTCGCAGGCCCTGCCGCTGGACAGGCTGGCCGCCGAGTGGGAGAAGCTGCCCAGGGACAAGGAGATCATCTGCCAGTGCCGCAGCGGCAGCCGCAGCGCTACGGCGGCGCGCTTCCTGGCGTCTAAGGGCTTCAAGGCCTACAACCTGGCGGGGGGCCTCGAGGCCTGGAGGCGGGCGGGGCTGCCCGTAAAGTGACCAGGGCCATGTACCAGGACGTCTTCCCCAACGAACTCTCGCTCTGGACGCGCCGCGGGGCGACCCTTCTGGACGTGCGCGAGCCACAGGAGTACGCCCAGGGGCACGTGCCCGGCTCGCTCAACGTCCCGCTGGGGGAGCTGCTGGGGCGCCTCGGCGAGATCCGGGGCCCCGTCGTGACGGTCTGCGCCTCCGGCAGCCGCGCCGCGCTCGCCGCCGAGGTGCTGGGCTACGAGGGCTTCGCGGAGGTGGGCCGGCTGCTGGGGGGCATCCAGGGCTACGCCCGGCACGGCTACCCCCTGGCGGGGCGCCTTGCGCCCGCGGAGGCCGCATGCTCCTAGCCTGGGCCGGCGCGGTGCTGGTCGGGATCGCCCTGGGGATGCTGGGCTCGGGGGGCTCCATCCTCACCGTGCCCATCCTGGTCTATCTGGTGGGCGAGCCCGAGAAGCTGGCCGTCGCGGAGTCGCTGGCCGTGGTGGGCCTCATCGCCCTGGTGGGGGCCCTCCCCTACGGCCTGCGGCGCCAGATCGACTGGGCCAGCGTGGTCTGGTTCGGCCTGCCGGGGATGGCCGGGACCTACCTGGGGGCCTACTTCTCCCAGTGGGTGCCCGGCGTGTGGCAGCTCGGGCTCTTCGCGCTGGTGATGCTGCTGGCCGCCTACTTCATGTTCCGCCCGCAGAAGCTCCCCGGGCAGCCCCGCCCCCGCGAGCGCTCCCCCCTCAAGATCGTGCTCGAGGGCCTGGGCGTGGGCGTCCTCACCGGGCTGGTCGGGGTGGGCGGGGGCTTCCTGATCGTGCCGGCGCTGGTGCTCTTGGGGGGCCTGCCCATGCACCTGGCGGTGGGCACCAGCCTGCTCGTCGTCGCGCTGAAGTCGGGGGTGGGCTTCTACAAGTACCTGCACCTGCTGCCCGCGCAGGGCTACAGCGTCCACTGGGACGTCGTGCTGCTCTTCGCGGCCTTGGGGGTCGCGGGGAGCTTCCTGGGCGGGCGCATCGCCGCGGGCATCCCCCAGCTCGGCCTGCGGCGCGGCTTCGCGGGCTTTCTGGTGCTGATGGGGGCCTTCATCCTGTGGCAGAGCCTGCCCAGGTTCTTGCACGGCTGATACCCGATTCGGTCAGTTCGTTCGCCCAGCCAACGCCAGGTCGTCCTCGAGGGCCTGCACCTCGACCGGGTCGTCCGGGCGCACGACCCCCCCGCGCAGCACCCGCGCGTACACCCCCCGCCCCCGGTACAGCAGCCGGGGGAGGCGGGGGTCCAGGCGGGTGAGCGCGGCACAGACCGGGCAGACGGCGACCAGCTCCAAAAGCGCCCCGCCCGCCTCGAGCCGCCGCCCCACCCAGGCGTGGGGGTCGAGGTCGAGCAGCAGGTTCTCCCCCAAAGCGCCGTAGGGCAGCGCGACCCCGGCCTCCAGGGCGCGGCGGTAGCTCCCAACCCCTGCCACCAGCACCGCCCGCCTCGGGTCGCCGCCGGCGTGCCGGTCGCCCACGGCGCCGTAGCCGGCGACCAGCCGCAGCTCCCCCACCCCGGCCTTGGGCAGCCCCGGCCGCTCGCCCACGTGCAGCGAAAGGACCCGTCCCATGCTACTTCAGCCCCAGCTTGGCCCGCTGTGCGTAGACCTGCTGCGGGGTGAGGGGCCGGCGCAGGGCCCGGACCTCCTCAGCGGTGTAGGGCTTGAAGTCCTTGAGCAGCGCGGCGTTGCCCCAGCTCGAGGCCACGTGGTTGAGCACCGCCGCCACCTGCGCGTCGCTGAGCGAGGCGAAGGCGGGCATGGGGGTGTTGTAGGCGACGCCCTCGACCTCGATCGGGCCCTGCAGGCCGCCCAGCACCACCAGCGGCAGATACGCCCGCCCGCCGGGGGCCGCCAGGATGGCGGGGACGTGCCGGGCCAGGGGCGGGAAGGCCCCCGGGACCCCGGCCCCGTTGGCCTGGTGGCAGCCCTGGCACGCCGCGTACACCTTAACCCCCTCGTCGGCGGGGGCCGGGGCGGCCTGCGCGGCCTCCTTGCCGAAGTGGGTCGCCAGGTACGCCACGACCACCTTGCGCTCGGCGTCGTCGAGCCGGGCCCCGTTGCCGATCATGCTGCCCACCACCGCGTCCCACTCGGCGGCGCTGAGGCGGTTGCTGGTGATGACCTCCAACCCGTGGCAGACGCTGCAGCGCTGCTCCACCAACGCCTTGCCCTCGCCCTGCGGCAGCCCCTGGGCCATCACCCAGGCCAGGGCGAGGGCCGCCCCGGCCGCGGCCGCGAGCCACTTCACGCGTGAAGAACCCATAGCCAAAGCCCTCAGCCCACCTTGATCTTGACCTTGTCCACCGCATTCCACTCGTAGCCGTTGGGGTTCCACAGGATCGCCCCGTCGACGGGCTGGCTGCGCCCCAGGGCGTCGGTGGCGCGGGCCCAGACCTCGGTGTCGCCCGTCGCCACCATCACCCGGACGCGCCAGGGGTACCAGCCGTAGGGCGAGGAGGGCTTCTCGAGGCTGGCCGACTGCCAGCTACGGCCCTGGTTGGTGGAGACCTCGACCCCCGTGATCGGCGCCGAGCCGTCGTTCCAGGCCACGCCCCGCACCTCGATGATGCCGCTGACGCTCTGGCCCTCGGCGGGGCTGAGGATGACGGCCTTGACGTTCTGCCGCCAGTTGGGGCGGCTGTTGTCGAGGGTGAAGGTGAAGGCGCTGCCCACGGGGACGGGGGCTAAGGGCACCCGGTAGCGCGGGATCATGGTGTTGTTGGTCGAGGCGGCGGCCTCGAGGCGCAGCCGGTTGACCCACTTGATGTTGTTGATGCCGTAGTAGCCCGGCACGATCAGCCGCAGCGGCCCCCCGTGCACGGTGGGCAGCGGCTCGCCGTTCATCTCGTAGGCCAGCAGGGCGCTGGCGAGCACGTCGCGCAGGGGGACGCTGCGCTCGATGTCGGGGGCCTGGGGGTTGGCGGGCTGGTCGGCCCCCTCGGCGGTGAGGAAGAGGGCCTCGGGCTTGACCCCGGCGCCCTCCAGCACCGCCGAGAGCTTCACCCCTTTCCAGCGCACGTTGGCCAGCGAGCCCCGCTCCCACTGGGCCCCGCTGGCGCGGGCGTACCGGGAGAAGAAGCTGCGGCCGTTGCCCGAGCACTGCAGCACCATCTCGAGCTCGGTGGCGGGCAGCCCCTTGAGCTCGGAGAGGCGCAGGGTGAGGGGCTTGTCCACCAGGCCCACCACCTCCACCGTCCACTCTTCGGCCCTGGGGGGCTCGGTGGTGAGCTGCATGCCCGGGGGCACCCCCTGGTTGTTGCGGATGTACATGATGTTCTTGGGCGTGTAGCGGTGCTCGCGCAGCAGGGCGACGGGGGTCTCGAGCTCGACCGGGTTGGTGTTGCGCACGATCAGGCCGGGGTCCTTGCCCGCCACCAGGGCGTCGGCGGTGGGGTTCTGCTGGGCGGCGGCGAGGCCCGCCAGGCCGGGGACCGTGCTCAGGCTCGCGGCGGCGATTCCGGTCTTCCTGAGGAATTCCCTGCGGTTGATCCGGGCCAGTAGGTCATGCTTCTCGTCCTGCATGTCCACACCTCCTGCGCTGGGGCTGCCCGTACCGGCGCGTATACCGATATCGGGTATGTTTGGGGTTCTCGAGTCTACATCGTAGGGGTCTAGAAGGAAAAAGGCAAGGGCACCGCGGAGTGAGATTTTTCACGGGGCCCGGCCCGGGATATTTCCAAGAGGTATGACGCTTGTGCGACGGGATGATCACGCCGAATGCGTGAGGGTTTTTCCGCTCGAGGCGCCCCGGTCGCGCCCCTACCGCGTTGGCGGCCATACCCCCCGGCGGTATAAACGGGGTGCCCGAACAAAGGCCCCTGTAGGCGCAGGCGCAACCCGCCGTTTCCGACCGTAGTTTTCTGGCCGTTCCCCTGCGGACGGCCGAGGGGGTCATCTCCCCCAGCCCCTGCGCTTCGAGAGGTTCTGGTCCACAATCATTGTGCCCAGACCGCGACCCCGTGGGTCTTGGCCCGGTACATGCGGTGGTCGGCGGTGCTGAGCAGGACGTCCTCGTCGGTGCCGTCCTCGGGGAAGGCGGCCACCCCCACGTTGACCCCCAGGAGGCGGCCCTCGAGGTCGATCGCCTCGACGTGGCGGGCCAGGCGCTCGGCCGCGCCCACCGCCCCCTCGCGGGGCGTGTGGGGCAGGAGGGCCGCGAACTCGTCGCCGCCCCAGCGGAAGTAGCGGTCGCCGCCGCGGCGCTGGGCCGAGAGCACCTGGGCCACGCGCCGCAGGGCCAGACTTGACCGTTATTCAGGGTTGAGGCTAGATAGAGGCATGAACTTACGCGAAGCCTTAGAGCCTGCTAACTAGCTGTTCGTAAAAGCTCCACAGTTTTCGCTGTCATCAGAATCGAAAAAGCCAACCAGTGCCAACCTCGCAAGGTCTCAGCCAGCCGCTCATAGTCTCGCGCCAGCCTGCGAAACCGGGATGTCCAGGCAAACGAACGTTCCACCACCCAACGCTTCGGCAGCAGCACGAATCCTCGTTTGGCCCCTTCCACCTTGACCACACACAGGGCGATGCCTTCCGCCTCTGCCGCTTGTGCCGCTTCCTCCCCAGTGTAACCCTGATCCACAAAGGCCACTTCCACCTGCTCCCCCGTCACTTCCTGCACCTGTTGACTGAGGGCTCCCACCTGGGCCCGTTCCTGTTCACTGGCCGCCGTTACTACCAGGGCCAGCAGATGCCCCAGGGTATCTACCGCCAGGTGAACTTTGCTTCCCTTGCGTCGTTTGTACCCATCGTATCCGGCCCGCTCCCCACTTTGCGGGGTGGACTGTAGGGTGCGAGCATCGTAGATGGCAGCGCTGGGATGGGCGGCTTTGCCCTGGAGCATTCGCAGGGTCATGCGCAGGTCGTGTACCAGGTCTTCGAAGACCCCCCGGTTCATCCAGCGGTAGGCTTGCGCCTGAACGATATGGGGGGGTGGGAAGTCGTGGGGCAGGTAGTCCCACTGAGCACCGGTTCGAACCATCCAGCGCAGGGCGTTGAACACTTCGCGCAGGTCGTACTTGCGCTGGGGTGCTTCCAGCGGGGCGAGGGTCAAATAGGGCAGCACCAGAGCCCATTCCTCATCACGGACGTCCGATGGGTAAGCACGGCGGTTCATGCTCTAAACATAACTGCAGTGCCTGATTTGGGTAAGGTGGTTTGTAGATT